>JADCDI010000006.1 GCA_020251025.1 Rhodobacter sp. | reverse complement strand
TCAGGTTGCCGAACTCCAGGTCCGCATAGGCGTCCTCAACGGCTACACCGCGCTCGGCATCCCCGTCACAGAGGCCGTGGGATAAGTCTGTCCGGGGAAAGGGGTACCTCGGTCGTCAGGTGATTTGCGCAACAGAGCCAGTAGTCGAACATAATTGATACAATTCGCCCTGTCAGCTCATCATTGGCCCTGACCATGTCGTCCGATCTGTGTGGCACAGAAGCGATGCACACGCGCACACCACGTTCAGCGATTGCTTTAATGGACTTAGCAATGTCGACCTGCGCCTCTTTAGGAATATAATGAAAGTCGTCCAAAAATACTACAAAATCGCTTCCACCCAGTTCCTTTGAAACAGATTCAAAGAATGCAACGCTATATCGCTCCGTAGTAGCATTTGTGGATGCGAAGCTGCCATTTAATTCCCCTTCGGTTCCACCCTTAGCAAAGACTGCACCAGCTTGAGCAGAAATACGAACGGCTCCACCACCACCAATTACACGCTGCTTTACCTTTTCAATTTCATCTGGTCCGCCAATCCATCGCATGACTGCTTGCCACAGATCACTTGCCGATCTAAGTGACTGACCAGAAACAGGAATAATTCTGTCCGACATAATGCAGGTAGCTAAAAGTGCAGTCTTTCCAGTCTTTGAAGGTCCAGAGACTGAAATTACCATCTTTGGCATATCAAGTGCCGCGGCTAGCTTCTCTTCGTTTCCCTTAGACTGACGCTTGACGTAGGTATATGTCGGAGTTCCATTGGGAACAAAGACTTGAAATACGTGATCTGGCATTGGTTAGTCCACTCCATTGAAGGGTATCTGACCGCACTTCTTTAATCGGCTCTTCGGACTATGGTTGAGTTTTGCGCGAATCCAAGTGCTTCACACAAAAAATGCGCGTAGCAGTCTTTCTCCCCCGCACACCCCCCAGCCGCTCCGTCAACAACCGGAAAAACCCTCCCTGCCCATTCTCCCCATGACCACCGCTCCGGGCGTGCGCTTCGTCGTGCGCCACCCGTCGGCGACGGTCATGCCGGGGGTGAACTCGCCCCTCGTCTTGATCTTAACGCTGATGTGACGACCGTGGAAGAGGGCGGGCTGGAGGAGGTGGGCGATCACGCAAGGATCGCGCAGGCGGGGGGCGTCGTCACCCCCGTTTTTCGCGGTGTCGCAGCGTTCGGAGAAATCGCGGTCGGGGGGGGGGAGCGAAGGCCTGGCCGATGGGCATGCCTTGGCCTCGCATCTCCCCCCCCCGGGCGCGGCGCAGGACAAGGTGCTGCGTCACCAGTCTCATTGCGGTGTCAGCCTGGTGATCCCCACGGCGGCGGCGCGGGCAAGATCAGGGTCCAGCGACATCGGCGTGTATTCGCCGCGCCGCCACAACTCGCCCAGATCATCATAGTGGCGCGACAGCGGATGGCCCGATTGCCCGGTGGAGATGACAAAGACCGAACTGTCGGGATCGGCGAAGTCATAGACCCCCCGATAGCTTGCCCCCTGAACGCTGGTGAAGGGATCGGGGTCCTTGCCGCCGGTGCGCCCGCGCATCAGCGTGTCGTCATCGCCGCTGGTCGACTGGCGGATGTTCACCAGATGGCGCAGCACCGGCACCTGGCCCAGCACCGGATGGTCCTGATGGGCCTGATGCGCATCGCCCCAGCGCCAGCTTTCCAGATTGGGGCCATAGCGTTCCACCAGGCCCTGGAGCGCGTCATCCAGCGCCAGCCGCGCCAGGTCCGTGCAGGATTCCACCGGCGAGGATTGCAGGATGTCGCACCACACCCCGGCGCCTTCGGTGTTGCGGTAGACCCGTTCGATGAACACAGGGTCAACATGGGTGAACTCATCGGCAAAGGGGCCGATCTCGTCGCGGATCAGCCGGTCCTGCAGCGCGCGCAGCCAGGCCGAATAGATCAGCGGCTCTGGCAGATGTTCGCTCATCTCGCCGTTCCATTCCGCCAGCATGTCCAGTGCCTGTGCCCGCCGCCGCTCGGGCGTGCCGGCGGGGGATGCCCCGGCGGTGAACCACAGATCGGCCCCGACCAGCGGCAGCAGGGTGCGCGCGGCGTTGGATACGGTGTCAAGCTGCGCCTCGATGAAGCTGTCGCGGGTATGAACCTCGCGCGTTTGCATCAGGCGCAGCCAGCGGGCGATGCGCTGGGTATCGCCCCAGTCAAAGCTGACATGGGCGGGAAAGGGGCGGTCCACGGTTTTGTTGTTGGTGTTGCCAAGAATGCCTGTCGCCGGGTTCACGAAGCGCGGGTTGTCGGCATAGGGGAAAAAGCCGTTCCAGCGGTTTTCCGGCAGCCAGCCCCGTGTCGGCATCCGGCCCCGGCTTTGGTTGCGCGGATCGCGGCGCGGCATCGCCCCGATGACCTGCATGGCGATACCGTCCCTGTCGGCAAGCATCAGGTTCTGTGACGGCGCAATGAACAGTTCCCCCGCCGCCAGCCCGTCCGCCACGGACTGCGCCTTCATCATGCGGATGGCTGCGGTCATTGTGGTATCGGTCGCAGACAGCGCCGTCCACGACACCGAGGCGACATGTCCCGGCGGGGTGATGGCCGCAAGACCGAAATGGGAACCCGGCAGAACGGGGCCGTTCCGGGTCCAGCGCAGGGTCAGGGTGACGGGCAGCGCATCCCTGACGTTCAGGATCGACTGGCGGGTTTCAAATTCGGCCCAGCCGTCCGGGGTGCGGTACTGTTCCGGATTTTCGGGGTTGAGCTGTTCGACATGCACGTCCAGATCATCAAGATAGGACGAGGTCAGCCCCCATCCCACCGCGTCGGACCGGCCCAGAAGCACGGCGGGAACCCCCGGAACCGTCGCCCCGATCACGCCCCCGGACGTCAGTTGCAAACGCGCAAGGTACCACAGGCCGGGGGCGGTGAAATCCGTATGCGGATCATTCGCCAGCAGCGTGCCGCCCGCCGCCGAGCGGTCGGGGGCCGCGGCCCAGGCGTTCGAGGCACCGCCCATTCCGGCCTGCGCAAAGGGCGACAGCGGCGTATCGGCCAGCCGCACGGGACCTGCGCCGGGCAGAACCCCCGGAACAAGACCGGCATAGTCGGGCAGGGCGGCAATGCCCGCGCCGGGATCGTCGGGAAGCAGGTCGCGCAGGCGGGCATCGGGAAGCAGCAGCGAGGCGCGGGCACGCCGCACCTCAGCGGTCAGATGGGTGGATTGCTGCAGTGCCATCAGCTTGAGGATCGCGATCGAATCCGCCGGCTGCCAGACCGCGATTTCAGGCTCGAACAGAAAGAACTCGGGTGCCCCCCGGCCGCGCGCGCCGCTGATGACCTGACCGATCCATGCATTGACGCCGTCTGAATAAGCCTCAAGCGCGCGTCTGGTCGGCGCGTCCTGCGCCCCGAGCGATTGCACCGCCAGGCCGTAGAGGTCGTAGCGGCGCAGGATTTCGTCAATGCGCACGGTGCGCTGGCCGAAAATCTCGGACAGGCGGCCTTGCGCGGTGCGCCGCAGCTGCGTCATCTGCCACAGACGGTCCTGCGCATGGGCAAATCCCAGGGCGAAGAAAACGTCTTCGTCGCTGTTGCCGAAGATATGGGGCACATTGGCGTTGTTGCGCACGATCTCGACCGGGGCCGAAATGCCGGGCAGGACGAAATCCTCGCTGTAATCGGGCAACGAACGCGACAGGAACTGGTAGCCGATCACCAGACCCAGAACGCCCAGCACCACAAGGCCGGTGAACAGCCGCAAAAGCCAGCGGAAGGCAACGATCATGGCGGTCCAGAACCCGGTGCTTGACGGCAGTCGCAAGCCCGGTACCTAGTGCATGGGCCTGCCGGACGCAATCGCGCAGCCGCAGGCACGGCTACAGGCACGGGGCAGGGCGGGGGCAACATGGCGCGGGTGGCATTTCTGGGGCTGGGTGTGATGGGCGGCCCGATGGCAGGGCACCTGCACCGTGCCGGGCATGAGGTGACCGTCTACAACCGCACGGCGTCCAGGGCCGGGGCCTGGGTCGAACGGCACGGCGGGCGCGCCGCGCCAACCCCGGCCGAGGCGGCACGCGGGGCCGAATTCGTGCTGGCCTGCGTCGGCAATGACGACGATCTGCGTTCGGTTTGCCTGGGCGAGCATGGGGCCTTTGGCGGCATGGCACCGGGGGCGGTCTTTGTCGATCACACCACCGTTTCGGCAAAGGTCACACGCGAGTTGCACGCGCAAGCCGGGGCCGCCGGACTTGGCTTTATCGATGCGCCGGTGTCGGGCGGGCAGGCGGGGGCAGAAAACGCTGTGCTGTCGGTCATGTGCGGCGGGGATGCCGGCCCCTATGCGCGGGCCGAGCCGATCATCGCCGCCTACGCCCGCATCTGCCGTCTGCTGGGCGGCAGCGGCGCGGGGCAACTGGCCAAGATGATGAACCAGATCTGCATAGCCGGTCTGGTGCAGGGCCTGGCCGAGGCGCTGGCTTTCGGGCGGAAGGCGGGCCTTGACGGCGCGGCGGTGGTCGAGGTGATCAGCCAGGGGGCTGCCGGAAGCTGGCAGATGGTCAACCGCCACAAGACCATGCTGGACGACCGGTTCGACTTCGGCTTTGCCGTGGACTGGATGCGCAAGGATCTTGGGATTTGCCTTGATACGGCAGCAGAGACCGGCGCGCGCCTGCCGGTGACGGCGCTGGTTGACCAGTTCTACGGCGATGTGCAGGCCATGGGCGGCGGACGCTGGGACACATCTTCGCTGATCAGGCGTCTGCAGGGCTGACCCCGGCAGCCGCAAAGGCCCCAAAGGTCCTGCCGCCAGATCAGGCGGCTGCGGGGCAAACCGGCCCTGCCGGGCCTTCGGCAAAAAGGCCGCGCGCCGCCCCGTCAGGCTGGGCCCGTCATCAAGGTGCCTGCGGGCCGGCAGGATTTCGCCTTGTGCAATATGTGCCGGCCCGCCGTCATGACCGATGCGCAGTTGGGTCAGCGCCAGGCGGCAAGGCATGCGGATTGACGGTTGAGTGCTGCGGATCGCTTCCCTGCCCGCAGCCGAAAAAGGCCACGCCTTCGCGGCGTCCGGTGGTCGAGGCAAGGGCGGCAAGCCAGCCGGTCCATTCCGAACCGGTGGGCATGCACAGTTACCGGCGTGGACCAAGCCCCCGGCCTTCGACCTGCGGTGCCCTCAGTCTGCCCCCGCATGTCTGACATGCATGCATATTCATGCTTCACCCGAGCTATCGCAATACCGGGCACCGGACCAAAGCGGCGGTCTGTCTTGCGGATCGCCCGGCACTGGCACGCTGCATCTCATGGGATGATCCGCGTATACTTCACCCCCGACAGCGTAGCCCCGGCGATCAGGCCGGACTGGCCGAAAACGAGCGCGATCACCGGTTGCAGTTCGGTGGTCTGCTTGCCGATGCTGGCCCCGCCCTGGTCCGGAGTGGCGTAGCGCAAGTCGGTGCCCACGGCCAAGCCATCGCTTCTGCGGAAATCTGCAAGCGCCTCGGGGGTCATGAAGAACAGCGCATGCGCATATTGCTGTGCCCCGATCTGAAGACCGTAAGAGGCTTTGGCGGTTGCATAGTAGTCCACCGTCACATCGTTGATCCTCAGCGCCCCGCGCCCGTAGGCACCGCCAAAGAAAAGGCCGGCCTCGGTCATCAGCGGCATCCACAGCACACCCGAGGCCCCTGCCGCCAGGTCCCTTGTGCCGGGATAGGTGGTGAACAGAAAGTCGCGCGTTGCATCCACCCGCGCGTCGATCTGCGCGGACGCCCCGCTGCCGACACCGCTGGCGCAGGCCGCAGTGACCAGCAGGGAGCACCCCGCAATGCCCAGAAGTGCCCGTCTTGTAAGTGGAGTGGTCATGATCTGCCCTTTGAACCTTGCCCCGATCGCGGGTCTTGGCCCGCCTGCGCGCCATGATAGACGCATTCCTGCGCCATGTCATTCACCCTGCGGCAGGCCGGGCGGTGCCTTGCCGACGACCGGCCGCCTGCCGACCTTCTGCCTGTCCCGGGGCTGCGCGTCAGACCGCCGGTGCCAGAAGCGCCGCCGCTTCGGGCGCGAAATAGGTCAGAATTCCGTCGCACCCGGCGCGCTTGAATCCCAGAAGGCTTTCCAGCATCGCCTTTTCGCCGTCGATCCAGCCCTGCGCGGCCGCCGCCCGGATCATCGCGTATTCGCCCGAGACCTGATAGGCAAAGGTCGGAACCCCGAAGGCATCCTTCACCCGCCGGCAGATGTCGAGGTATGGCATCCCCGGCTTGACCATCACCATATCCGCCCCCTCGTTCAGGTCGCGCCCGATCAGGCGCAGGGCCTCGTCGCTGTTGGCCGGGTTCATCTGATAGGTCTTCTTGTCGCCCTTCAGCGCGCCGCTGGCCCCCACCGCATCGCGGAAGGGGCCGTAAAAGGCGCTGGCATATTTCGCGGCATAAGAGAGGATCGCCACGTCCTTGTGGCCCGCCGCCTCCAGCGCCATGCGGATTGCGCCGATGCGCCCGTCCATCATGTCGGACGGGCCAAGGATGTCGGCCCCGGCATCGGCCTGCGCCAGGCTCATCTTCACCAGCGCCTCAACCGTCTCATCGTTCAGGATGATGCCGTCGCGCACCAGGCCGTCATGTCCGTTCAGGTTGTAAGGGTCCAGCGCCACGTCGGTCATCACCGCCAGATCGGACTGTTCCGCCTTCAGCGCGCGGATGCAGCGGTTGACCAGATTGTCGGCGTCCCAGGCGGCCTCGCAGCCCGCCGTCTTCAGCGCGGGATCGATATAGGGAAACAGGCAGACCGCCGGAATGCCCAGCCGCACCGCCCGCTCTGCCGCCCGCAGGATGTTGTCCTGCGACAGCCGCGCGACCCCGGGCATCGAGGCGACCGGTGTTTCGCTGCCCGTGCCGTCGCACAGGAACAGCGGCCAAATCAGGTCCTTGACCGTCAGGGTGTTTTCCTGCGCCAGATCACGCAGGGCGGCGGAACGGCGCATCCGGCGGAAACGCGTGGCGGGAAAGGCGGCTTGGATCGGGCGCATCGGACTCTCCGGGCTGGTCTTTTTCTGACTGGCACGGAAACCGGCGCGTCTCAAGGGTTGGAATGCCCGGGCGATGCCTGTAGGAACGCAGGACCGGTTTGCGCGACAGGGGCGGTCTGATTGAACGGGTTCGACATCATCTTCGACCAGATGTACCTGCGGTCCTTTTCCAGTCTCTGGTTCTGGCTTGCGCTTGTCGCTGTCTGGGCCCTGGCCAGCCACCGTGTGCTGGGCGTTTCCAGCGACATGATCCGGCATGCCCGCAAATACGGCGGACCCGCCGAGGCCGACCTTGAGGCGCTGGTGCAGATCAAGGTGGCGCGGCTGAGGCGGATTTTTGACGAGGCCGGTGTGGTCATTGTGGGTATGCTGTTCTTTGTGCTCAGTTCCCTTGCCTTGCTTGGTTTTTATCACGGTGTGGAACTGGCCCAGGCGATGACCCTGATTGTGGTTCCGCTGACCTGGGTCGGCTTTCTCAATCTGCGCCTGGTGCGGCAGGTGCAGGCGGGCAACGCAACGGGGGCGGGGCTGGTCCGTCTGCTGGGACGCCACCGCCACAAGGTGCAGGCGATCGGCCTCTTTTCGATCTTTGCCACGACGATGTGGGGTGCCTGGCAGAATGCGCAGGCCGGTTTCCCCGGTTTTTGACCGGGGAATTGACAGCGCCGTCCGCCGCGGGAAAGGATCGCCATGCAGCCACCCACGCCAATTCTTCTGGGCGGTGCCCCCGAGGGGTTTGACGCAAGCCTTGTCGCGCGCGAACTGGCGCGGGGCCTGCCTGTGGTGCATGTCGCGCGCGACGACAAGCGGATGGAGGCGATGCGGGCTGCGCTGCGCTTTTTTGCGCCCGAGGCCGCAGTGCTGACACTGCCCGCCTGGGACTGCCTGCCTTACGACCGCATCTCGCCCAATCCCGACCTTTCGGCGGCACGGATGGCAACGCTGGCCCTGCTGGCCCAAGGCGTGCCTGGCCCCTTCATCCTGCTGACCACCGTCAATGCGGCAACGCAGCGCCTTCCGGCACGGGCCCTGCTGCGCGAGGCTTCGTTCAGTGCCCGCGTCGGCCAGCGCGTGAACGAAAAGGCGCTGCGCGGTTTTCTGGTGCGGGCCGGCTTCTCTGCGGTGGCGACGGTGACGGAGCCGGGCGATTATGCGATCCGTGGCGGCATCGTGGATGTCTTCCCGCCCGGACCGGGCGGCCCGGTGCGGCTGGATTTCTTTGGCGACGTGCTGGATGGGGCGCGCCGGTTCGATCCCGAAACCCAGCGCACCACGGAAAGGCTGACACGGGTTGATCTGGCGCCTGTGTCCGAGGTCATTCTGGACGAGGCCGCGATCACCCGGTTCCGCCAGAATTACCGCGCCGAATTCGGCACGGCCGGTGCCGATGACCCGCTGTACGAGGCGGTATCGGCAGGCCGCAAGCATCAGGGCATGGAACATTGGCTGCCCTTTTTCCATGACCGGATGGAAACCCTGTTCGATTATCTGCCCGATGCCGCCGTCATGCTGGATGACCATGTCGCCAATGCCCGGCTGTCGCGCTGGGAAGGGATCGCGGACCAGTACGATGCCCGGCGCGAGGCGATGACAGCCAAGGGGCGTCTGGATACGGTCTACAAGCCGGCGGCCCCTGACCTGCTGTACCTTGACGACAGCGCCTGGAATGCTGCTGTGGCCGGGCACCGCGTGGTGCAGCTTTCCCCCCTGCCGCAATCGCCCGGCCCCGGCGTGCTGGATGCGGGCGGGCGGATCGGGCGCGGCTTTGCGCCGGAACGCCAGATGGAAAGCGTCAGCCTGTTCGGTGCGCTGGCCGATCACATCCGCAGCCTGCGCGGCGAGGCACAGGTGGTGATTGCCAGCTGGTCAGAGGGCGCACGCGAGCGTCTGCGCGGATTGATCGGCGATCAGGGCCTTACCGGGGCGGTCCTGATCAGCGACGCCCGCCAGATTCCCGCCGGCCGCGGCGGGCTGTTCCTGACGGTCTGGGCGCTGGAGCAGGGATTTGTCGCCGCGGGCCTGGCTGTCATTTCCGAACAGGATGTTCTGGGCGACCGGCTTGTTTCAAAGCCGCGCAGAAAGCGCAAGGCAGAGAACTTCGTTTCCGAGGTCAATGCCCTGACGCCCGGCGATCTGGTGGTGCATGTCGAACATGGCGTCGGGCGCTACAGGGGGCTGGAGACGATCAGGGCCCTTGGTGCCCCGCATGAATGCATCGCGCTGGAATACGCCGAAAATGCCCGGCTTTACCTGCCGGTCGAGAATATCGAACTGCTCAGCCGCTACGGGCATGACGAGGGCCTGCTTGACCGGCTGGGCGGGGGTGCCTGGCAGGCAAAGAAGGCCAGGCTCAAGGAACGTATCCGCGACATCGCCGAACGCCTGATGCGCGTCGCCGCCGAACGCCACCTGCGCCACGCCCCCGTTCTGCAGGCGCCCCATGCCATTTGGGAAGCTTTCGCGGCCCGCTTTCCCTATCAGGAAACCGACGATCAGCTTGCGGCAATCGCGGATGTGGTGGCGGACCTTGGGGCGGGCAGCCCGATGGACCGGCTGGTGGTGGGGGATGTGGGCTTTGGCAAGACCGAGGTTGCCATGCGCGCCGCCTTTGTCGCCGCCATGGCCGGCCTGCAGGTGGCCGTGGTTTGCCCGACGACGCTGCTGGCGCGCCAGCATTACCGCAGCTTTGCCGAACGTTTCCGGGGCTTTCCGGTGGAAATCCGTCCCCTGTCCCGCTTCGTCCCGTCGCGCGAGGCGGCAGCGACGCGCGACGGGATTGCAGACGGCAGGGTTGATATCTGTATCGGCACCCATGCCCTGCTGGCAAAGGGCATCCGGTTCAAATCCCTGGGCCTTCTGATCATCGACGAAGAGCAGCACTTTGGCGTTGCCCACAAGGAACGGCTGAAGGAAATGCGGTCCGAGGTGCATGTGCTGACCCTGACGGCCACGCCTATTCCGCGCACGCTGCAACTGTCGCTGACGGGGGTGCGGGATCTGTCGGTCATCGCCACCCCGCCGGTGGACCGGCTTGCCATAAGGACCTATGTTTCGGAATTCGACACGGTAACGGTGCGCGAGGCGCTGCTGCGCGAACGCTACCGGGGCGGACAAAGCTTTTTCGTGGTGCCGCGCATTTCCGACCTGCCCGAGGTGGAACGGTTCCTGAAAGAGCAGGTCCCGGAAGTGACTTATGTCATCGCCCATGGCCAGATGGCGGCCGGGGATCTGGATGACCGCATGAACAGCTTCTATGACGGGAAATACGATGTTCTGCTGACCACGAGCATTGTCGAATCCGGCCTGGACATTCCTGCGGCCAATACGATGATCGTGCACCGGGCCGATATGTTCGGCCTGTCGCAGCTTTACCAGATCCGGGGCCGGGTGGGGCGGGCCAAAACGCGGGCCTACTGTTATCTGACCACCCGGCCGCGCAGCCCGCTGACGCCGCAGGCGCTGAAACGGTTGCGCCTGCTGGGGTCGCTTGACAGTCTGGGGGCCGGATTCAACCTGGCCAGCCATGACCTTGACCTGCGCGGCGCGGGCAATCTTCTGGGCGAGGAACAGTCGGGTCATATCCGCGAGGTGGGCTATGAGCTGTACCAGTCGATGCTGGAAGAAACGATTGCCAGGCTCCGCTCGGGCGAGCTGGCCGGTCTGACGGCAGGCGACGATCAATGGTCGCCGCAGATCAACCTGGGCGTTCCGGTGCTGATCCCCGAAGACTATGTGCCCGATCTGGACCTGCGCCTTGGCCTTTATCGCCGCCTGTCGGCCCTGACCACCAAGGTCGAACTGGAAGGTTTCGCGGCCGAGCTGATCGACCGTTTCGGCCCCGTCCCGAAAGAGGTGAACACCCTGCTGCTGGTGGTGCGGATCAAGGCGATGTGCAAGCGTGCGGGCATCTCGCGGCTGGACGGCGGGCCGAAAGGGGCCACGGTGCAATTCCACAACGACCGCTTTTCCAACCCCGCCGGTCTGGTCGGTTTCATCAAGGCCCAGGGGCAGGGGGCAAAGATATCGGGCAACCGGATTGTGCTGCAGCGCGACTGGAAGACCGAAAGCGACCGCATCAAGGGTGCCTTCGCCATTGCCCGCGACCTGGCCGAACAGGCGATCAGGGGCAAGACCGCCGCCTGAGGCGGGCGCGCCCTGTTCCCCGCCGGTCAGCCCCGGCGCGGGATCAGCCGCATCAGCGCCCAGCCAAGCGCGGCCAGCACCGAAACCCCGATCATCAGCGGCACAGGCGTGCCGTCGAAGGCCAGCCCCAGCGGCACCGCCAGCGCCACGCCCAGCACCGTGGCCAGCGCCGCCGTGATCGAGGCCGCCATTCCGGCGATATGGCCCACCGGTTCCAGCGCCAGCGCGTTCAGGTTGCCGATGGTCAGCCCGGTCATAAAGAAGACACTGGTGGTCCAAAAGACATAGGCCGGGAAGTACAGCGCGCCGGGCCACAGGCCAAGGGCGGTGGCCGTGGCAAAGGCACCCGAAAGGATCACCTGCGTTCCCAGCGCCGTCGTGATCAGATAGCGCATCCCCAGCCGCCCCACGAGGCGCGCGTTGACGAAATTGGCAGACCCCGCCAGCACGGCAATCACCGCAAACCAGAAGGGGAATGTCGCCCCGCGCCCGAAGCTGATGTCAAAGATCTGCTGGGTGGACGAAAGCGTGCCGAACAGCACCCCGAACAGCAGCGCCTGCACCGTCGTCGACACCACGATCACGCGGTACGAGATCACTTCGGCGAAGGCCGCCTTCAGCGGGCCCGCCCGCAGGGGCCGGCGGTTTTCGGGCCGCAGCGTTTCGGGCTGGCGCAGCCCCAGCCAGATGCAGCCTGCCCCCGCAAAAAGAACAAAGGCGATGAACAGCGACCGCCAGCCGAAGGTGGCGATGATCACGGTACCCGCAGCCGGGGCCACGGCGGGCACCAGCATGAAGACCATCATCGCAAAGCTGACGACCCGCGCCATGTCGCGTCCGGAATGCAGGTCGCGCACCATCGCGATGGAGACGATGCGCGGTGCGGCCACGCCCAGCCCCTGGACCACGCGGGCGATCAGCAGCAGTTCCAGCGTCGGCGCGGCCCAGGCGGCTGCGGCCCCGACGACAAACAGCAGCGACCCGGCCATGATGACCGGCTTGCGCCCGAAGGCATCCGACAGTGGTCCGGCAAAGAAGGTGCCAACCCCCATCCCCAGCACAAAGCTGGTCACGATCAACTGCGCGGCGTTGATGTTGTCCGGCGTCAGTTCTGACGCAATCTGCGGCAGGGCTGGCAGCATCGAGTCGATGGAAAACGCGATTGTCGCGAACAGCATCGCAATCAGGGCGATGAATTCGGTCTGGCCAGGCTGCGGCCGGGTCCGCTGCGGCGCGGTACCTGCAGGGGATGTCATCAGCGGCCTGTCCTGTCCGTGATGTCGCGGATCACCGGATGCCAGGGTACGGTCGGCTGCGCAGCGGACAGGGCACAGGGTCTGGCGATGACAGGGGCCGGCACCGCAGCCACCCCAGGCGGGCGGGCATGGGCACTGCGGGCGGCAATCCCGCCGCAGTCCGCATCCGGGTCCGTCAGGCGGGCGGTCACGGCAAGCCCGAGGCAGGCCCCGGCGACCTTGGTGGCGGTGTATCTTCGGACAGCGACAGCATCCCAATGCACCTACGCGGCCTGCGCCGCCGTTGCAAGGTGGGCTGACCTGACTTATGGCATCGCGGCATGGGAAATCCGGATGACAACAGCCTGATCCGCATCGCCCGCGACGGCGGCGGCGAGACGGGGGTCGAGCCGCTGAACCTGGGCAAGCGGGTGCGCGATCTGCGCAAGGCGCGGGGCTGGACGCTGGAACAGGCGGCCGTGCAGGCCGGTCTGGCGCGATCCACCCTGTCGAAGATCGAGAACGGGCAGATGTCGCCCACCTATGAGGCGCTGAGGAAACTGGCCGGGGGGCTGGCGGTGTCGGTGCCGCAACTGTTCACGCCGCCCAGCCGCGCCCAGGTCACAGGCCGCCGTGCCGTGACGCGGGCGGGCGAGGGGCAGGCCCAGGCCACAGCAACCTACGAGCACGAGCTGCTGGCCCAGGCGCTGACGCGCAAGCAGATGTTGCCCTACCGCGCCCGCATCCGCGCCCGGGACATCACCGAATTCGACGGCTGGGTGCGGCACGACGGCGAAGAATTCCTGTATGTGCTGACGGGCGTGGTTCGCCTTTACACCGAGTTCTACGAACCGGTCGACATGAAGCGCGGCGACAGCGCCTATTACGATGCCACGATGGGGCATAATGTCGTGTCCGTGTCGCAAGAGGATGCCACGGTCCTTTGGGTGACCTCGCTGACGTGATGCGGGGCGTCTTGCGGCGGGCAAGAGGGAGCCGCTGGATTTCAGGAACAGGATGTGTCCCCTTCCGGAACGGTCACGGCTTCGCGCGCAGGGACCCTGTGGTTCCGTCCGGGCCGGATCAGGATAACGTACTCCGGCCTTGTTGCCCTGTTGGTGCCCGGCGGGGCGTCGGCCCGCGCCGCAGGGCCGGGGCAATGGCCCCGGCCAGAGCAAGACGGGCGCGCGCGCAACGGCGTTTCCCGTCTTCCGCGCAGCAGGCCCTGCGGGCGGCGCGGTTCAGAACCGCGCCAGGGTCACAGGGCACGGCCCGTTCCCGTCAATAGGCCGTCCAGCCGCCATCCGTGGCATAAAGCCCGCCGGTGAAATTCGAAGCTTCGTCGGACAGCAGGAACAGGATCATCGCGGCCTGTTCCCAGACCGTGGCAGAGCGGCGCTTGCTGTCGGCATAGGCCAGGATGCTGGCGGTCTTGATCCGCCCCATGGTCGGGCCTTCGGTATCGGCCGCACTGGCCGCCACAAGCGCCCCGGCGCGCTCCACCATCGGCGTGTCGGTGGCGGCCATGTTGACCGAATTCACGCGGATGCCGTAGGGCGCGTAATCGACGGCGGCGTTTCTGGTCAGTCCGCTGACGGCATGCTTGGTGGCCACATAGGCCGGGTTGCCGGCAAGCCCCGTCAGGCCGGCGATCGACCCGACATTCACGATCGACCCGCCGGTTCCCTGCGCCACCATCTGCGCCAGTTCTGCCCGCAAGGTCCGGTAGGTGCCGATCAGGTTCGTGCGGATCACACCGTCCCAATAGGCATCGGTCGATTCATGCAGGCGGGCAAAGATACGGTCTTTCTGCGCGGCATAGTCGATGGGGTCGCCGGAAAAGACGCCATCCATGACGCCGGCATTGTTCAGCGCCATGTCCAGCCGCCCGAAGGTCGTGACAGCCGCTTCGATCATGCGGCGGCAGGTATCTTCCTCGGCGATGTCGCCTTCAACAAAAACGGCCTTGCCGCCGTCGCTGACGATACCCTCGATCGTGGCGGCACCCAGATCGCCGATCCAGTCAACGCCAACGATATTGGCCCCTTCCCGGGCGGCACGGATGGCCGCAGCCGCCCCGATGCCGCGGGCGCAGCCGGTAACGATCAGCGTGCGCCCGGCAAGCCGCCCGGGCGTGAAGACCGCCGGATCGATCGGGGCTATGTCCCTGATCCCGACACCGCCCGTCTGGGCAGCGGCCTGGGTGGCCGTTGCCCCCTGGATCGTGGCCCCGGTCGCGACCACGCCTGCGGTCAGCGCCACGCCCTTAAGCAAGTCTCTTCGTTCCATGACGATGTCCTTGTCTTGTCAAACAGGCAAACCCGGGCTTTTTCCCCGGTCGTTCCGCACCGGCAAGCCTTATCCGCCGATGGCGTCGCCCACCATTCTGGCACCGCCGGTGATGTCTTCCCCCACGCCGGCGACCGTGTTGCACCCGGCGGCGGACAGCACGACAAGCGCCAGAAGCACAGCCAGTTTCTTCATGCCCGATACTCCCCTTTCAAAGTGGTGCCTGCCGCACCCTTGATCCCACAGTCCAGTCAATGTTCAGTCCTGATACCACCAGACGTCCGGCTGGAACCCCAGCCAGTCACCATAGATCGGCAGCCGGTCCGGATACTGCAGCTGCCTTGCATGGGCGATGCGCGAGACATCCGAATACCAGATCGGCACCACATATCTGCCGCTTGTCAGAACGCGGTCAAGTGCCCGCGTTGCCGCGATGAACTCCTGCGGGTCGGTCGCGGTCAACAGGGCCCGGATCATCGCCTCGGCAGCGGGAGAGTTCATGCCCATCCAGTTGCGTGTTCCCGGTTCCGTCACCCCTGCTGCACCCCAGTACAGCATCTGCTCGTTGCCGGGGCTCAGCGACAGGGACCGGATGTAATGGGTCATGTCGAAGTCATAGCGGTTGGTGCGTTCCTTGTACTGGGCGGAATCGACGGTGGTGACGGTGACGGCCATGCCCAGCCGACGCAGGGCCTCGACATAGATGTTCGCGATGGACAGCATGTCGTCCTGGCCCTGCACAAGCAGGATGTCGAAGGCAAAGGGGGCACCTTCGGCGTTGGTCAGCACGCCGTCGGTCACGGTCCAGCCCGCCTCCTGCAGCAGGCGGGTTGCCTCACGGATACCGGTCCGGTTCGCTTCGGACCCGTCAGAGACGGGCAGGGCGTATCCGTCAAGCGCACCGGGAAGCAGCGTGTCGGCAAAGGGGGCAAGAAGCGCCCGCTCACGCCCCTGGGCCGGCGCGCCGGGCGTCATTCCCAGCACCGAATTCGAGAAATAGGACGTGATGCGCGGCTGTACCCCGCCGGTCAGGGTCCGGTTGATGAATTCGAAATTGAAGGCCTGGATCAGGGCCTCGCGCACGCGCCAGTCGGCAAAGATCTCGCGCCGCGTGTTGAACACGAAGCCTTCGATGCCCGAGGGGCGCTGATGCGGAATTTCCGACAGAACCACCTGGCCGGATTGGACGGCCGGGAACCCGTAGTTGGCGGCCCAGGCGGCCGGGTTGGCTTCGCGGTAGCTGGTGATGTCACCGGCCTTGAACGCCTCGAACACAACGCCGCCGTCGCCGAAATAGTCATAACGCACTTCGTCAAAGTTATGCAGGCCGCGATTGAAGGGCAGGTCAGCCCCCCACCAGTCGGGGTTCCTGCGGTATGTGATGAAGCGACCCGGCTCGAACGGGCCGATCACATAGGGGCCGGATCCGATGATCGCCTCCAGCGACGAGACGGTGAAATCCTTGCCATCCCACTGCGCCTTTTTCAGGATCGGCCGCAGGCCCAGGATCAGCGGCAGTTCGCGGTCTTCGGTGTTGAAGGTGAACCGGACCGTGCGCGGGCCGGTCTTTTCGGCCTTGGCGATCTTGGCCCAGGCAGCGGCGTAGCGCGGGCTTCCCTGGGTGCCCAAAGTCTCGAACGACCACAACACATCCTCTGGCGTGACCGGGCTTCCGTCCGCGAATCGGGCCTCTTCGCGCAGGGTGAAGGCGACAAAGCTGCGGGCCGCGTCCGTCTCGACCGATTCGGCCAAAAGACCGTAAAGCGTGAAGGGTTCGTCGTAAGACCGGCCCAGAAGTGTCTCGACCGTCAGCGCCGAAACGCCTGCCGGTGCATTGCCCTTGAGGATAAAGGGATTGAGCGAATCAAAGCCCCCCGACTCTCCGAAAATGATCCGCCCCCCCTTGGGCGCATCCGGGTTGGCATAGGGCAAGGACACAAAATCAGGTGGAAGGGCAGGTACCCCATACATAGCTATGCCATGCGCAGGCTGTGCCAGCAGCGGATGGGACGGCACGAAAACACTCAGGGCCAAAGCGGCCCCCAGGCGCGCCAGGGTCTTTGGTATCATGGCCGGCATGTTCCGATCTGCGTGCATCACCGCTGTCACGCTACCGCTACTGCCTTGCCATTTCAAACTTTTTGCTTGGACTGCCCCGTATCCGGGCGTATAAGCGCATCACTGCTCGATAGGTTTCTTGCCTGTATGAAACCTGCCTCATGACTTGACGCCGGCCTTGTGCCGGCGTCTTTTTTTGGCCCGCAGCGGATCGAAGCCGTGCCTTTTGCCGGCACGGCCCCTATCCTGCGGCAGGCGCGGCACAGGGAAGGCAGCATGGGCATTGCAGGCAAGACCGCCATCGTGACGGGATCAACCTCGGGGATCGGGCTTGGCATCGCCGAAGCCCTGGCTGCGGCCGGGGCGCATGTGGTGCTGAATTCCTTCACCGACACGCCACAGGATCATGCGCTGGCCAGCGACATGGGCGACCGCCACGCTGTCCGGGTGCGCTACATCCGCGCCGACATGTCAAAGGCCGGCGATTGCCGTGCCCTGATCGAACAGGCGGGGGCCTGCGATATTCTGGTCAACAACGCAGGCATCCAGCATGTGGCCCCGATTCCCGAATTTCCCGTTGCGAAATGGGACGCGATCCTGGCGATCAACCTGACGTCAGCCTTTCACACCACTGCCATGGCCCTGCCGATGATGCGCAAGGGTGGCTGGGGGCGGATCGTCAACATCGCATCGGCCCATGGGCTGACCGCAAGCCCGTTCAAATCGGCCTATGTCGCCGCCAAGCACGGCCTGGTCGGCCTGACCAAGGTCACCGCGCTGGAAACTGCGGGCGAAGGCATCACCTGCAATGCGATCTGTCCCGGCTATGTGCTGACCCCGCTGGTCGAGGCGCAGATCCCCGAACAGATGGCCGTGCACGGCATGGACCGCGAGACGGTCCTGCGCGAGGTGATGCTGCAACGCCAGCCGTCGCGGCAGTTCGCCACCACCGGACAGCTGGGCGGCACGGTGATCTTCCTGTGTTCCGACAGCGCCGCACAGATCACCGGCACCACGATCAGCGTCGACGGCGGCTGGACGGCGCTGTAGCCGATGGTGCTGAAGATCAACATGGCGCTGCAGGGCGGCGGCGCACATGGCGCCTTTACCTGGGGCGTGCTGGACCGGCTGCTGGAAGAGGACGGCATCGAGATTGCGGCGATTTCCGGCACCTCGGCCGGGGCGCTGAATGGTGCCGCCTTCAAGTCCGGCTGGCTGACCGGCGGGCGGCGCGGGGCAAAGGAAAATCTGGACTGGCTTTGGGCGCAGGTCGGCGCGGTGGGCGACATGCGCCTTGCGGCCTGGATGATGCCGTTCCAGCCCTGGCTGCGGCAGGTCGCAGATGCCGTCGATGCGGCGATGCCGGTATCGCCGCAGGGACTGCTGGCGCAGGTGGTCTCGCCCTATGGCTTCGGTCCGTTCTGGCGCAACCCGCTGGAGCGTGTGGTGCGGCGGTTCCACTTTGACAAGGTCTGCGCAGACCGGGGGCCGCGTCTGTTCGTGGGTGCCACCAATGTGCGCACGGGCAGGATCCGGGTGTTTTCCGGGGCAGAGATCACGACCGAGGTCATCCTGGCCTCGGCCTGTCTGCCAACCGTCTTTCAGGCGGTGGATGTGCCGGACCCGGTCACGGGCAAGGTGGAGACCTATTGGGACGGCGGCTACACCGGCAACCCGGCGCTGTTCCCGCTTTATGACCCCTTGCTGCCCGACGACATCGTGATCGTGAACATCAACCCCCTGCGGCGGGAAGAGGTGCCGGACACGGCGGTTGAAATCCAGAACCGGATCAACGAGATCAGCTTCAACGCATCGCTTCTGTCCGATCTGCGGGCGATCAATTTCGTGAAGGAACTGATTGCGGACGGCAAGATTGCCAGGGGCGCGATGAAGGATGTGCTGGTGCATATGATCGCCGATGATCCGCTGATGAACGGGCTTTCGGCGGGATCAAAGCAACTGGCGTCGCCCTATCTGCTGTTCCGGCTCAAGGATGCCGGGCGGACGGCGGCGGCGGCCTTTCTCAAGGCGCACCGCAAGGATATCGGCAAACGCGCCAGCGTTGATCTGCAGGCGCTGTTCGGCTGAGGCCTGCCGGTCCTGACATCTTCGCGTCCTGACATCTTCCCGCTTGCGCGTCAGGGCGCGCCAGCCGCCGGGGGCTGCGAGGGATCCTTGGGGTTCGGATAAACCAGCCCGGCCGAGATGATCATCTTGGCTGCGTCTTCAATCGACATGTCAAGCAGGATCACATCCCGTGCCGGAACATAGACCAGAAAGCCCGAGGTCGGGTTGGGCGTGGTGGCGACAAAGACTGTCAGCACGTCACCCTCTACGGGAATCCGCCGCGCAATCTCGCCCCGCGCCTTGGTCGAGACAAAGCCGATGGCCCAGATTCCGGCGCGGGGAAACTGCACCAGACAGGCCTTGTCAAAGTTTGTCTCTGACTGGGCGAAAACCGTTTCTGCGATCTGTTTCAGGCCGTTGTAGATCGATCTTACCACAGGCATCCGGTCCACCATCTGCTCGGCGGTGCGGATGATCGACCGGCCGATCAGCCCCTTGGCAACCCAGCCGATCAGAACGGTGAAGATCAGAAAGACGATGACCCCGACGCCGCGGATGCTGACGCGGGTTTCGGGGCCGAAGTAATCCTTCAACAGCGTGTCGGGCTGCCAGGCCTGGGGCACCAGCGGCAGCACCCAGCCGTCGATCCAGCCGATCACGGTCCAGATCAGGTAGATCGTCAGGCCCACGGGCAGAACAACGACCAGACCGGTCAGGAAGCTTGCGCGCAAGCCTGCAAGAAGGCCCCGCTTCCTGGCATTGTGTTCGTCGGGCATCATCGGTCCTGAGGCGGGCACGCCACCCTGGCGCGCGGCAGACTGTAAAAGCGCGACGGGCAGGCTTCAATCCCGAAATGCCCCCCGGGACAGACCCGGCCGTCAGGGGTCAGGCGGCGCGGGCCCGCGCAATTTCGCCCGCAACGGCGGCACCAAGGCGCGCGTTGTTCAGAACCAGCGCGATGTTTGCCGCAAGTGATCTGCCGGCGGTCAGGGTGAAGATGCGGTCCAGCACAAAGGGTGTCACGGCCTTGGCCGCAATGCCCTGTGCGCGGGCGTCCGCCAGGGCGGCGGCGATCACCGGGTCGATGACGTTCCGGGCAATCTCGTCCCCCACGGGGATCGGGTTTGCCACCAGTTGCCCGCCGGGAAGGCCAAGCCTGGCGCGCATCAGGTGGGACGCGGCGATGTCGGCGGCGCTGTCCATCCGCAGCGGCGCAGGCAGGCCCGATGTGCGCGACCAGAAGGCCGGCAGATCGTCCTGCCCGAAGGCGATGACGGGCACGCCCAGCGTTTCCAGAACCTCCAGCGTCTTGGGCAGATCAAGGATCGCCTTGGCACCGGCGGCGATCACGGTCACGGGCGTTGCCGCCAGCTCGTGAAGGTCTGCCGAAATGTCAAAGCTGGTCTCGGCACCGCGGTGGACCCCGCCGATGCCGCCGGTGGCGAAAACGTCGATCCCCGCCAGACGGGCGCAGATCATGGTGGCCGCCACCGTGGTTGCCCCGGTGCCGCCCGTGACAAGGCAGGCGGCCAGATCGGCGCGCGACAGTTTCATCACGCCACTGGCCTGACCCAGCCCTTCCAGTCCGGCGGCACTCAGCCCGATATGGATGCGCCCTGCCATGACGGCGATGGTGGCGGGAACCGCCCCGGCGGCGCGTACCGCCGCTTCGACGCGCAGGGCGGTTTCGGTGTTCTGCGGATAGGGCATGCCATGGGTGATGATGGTCGATTCAAGCGCCACCAGCGGGGTGCCGTGGCGGCGCGCGGCGGTCACTTCGGGGGAAAACTGCAGCGGAAGGAGCGTCATGATCCGGTATCCCTGGAAATGTGATCGGCGGCGGCACGCAGCGCGGCCCCAAGGGCTGCGGCCCGGCCGCTGCCGCGCATTTCGGCCACAAGATGGGCCGCCATGAAGGTATCCCCCGCGCCGGTGACGCGCGCGACCGGCACCGGGGGCGGGGCATCTGTCACGATATCCTGCCCTGCCATGCCGTCGGCACAGGCGCGTGCGCCGTCTGTCACAAGCACGCGCAGGGCACCCCGCGCCAGCAGGCCCTGCGCCGCATCGGATGCGCTGGCAAAACGGGTTTGGCACAGAAGCCCCGCCTCTTGCAGATTGACATAAAGCGTGGCGCGCGGATGGCGGATAAGCGGCAGCAGCCGTTCGGCCTTGCCCGGACTGGCGGGGGCCACGCGCAGGTCCGCGCCCGCAAACAGCGGCGAGGCTGCGATTTCCGACAAAAGCGCAGCCGTCAGGTTGCCGTCAAGGGCGATCAGCCCGGTCCAGGGGGTGTCGGGCGACCCCAGCCGACCGTCCCCCAGCGGTGTCAGGATGTGCTTTCCGGCCGCTTCCAGGGAATGGGCATCGGCCACGGCCGCAACCAGGCCACTGGCACCTTCTATGGCCATGTAACGGTCGGTCGGCAGGTCGGCAGACCGGTACAGCGTATCGGTGATCAGCCCCATGCGCCGGCAGGCGGCAACCAGCTCTTCCCCTTCGTCATCCTGCCCCACGCAGGACAGAAGGGCCGGCCGCAGGCCAAAGCGCCGCAAGGTCATCGCGATGTTCAGCGCCACCCCGCCGGGCTGGCGCATGATCCGCCCGGGCACGTCCGCACCCCGGCGCATGGCTGTCTGCGCACGCCCGATGATGTCCCACAGGACGGATCCGATGCAAAGGATATCCGGTATGCTCATGGGGCAGGTTGTGGCGCGGACCCGGGCCGCGCGCAAGGGCCACCTGTCCCGGCGCAGGGGATGCTTTGCGCGGGGTTTCCTTCCGGTATCAGCCGCGCAGTCCGGTTTCCTCCAGCAGACCTTTCTTCTTGGCCTCATAGTAGTAGCCGCGTGCGTACCAGCGCACCGCCTCGTCCGGGTCGCCGTCCGAAACAAGCCAGGCACCACGCAGGTACTTGACCCCGTATTTGAGGTTCGTGCCGGCATCAAGAAGCCCGTCTTCATGGCCGCGGTAGCCCATGGTGCGGGCCGTGCGCGGATCAATCTGCATCAGCCCATAATACCGCCCGTTGCGGGCCCGCGCGTTGTGATCGCTTTCGCGCAGGATAACCCGCTGCACCAGACTGACCGGCACGTCATAATGATCGGCATAGTGTTCAATCTGCCGCCGCATCTGCGGTGTTTCGTTCGGGTAAAGATCACCGCGGGAACTGACGTCTTCGGACCGCCCGCAGGCTGAAAGGGCCAGGACAAAGGCAAGGACGGCGCTGCGGCGGGTCATCATCAAGATCGGTCACCTCAAACAGGGGGTTCATCCATAACCGAATGCAGGCCCGGCGCAAAGACAGTTGCAGCGCCATGCGCGCCGCGCTGCCGATGCGCCGGGGGTCGCAGGTGCTTTGCCTTGGCCGACGGCGCTGATAAACTGCCGCACGGAGGGAGCGGCCGTGCAGGATATCCGACGCCTTGAAACCGCGCTGATCGTGGATGACCATCCACTGTTCTGCGACGCCTTGTCGATGACCCTGCGCGCGATCGCCGGGCTGCGGATGATCGAAACGGCCGACGGTCTGGAAACCGCCCTTGCCCGGCTTGATCGCGCACCGGTGCCCGATGTTGTGGTGCTTGATCTGAACCTGCCGGATGTCACCGGTCTGGAAGGGTTGATCCGCATCCGCGCGGCGGTGGGCGGGGTTCCGGTTGTCGTGGTCTCTTCGCTGGCCGACAACCGGGTGATCGGGGCGGCGCTGCGCGCGGGTGCGGCCGGGTTCATTCCCAAACATTCCCGGCGCGAGGTTTTCCGCGCGGCCTTTGACGCGATTCGGGGCGGATCGCCTTATGTGCCGGACGGTTTCGTGCCGCAGGCCGATCCGCAGGCCCCCGCGACACAGCAGGAAGACGCGATTGCGCGGCTTGCGCTGCTGACGCGCCAGCAGGCAAAGATTCTGGCGCTGGTCTGCGAAGGCCGACTGAACAAGCAGATCGCCTATGACCTGGCGATTGCCGAAACCACGGTCAAGGCCCATGTCACGGCAATCATGCGCAAGCTTGGGGTGCAAAGCCGGACCCAGGCGGTGCTGATCGCGCGCGAGGCCAGCTTTGCCAGCCTGATGCCCGAAAACGGCTGAACAGGCGTGCCGCGCCTGATCCGGTGGCCGGCGGCGGCCTGGCAGGGTGCTGAAGACGCATCCCCAACGCCTGCCGGGCGGCAAGACGTTCCGCCACAGGGCGAAGACGGGCGCTGTTCCGGGCGCACCGCCGACAGGGTGCCGGAACGTGCCGCCCGCTTGGGCTGCCTGACCGGCAGACAGGCCACTTTTGCGCCCCGCGCGCGCCTTGCGCCTGCTGGCAGGGGCCGTCGCCCCGGCCGGACCGCGCAGGGGGGTGCGCAAGGCCACACGGCGCAGAGGCCGCGCAGGCGGAAGACGTGCCCGTCTTCCGGCCCGCAGCCGAAGCGGTTGGCACCTTTTCGCGGCCCTGCTAGGGTCTGCGCGGCCGGGGAGGAACCCAATGGACATACCGCGCGCGGCACGGACAGAAACGGGGTCTGCGTCCCGCCCCCCCCTGGTTGCAAGCGCAACCATGGACGCCGGTCAGCCGGACCTCGTGCAGGGGCTGGCACGGATGCTGGGGCAGGGGCCTTTTGCGCTGGTGATCCTGTTCATCTCGCCGCAGGCGGATATGGCGGCGCTGATCGCCGGGCTTGACGCGGTGTTTCCCGACACGCCGGTGATGGGCTGCACCACGGCGGGCGAGATCGGCCGCGACGGTTATGCCGAAGGGCAGGTTGTTGCCGTGGCGCTGCCGTCCGCGCATTTCGGGGCCGAGGCGCTGCTGGTGCCCGATCTGGACGATCTCAGCCCGCAGGCCCTGATTACCCGGCTGATCCGGGTCCGGCAGGGACTGATCCGGGCACGGCCAGACTGGCAGCACGAGTTCGCCTTTCTTCTGGTCGACGGGCTGTCGATCCGCGAAGATGAACTGACCGCTGCCCTGGCCTCGGGGCTGGGGCCGGTGCCGCTGTTCGGCGGATCGGCAGGGGACGGCACGCGGTTCAAGGAAACCTTCGTGCTGTACCGGGGGCAGGCACTGCGCAATGCCGCCGTGCTGGCGATGGTGCGCAGCGATTGCCGCGTCAAGGTGTTCAGCCTGGATCATCTGGTGCCCACCGACCGGCGCATGGTGGTGACAGAGGCCGATCCGCGCAGCCGCACGGTGCGCCGGATCAACGCCGAACCTGCCGCGCGGGAATATGCGCGTCTGCTGGGCAAGGATCCGGCGCAGCTGACAACCTTTACCTTTGCCGCCCACCCCGTGGTGGTGCGCTTTGGCGGCAGGCATCACGTGCGCTCCATCCGGCAGGTGGCCGACAACGGCGATCTTGTCTTCTTCTCGGCCATCGACGAGGGTCTGGTCCTGACCTTGGCGGAACCGCACGACATGGTGGCGCATCTGCGCGACGAGCTTGGGGCCCTGGCCGAAGGCGGCGCGCCTGATGCGATCATCGCCTGCGACTGCATCCTGCGCCGGATGGAGGCGATGGAAAAGCAGCGCTCGGGCGCAATCTCGGCCCTGTTGCAGCAGCACCGCGTGCTGGGTTTTTCAACCTATGGCGAACAGCTGAATTCGATGCATGTCAACCAGACCATGACCGGCGTGGCGATCTATCCGCCCGAAGGCGGGCAGGGATGATCGACACGCTGATCAACCCGGCAGACACCCCCGAGCGGCAGGCGCAGAAGCTGCTGCAGATCGCCCATGTCCTGATGCGGCGGGTCGAGCAGATCACCGACGACAGCGGTGCGGCCTATGCCCAGTTCCAGCGCGCGGCGCTGCTGGAAGAACAGGTGCGCGAGCGCACCGTCGATCTGGAACGGGCGCTGGACCTTCTCAACGATTCCAACGCGCGGCTGGCCGAGGCGAACCGGGCGACCGAAGCGGCGCGTCAGAACCTGGCCAATGCGATCGAGACGATCCAGGAAGGTTTTGCCCTGTTCGACGCGGATGATGTGCTGGTGCTGTGCAACTCGCGCTTTGGCATCCATATGCTGGATATCCGCGATGCGCTGAAGCCGGGTCTGACCTTTGCGCAATATGTCGATCATGTCAGCCGGTCGCGCTATCTGGAACTGCCCGAAGGCGAACGGCCCGAAGACTGGGCCGTGCAGCGGCGGCGGCGGCATCAGGACCGCCATGTCCTGTTCAACCTGCGCCTGCTGCGCGACCGCTGGGTGCAGGTGTCTGAACATCGCACGGCGGATGGCGGAACGGTCATCCTGCAGACCGACGTCACCGAGATCATCCGGCTGGAGCGTCAGGAACGCGGCAAGATGCTGGACGATCAGGCGCGCGTCATCCGCGCAACGCTGGACCATATCAACCAGGGGGTCTGCATCTTTGATGAACGCCGCCGCCTGGTGGGCTGGAACGACCGGCTTGGGTCGCTGCTGGCGATTCCGGTGACGCGGTTCCGCATGGGGGCCAGCTTTCCCTACCTGCTGCAACGCTTTGGCGAAGAGGTGGCCTTCGGCGAAGGCATGACGGCCCAGCGCCTGAATGCCTGGGTGCATGGCGACGGGCCGCGCCCGCCCCTGTCTTTCGAGGCGCGGCGCGGCGACGCCCAGATCCTGGATGTCTTTGCCCAGGAGATGCCCGACCGGGGCTTTGTGATGAGCTTTACCGATGTCACGTCCGAACGCGCCGCCATCGCCGCACTGAGCCGGGCCAACGAAACGCTGGAGGCCCGCGTGCTGGAGCGGACCCTGGCGCTGGAAGATGCCCTTGGCAATGCCGAACGGGCCAATGCCTCGCGCTCGCGCTTTGTGGCGGCGGCCAGCCATGATCTGTTGCAGCCCCTGTCGGCGGCCAAGCTGTTCATCTCGTCCATCGGCGAAGACGCCCTTGCCCCCCGCGCGCGCGAGGCGCTGGACAAGGCGCAGAACGCCCTGATGTCGGTCGAAGACATTCTTGCCGCCCTGCTGGACATCTCGAAACTGGAAAGCGGGCGCGCGGCGGTTTCGGTGGGGCCGGTGCGCATGGACCGGCTTCTTGCGCAACTGCGGGACGAATTCGCCCCCCTGGCGGCGCGCAAGGGGCTGAAGCTGCGTGTGGTGCCGACGGGGGCCGTCGTGGCCTCGGACCCGGCCTATCTGCGCCGCATCCTGCAGAACCTGATCGGCAATGCGGTGCGCTATACCGCACGCGGCAAGGTGCTGGTCGGCGCGCGCCGGCGGCGCGGCATGCTGCGGCTGGAGGTCTGGGATACCGGACCGGGAATTCCGGAAGAGGAACAGGACAATATCTTTCTGGAATTCCGGCGGCTGAATGCCCCTGCCTCGGCCAGCGAGGGCATGGGTCTTGGTCTGGCGATCGTCGAGCGGGCCTGCGCGCTGCTGGGCCATCCGCTGGGCCTTTCATCGGTCGTCGGGCGCGGCACAGGCTTTCTTGTGCAGGTCCCGCTGGCCGAAGGCGCGGCCCCCGCGCCGCTGCCCGGGCTGCGCGCCCCCCTGCCCGAGGCACGCGACCGGATCGCCTTTGTGGTGGAGAATGACGAGGATCTGCGCCGCGCCATGGTTCTGCTTCTGGAGAAATGGGGGGTGTCGGTTCTGGATGCCGCGAACGGCGAAGAGGCGCTGTCGCTGATCGACGAACTTGGCATCCTTCCCGATTGCCTGCTGGTGGATTATCAGCTGGGCGACGGGATGACGGGGCTGGATTTCATCTTGCGGTTTCATGCCGCCCACGGGCCGGTGCCCGCACGGCTGATCACCGCCAACCGCATGCCGCAGGTCCAGGCACTTTGTGCCGCGGCGGGGGTGGAGATGATGATGAAACCGATCGACGCCCGCGCGCTGGAAACCTTTCTGAACGCTCTGCCGCCGCCAAGGTAAGCGTCTACGACCAAGGTCACATAGAAGCAGGTCGGACTTCGCCTTAGTATCCGGCAACCCCAAGAGGACCCGATGCAACTCACAGAACAGCGTGACATCAAGGCAGACCCGGCAGCCGTCTGGGCCGCCATCCTGAACCCCGAGATTCTCATGGCCTGCGTTCCCGGCTGCGAAAGCATGACAGGCACCGCCGAGACCGGGTTTGAAGCGGTCGTCGTCCAGAAAGTCGGACCGGTCAAGGCGCGCTTCACAGGTGTTGTCACCCTGTCGGACATCGTGCCGGGCCAAAGCCTGCGGATCAGCGGCGAAGGCAAGGGTGGCCCTGCCGGTTTTGCCAGGGGCGGGGCCCATGTGACCTTGACCGAAATTCCCGGGGGCACGCGCCTGTCCTATGACGTCGAGGCCAGCGTCGGCGGCAAGCTGGCGCAACTTGGCTCGCGCCTGATCGACGGGTTCGCCAGGAAAATGGCAGACGACTTTTTCGAGCGGTTCCAGCAGACCGTCGAAGGACCGGCCGAGACGGCCGACGGCACAGCAGAGGGGGCCGAGCCCAAGGGCGGCGAAAACGACCCCGGGGGCGGCGAAAAGAAGAAGGGCTGGCTCAAACGCATCATCGGCTGAGACACCCGCTACCCAGGAATGACCAAGGGAGGAAAACCATGACGAATGTCACAATGACCGTGAACGGCAAGGCCGTGTCCGGCGATGTGGAAGGGCGCACGCTGCTGTCGTCCTTCCTGCGCGAAGGGCTGGGCCTGACCGGAACGCATGTGGGCTGCGACACCTCGCAATGCGGGGCCTGTGTGGTGCATGTCGACGGCAAGCCGGTGAAAAGCTGCACCGTCTTTGCCCTGGATGTGGCCGGTGCTGCGGTAAAGACCATCGAAGGCATGGCCAATGCCGACGGATCGCTGGGCGTGATCCAGCAGGCCTTTCAGGACCACCACGGGCTGCAATGCGGTTTCTGCACCCCCGGCATGGTGATGAGCGCCGCCGCCCTGCTGGCGGACAATCCCAAACCGACCGAATCCGAGGTGCGCCATTACCTCGAAGGCAACATCTGCCGCTGCACGGGCTACCACAACATCGTCAAGGCGGTGCTGGCAGCCAGCGGCCAGGACGTGGCTGCGGTCGCGGCAGAATAAACATCCGGACGGTGCGGCGCGATCCGCACCGTATGACGCAAAAGGCCGCGCCACGGCGTGCGGCAGGTTCATCAGGGGAGGACGACATGCCCAAAGATGGTGGCATCGGCGCCAGCACAGTCCGGCGCGAAGACATCCGGTTTCTGACCGGCAAGGGGCGGTACACCGCCGATATCAACCTGCGCGGACAGGCCTATGCCTGTTTCCTGCGCTCGGAAGTGGCACACGGGCGGATCAACCGGATCGACACCGCCGAGGCGCGCGCGATGCCGGGTGTTCTGGCGGTGATGACGGGCGCGGATTTCGCCGCCATGGGCGGCAACCCCGCCGGATGGCACATTCCCAGCCGCAACGGCGAGGCGATGAAGGAACCCAAGCGCCCGGTTCTGGCGCATGGCAAGGTGCGCCATGTCGGCGATGCCTATGCCGTGGTTGTGGCCGAAACGCTGGAACAGGCGCGCGATGCCGCCGGGGCCGTTGTGGCCGACATCACCGAACTGCCCGCCGTGGTCGACATGGCCCAGGCCGTGGCCAACCCGGACCTGCGCGTGCATGACGAGATTGCCAACAACGTCTGCTTTGACTGGGGCTGGATCGAAGACAACCGCGCGGCCGTGGATGCGGCCTTCAAGACAGCCCCGCATGTGACCACGCTGGAACTGGTGAACAACCGCCTGGTGCCGAACGCGATGGAGCCGCGCGCCTCGATCGGCGATTACGATCCGGGAACGGGTGACTACAAGCTTTACACCACCTCGCAGAACCCGCACCTGAGCCGCCTGCTGATCTCGGCCTTTGTCATGGGCATTCCGGAAAACAAGCTGACCGTGATCGCGCCCGACGTCGGCGGCGGCTTCGGGTCCAAGATCTACCACTACGGCGAGGAAGCCGCCGTGCTCGCGGCGTCCAGGGCGCTGAACCGCCCGGTGAAATGGGTGGCCGACCGGTCCGAAAGCTTCCTGTCGGATGCCCATGGCCGCGACCATGTGACCAGGATCGAACTGGCGACGGACCTTGAGGGCAACTTCCTGGCGCTGCGCACCGAAACGCTGGCGAATGTGGGGGCTTACCTTTCCAACTTTGCCACCGCGACGCCGACCTTCCTGCACGGCACCCTGATGGCCGGACCCTACAGGACCCCGCTTGTCTATGTGAACGTCAAGGCGGTCTTCACCAACACGGCCCCGGTCGATGCCTATCGCGGCGCAGGGCGGCCCGAAGCCACCTTCTCGATCGAGCGGGTGGTGGACAAGATGTGCCGCGAGTTGAAGCTTGATCCGGTCGCGGTGCGGCGCAAGAACCTGATCCAGCCGGACCAGTATCCCTACACCACGCCGGTCGGGCTGGTCTATGACACCGGCAACTATCCCGCGACGCTGGACAAGCTGATCGAGATTGCGGATTTCAGCGGATTTGAAGCGCGCCGCGCCGAAAGTGCCAGGCGCGGCAAGCTGCGGGGCCTTGGCCTTTCCACCTGGATCGAAGCCTGCGGCATTGCGCCTTCGAACCTTGTGGGGGTTCTGGGCGCGCGCGTCGGCCTTTACGATGCGGCGACGGTGCGGGTCAACGCCACCGGCAACATCAGCGTGATGACCGGGGCGCACAGCCACGGACAGGGCCATGAAACCGTCTTTGCCCAGATCGTGTCCGACAAGCTGGGCATCCCGGCGTCCAGCATCGACATCGTGCATGGCGATACGTCGAAAATCCCCTTCGGCATGGGCAGCTACGGCTCGCGCAGCCTTGCGGTTGGCGGATCGGCCATGGTCAAGGCCGTGGACAAGATCATTGCCAAGGGCAAGAAGATTGCCGCCCATATGCTCGAAGCGGCGGAAGGCGACATCGTGTTCGAGGACGGCAAGTTCAGCGTCACCGGCACGGACAAGTCCAAGACCTTTGGCGAGATCGCCTTTTCGGCCTATGTGCCGCACAACTATCCGCTGGAATCCCTGGAACCGGGGCTGGAGGAGACGGCCTTCTACGATCCGGCGAATTTCACCTATCCCGCCGGCGCCTATGCCTGCGAGGTCGAGGTTGATGCCGAGACGGGCCGGGTCGAGGTTGTGGGCTTTGCCTGCGCGGATGACTTCGGCAATGTCATGAACCCGATGATCGTCAACGGTCAGGTGCATGGCGGTGTCGCGCAGGGCATCGGACAGGCCCTGCTGGAAGCGGCGGCCTATGACGACAACGGCCAGCTTCTGACCGGATCCTACATGGATTACGCGATGCCGCGCGCCGATGACCTGCCGATGTTCACGGTGGATCACAGCTGCAACACACCCTGTACCCACAATCCCCTGGGCGTGAAAGGCTGCGGCGAGGCCGGGGCCATCGGATCACCCCCTGCGGTGGTCAATGCGGTGATCGACGCGCTGCATCGCGGCGGCCACACCCATGTGACCCATATCGACATGCCGCTGACGCCGTCGCGCGTCTGGTCGGCGATCCAGAACTGAGGGAGCAAACGATGCATAACTTCGACTTCGTAAAGCCGTCCTCGGTGGCGGATGCGGTCAGGGCCCTGTCGGCGGAGGGGGCGCAGGCCCTTTCGGGCGGGCAGACCCTGCTGCCGACGATGAAGCAGCGGCTTGCAGCCCCCGCCGTGCTGGTCAGCCTGACCGGCATCGCCGACACAAAGGGCGTCAGCCTGAGCGGCGGCGCACTGTCGGTGGGCGGTGCCACGACCCACGCCGTGGTCGCGCAGGAGGCCCGAAAGCACTATCCGGCGCTGGCCGATCTGGCGGGTGGCATCGGCGATCCGGCGGTGCGCAGCCGCGGAACCATCGGCGGCTCGCTGGCCAACAACGATCCCTCGGCCTGTTATCCGGCGGCCGTGCTGGCCTCGGGGGCGACTGTCATCACCGACCGGCGCCGGATTGCGGCAGATGACTTCTTTCAGGGCATGTTCGCGACTGCGCTGCACGACGGCGAAATCATCACCGGCGTTCTCTTTCCCATCCCCGAGAAAGCCGCCTATGTGAAGTTCAACCAGCCTGCATCGCGCTTTGCCCTGACCGGGGTCTTCGTGGCCAAGTATGGCTCTGGCGTGCGCGTGGCGGTGACGGGTGCATCGGCCAACGGCGTGTTCCGCTGGACAGAGGCGGAACGGGCGCTGTCCGCCTCGTTCACGCCGGCCGCCATCGCCGGTCTGTCCCTGCCGTCCGAAGGCATGATTGCCGATCTTCACGGCTCGGCCGCCTACCGGGCCAACCTGGCCCGGGTGCTGACCGGGCGGGGTGTCGCTTCGGCGCATTGATCACGGGTGCGGCCCGCCCGGAAACGGGCGGGCTGCCTGTCTTGCGACCGCAGCCGGGGGGCCAGCCCCCCGCCGCGCCTGCGGCGCGCCTCCCCCCGGGATATTTATGAACAGAAAATGCGGCCAGCCGCAGTCCGGAACATTACCTGTTCACAAATATCCCACGGGGGTGCGGGGGTGTGAAACCCCCGCTGCTGCGTCAGGTGCAGGATCAGCCGCGCATGATCTGGGCGAGGTGTGCCGCACAGCCGGTGAGCGGCGCGTAATCGTCCTGCAGCAGGGTGACGGCAAAGTTTTCCATGAAACCGGCGAAGCGGCCCTTGTCGTGAAAGGCTTGGGCAAAGCCCATCGGCAGCAGGTGGTCGGCAAAGGCCCGTGCCACACCGCCGACAAGGTAGATGCCGCCGAAAGGCAGGTGGATCAGGGCAAGATTGCCGCATTCCGCCCCCAGCAGCCGCGTGAAAAGCTGCGCGGTCTGCCTGGCCAGCGGATCACCGGCGTCGATGGCGGCCATGATCCGGGCGGCGGGCAGGTCGGCAGCCGCTCCGGCTTCGGTGGTGACGAAGGCGTGCAGACGTTCCAGACCGCGCCCGGAAATCACATCCTCGACGCCCGGAAAGCCATGGGCGGATTCCACGAAATGTGCAAGGCGCAGGTCGGCCCCGGTCCGGACCGGCATGTTGACATGGCCGCATTCCGACGCCGTCACAAGGCGGCCCGAGGGGGTGTCATGGACGGCTGCCGCGTTGAAGCCGGTGCCGACATTGATCACCAGCATCGTGCCGCCCGGAACCTGCGGTGCCGTGATCAGCGGGCGCAGGTTTTGCGGGGCGATGTGGCCCAGGGCATAGCCGGGCGCCTGCAGATCATTGAGGATCGAGACCGTTCGCGCCCCGGTGGCGCGGGTCAGGGTGGCGCCGTCAATCGTCCAGTCGAGGTTGGTCATCGTGGCGACGCCGTCCTTGACCGGACCTGCGGCGGCGACACAGGCACCCTCTACAGAGGTGATGCCGCTTTCGGCCAGATAGCGCGTCAGAACGGGGGCCAGCCCGGGAAAGCCGCTGTTGCCAAACCGCCGGACGCTGTCGGGGCGGATGCGCGCCCCATCGGCCAGGGCGACACGGGTGTTGGTCCCGCCGATGTCGGCAACAAGGCAAAGCGGCGGCTGGGTCATCGGCGGGCTCCGGTGCGGCGCGCGGGATCAGACGGGGTGCGCAAGCGCGCGTGCAAGGGCGTGATAGGACGCTTTCGGGGTGCGCCGCAAGGTTTCGAAGTCGACATGCACCAGGCCAAAGCGTTTTTCATAGCCTTCGGCCCACTCGTAATTGTCCAGCAGCGACCAGCAGAAAAAGCCCTGCACATTGGCCCCGTCGGCGATGGCGCGGCGGGTGGCCGCCAGATGGGCGAACAGGAAATCCTCGCGGACGGGGTCGTTGACGGTGCCGTTCAGGACCTGATCCGCGTCTGCCATGCCGTTTTCGGTAACGAAAAGCGGCAGGTTGCCGACATGGTCGCGCGCCAGGCGGGTCAGAAAGCCGTACAGCCCTTCGGGATAGATCTCCCATCCCATCCGGGTTTTCGGCAAGGGGCCGGGGCGGGTCACGGTATGGGGCCAGGCCGTTTCCGGTGCAAAGGCATGGTGCGCGCGGGTGTAGTAATTGACACCCAGCCAGTCGATCTTCTGCCCGATCAGGGTCATGTCCGCCTGCCAGTCTTGCGGCATGTGCGGGCCTAGGCCCGCCAGGACTTCGGCGGGATAGGTGCCGCGCGTCAGACCTTCGATGAACCAGCGGTTGAAGATGGCATCCTGCGTGGCTGCGGCCAGCACATCCGCCGGTTCCTGCGAGGCAGGTGCCGCATGTTCAAAGTTCAGCACGATGCCAAGGTTCCCCCGGCCCAGCCCGCGCAGCCGTTCAAGCGCCGTGCCATGGGCCAAGAGGACATGATGCATGGCGCGCGCCGCAGCACGGATATCCCGGTGGCCCGGTGCGTGCAGCCCAAGGAAATGCGACAGCCATGCCACGCACCAGGGTTCGTTGATCGTGGCGATCGCCGCCACACGGTCGCCGATGCGGTCGGTGATGATTTCGGCGTAATCGGCAAACCACAGCGCCACATCGCGGTTGGTCCAGCCGCCAAGGTCGGCCAGGGCCGAAGGCAAATCCCAGTGGTAAAGTGTCTGGAAGGGCCGCAGGCCGCGTGCCAGCATGCCGTCCACCAGCCGGTCATAGAAATCAAGCGCGTCCCGGTTCACCGCGCCGCGCCCTTCGGGCATCACCCGCGCCCAGCTTGTGGAAAAGCGGTAGGCGTTGAACCCGGCCTGCTGCATCAGGTCAAGATCGGTTTGCCACAGGTGATAATGGTCGCAGGCGCGGGACCCGTCTTCGGCGCGCACCACATTGCCGGGTGTGGCTGCGAACGTGTCCCAGTGCGAGGGGCCGGCACCGCCGAAAGCGCTGCCTTCGATCTGGTAGGCGGCTGTTGCAGCCCCGAAGAGGAAGCCCTGGGGAAAGTCGGCACGGGTCAGGCGCATTCGTCAACTCCTGCGGGGTGCGGGAACCGGCCCGGTCGACTGGCCGATGATCAGCTCTGCCTCCAGCAGGCGCTGCTGCGGCGCGCAGGCGGGATGGGCGATGATGTCGAGCAGCATTTCGGCGGCCTGCCGCCCGGCCTCGCGCACCGAAGACCGGGTGGCGGTGAAGATCGGCACATCATCGCCGTTGGGCAGGTAGCTGAGCGCATCATCATGGATGATGACCGAAATGTCGGTGCCCAGACGCAGCCCGCGTTCCTCGATGGCGCGGCGCAGACCAAGGCCCGGGATCATGGACGATGCCAGAAAGGCGGTGGGCGGCCTGTCGTGCCCCAGCATGGCGCAGGCGGCGCGGTAGCCGCGCAGTTCCGTCATTTCTTCGGATGACATCAGATCCGGATCGGGGGCAATGCCGCGCGCCGCCAGGGCCTCAAGGTAGCCTGTGCGGCGGCGGATGGCGAAATCCATGAATTCAAGCCCGTTGATCAGCGCGATCCGGCGATGGCCCAAGTCCAGAAGGAATTCGGTGGCCCGCCGGAAGGCGCGGCGGTTGTTCACATCCAGCCAGGAATAGGGCGTGACCGTGCCGGTGGCGCGGCCATGCACGACATAGGGAAAGCCGATGTCATCCAGCAGCCGCAGGCGGGGGTCGTTCAGGCGCGGCCCATGCACGATGATGCCATCCACGGCACCGCGCGCGTGCAGGTCGCGGTAGATGCGGTCTTCGTCATCATCGGGCACGATGGACAGGATCAGGTCATAGCCGCTGCGGGCATAGGTTTCCCCGGCACCGGCAATGAAATCGGCAAAGACCGGATTCATGATTTCATGCCTGGAGGCGATGGGAATGACATGGCCTATGGCCATGGCACGCCCCGTTGCCAGCCGGATGGCGCGGGTATTGGGGCGGTAGTTGTGCCGCGCTGCCGCCGCCATGACCCGCGCGCGCGTCGATTCGCTGACTTCGGGATAGCCGTTGAGCGCACGGCTGACCGTCGTCGGGGACAGGCCGAGTTTCCGGGCCAACTCCTTGAGGTTCATGGGCGCAGAGGGTCCAAAGCGGTTTCAAACACGCCCGAGTCTAGCGGCACGGCACCGCAGCGTCAAAGCCATTCCCACCCCCATCGGGCGCAGGGATGACGGATTGTGCACTTGCAAACAAGGGTTCTTCCCGGTTCTGCCCGAGCGGCGGATTGACTTCGACCCGCAGTTGAGGAACTGTGGTGCGTCCAAAGCGGTTTGAAATTGATTCTGACCGGACAGAGAACAGGGCGGCCTTGCGGCCCGCCCAAAAGGGGGAGGTTGTGTGATGAAGACCAGACGTCTTGCAGGTGCGGCCGCACTTGCTGTCCTTGCGGGCACGGCCCATGCACAGGATCTGAAATTCCCACCGGGCGAGGATGCCCGGTTCAACTGGGACAGTTTCAAGGCCTTTGACGAGGCAACAAACCTGGAAGGCCAGACGCTGACCATTTTCGGGCCCTGGCGCGGCGAAGACCAGGTGCTGGTGGAATCGATGCTGGCCTATTTCACCGCCGCTTCGGGTGTGACGGTCAACTATTCCTCGTCCGAGAACTATGAACAGCAGATCGTCATCGACACCCAGGCAGGCAGCCCGCCCGATATCGCGATCCTGCCGCAGCCCGGCCTGATTGCCGATCTGGTCAAGAAGGGCTTCGTGACCCCGCTGGGCGAAGACACCCAAGCCTGGATTGCCGAAAACTATGCCGCCGGCGAAAGCTGGGTCAGCCTTGGCTCTTACGCCGGGCCGGACGGGGCGAAGGCGCTTTATGCCTTTCCCTACAAGATCGACGTGAAATCGCTGGTCTGGTACGTGCCTGAGAATTTCGCGGATGCCGGCTATGCCGTTCCCGAAACCCTGGAAGACCTCAAGGCGCTGACCGAACGCATCGTGGCGGATGGGGGCACGCCCTGGTGCATTGGCCTTGGATCGGGCGGGGCCACCGGCTGGCCTGCGACCGACTGGGTCGAAGACATGATGCTGCGCACGCAACCGGTTGAAACCTATGACAAATGGGTGACGCACGAGGTGCCGTTCAGCAGCCCCGAAGTGATCGGCGCGATCGAGGAATTCGGCTGGTTTGCCAGAAACGACGCTTTCGTGGCGGGCGGGGCGGGGGCCGTGGCCTCGACCGATTTCCGCGACAGCCCCAAGGGTCTCTTCACGTCGCCGCCGCAGTGCTATTTGCACCACCAGGCCTCTTTCATCCCGTCCTTCTTCCCCGAGGGCACCGTCGTGGGCCAGGATGCCGATTTCTTCTACATGCCGGCCTATGCGGGCAAGGACCTGGGCAAGCCGGTTCTGGGGGCGGGCACGCTGGCCTTCATCACCAAGGATGGCCCTGCGGCGCGCGCCTTTGTCGAATGGCTGAAGACGCCGATCGCGCATGAGGTGTGGATGGCGCAGAACGGCTTTCTGACGCCCCTGAAATCGGCCAATGCCGAGGTGTATGGCACGCCTGCGCTGAAAAAGCAGGGCGAAATCCTGTTGAACGCCACCACCTTCCGCTTTGACGGATCAGATCTGATGCCGGGTGCCGTGGGTGCGGGCAGTTTCTGGACCGGCATGGTGGATTATGTCGGCGGCAAATCCGCCGCGGATGTGGCCGCCCAGATCGACGCCTCCTGGCCGAAGTAGCGGCCTGATCCCGCCGGCCCGCGCGCCTTGCGCGGGCCGGCCCATGTCCAAAAACGCCGCAGGGGCTTTGCGGGAAGGGGACGCATGGAACAGGCCATTCAGGCGCTTTGGATGATCGCCATCGGGGTCGGCGGCTGTGTTGGCTATTTCTTTGCGTCCAACCTTCTGATCGACAAGGTCTTCTTTCCCGCCACGGGGCCGCATGCGGGCCGCAACATCACCCGTGCCAATCTGATCCGCCCCTGGCTGTTCCTGCTGCCCGCCCTTGTCGCGCTGGGGCTGTACCTGGCCTATCCGGTGTTCGCCACCTTCTGGCTGTCGCTGCACCAGCAGCGCGCCGGCAATGTTTCGGAATTCGTCGGGCTGGCCAATTACCATCACATGCTGGCCGAACCGAAGTTCCGCGAATCGATGCGCAACAACATGTTGTGGCTGGTGGTGGTGCCGGCGCTGGCCACCCTGTCCGGCCTGCTGGCGGCGCAACTGACCGACCGCATCTGGTGGGGCAATATCGCCAAATCGCTGATCTTCATGCCGATGGCGATTTCCTTTGTCGGGGCTTCGGTCATCTGGAAACTGGTTTACGACGCGCGTCCGGCAGGGCAGGAACAGATCGGCATCCTGAACGCGGTCTATCTTTGGTTCGGCGGGACCGAGCCGCAGACCTGGCTGACGATTCCGCTGTGGAACAACCTGTTCCTGATGATCGTGCTGATCTGGATTCAGGCGGGATTCGCCATGGTGATCCTGTCGGCGGCGCTGCGCGCCATCCCCGAGGAAACCATCGAGGCGGCCATTCTGGACGGCGCAAACCCGTTCCAGATCTTTTTCAGGATCAAGGTGCCGCAGATCAGGGGCACAATCATTGTGGTCTGGACGACCATCACCATCACCGTGCTCAAGGTCTTTGACATCGTGCTGGCGATGACCAACGGGCAATGGGAAACCCAGGTGCTGGCCAATTACATGTTCGACAAGCTGTTCCGCGCCGGTGACTGGGGCGTGGGATCGGCCAGCGCCATGGTCATCATGCTGCTGGTGACCCCGATCCTGATCTGGAATGTCATCAATGCCCGCAGGGAAATGCGGTAGGGGGCCGGGGCATGGACAATATTGCGGGCAGGAAACCGGCGCTGACCTGGGCTGTTCATATCTCGGTGGTGGCGCTTGTGCTGTTGTGGGTGCTGCCGACCTTTGGATTGCTCGTGTCGTCGTTCCGCACGGGGGATCAGATTTCAAGCTCGGGGTGGTGGCGGGCACTGACGACGCAGGAACAGCAGTTGCCGCCGATCCGCCTTGCCGGTGACGAGGCAGAGGCGGACGGCACCTTCGTGATCGAGGGTGCGCTTTTTTCCAACGCGCGGCAGGTCAGCGCCTGGGGCACATCCTCGCGGGCGCCGGATGCCTTTGCGCCGGGCGAGGTGGCCGAACTGGCCGACGGCCAGACGCTGACCGTGGGGCCAACGGGCAGCTTCCGCCTGACCTCGCCGGTGTCGCTGGAAGGATCGCGGCTGCCGCGCGTCTTTGCCACGGCGGCGACGCCGCCCGAATTCACCTTGCGCAACTACCGGACCGTGCTGTTCACGCCTTCGGCGGGCCAAAGCATCGGGCAGGCCTTTCTCAACACGCTGACTGTCGCCATTCCGGCCACGATCATCCCGATCCTGATTGCGGCCTTTGCCGCCTATGCGCTGGCCTGGATGGATTTTCCGGGCCGCGCCCTGCTGGTGGCGACTGTGGTGGGCCTGTTGGTGGTGCCGCTGCAACTGGCGCTGATACCGCTTTTGCAGTTCCACAATGCCATCGGGATCGGCAAGGGATACCTCGGGATCTGGCTGGCGCATACCGGCTTTGGCCTGCCGCTGGCGATCTATCTTTTGCGCAACTACATGGTCGGCCTGCCGCGCGACATCATCGAAAACGCGCGGGTTGACGGTGCGACCGAATTCCAGATCTTCCTGAAGATCATCCTGCCGCTGTCTTTTCCCGCACTTGCGTCTTTCGCGATCTTCCAGTTCCTGTGGACATGGAATGATCTTTTGGTGGCGCTGGTGTTTCTGGGCACGGGCAACGATCAGCTGGTGCTGACGGGCACGCTGGTGAACCTGCTGGGCAGCCGCGGGGGCGACTGGGAAATTCTGGCAACCTCTGCCTTCGTCTCTATTGCGGTGCCGCTTGTGGTGTTCTTTGCCATGCAAAGATATCTGGTGCGCGGCCTCTTGGCCGGATCGGTGAAATGACATGACACAGGACAAGGACTGGTGGCGCGGCGCTGTCATCTATCAGATTTATCCGCGCAGCTTTCAGGATTCCAATGGGGACGGCATCGGCGATCTGGCCGGCATCGTGCGGCGCCTGCCGCATATCGCCGGTCTGGGGGCGGATGCGGTCTGGATCAGCCCGTTCTTCACCAGTCCGATGAGGGACTTCGGCTATGACGTCAGCGATTACTGCAACGTCGATCCGATGTTCGGCACGCTCGGCGATTTCGATGCGGTGATTGCACGGGCGAACGACCTGAACCTGAAGGTGATGATCGATCTGGTGCTGAGCCATACCTCGGATGCGCATCCCTGGTTTGACCTGTCGCGCAGGGATCGCACCAACCCCAAGGCGGACTGGTATGTCTGGGCCGATCCCAGGCCCGATGGCACGCCGCCGAACAACTGGCTGTCGGTCTTCGGCGGGTCTGCCTGGGCCTGGGATGCGCGGCGCGAACAGTATTACCTGCACAACTTCCTGTCCTCGCAGCCGGACCTGAACCTGCATTGCCCGGCGGTGCAGGATGCGCTGCTGGATGTCGTGCGCTTCTGGCTGCGGCGGGGCGTGCATGGCTTCCGTCTGGATACGATCAACTTCTACTTTGCCGACAAATACCTGCGCGACAACCCGCCGCTGCCGAAAGAGCTGCGCAACGATTTCATCGCGCCGGGAGTGAATCCTTACAACCATCAACTCCACCTTTTTTCGAAGAATCAGCCCGAAAACCTTGATTTTCTGCGAAAAATCCGTGCCACGATGGACCCTTACGGCGCTGCGGCCGTGGGCGAGGTGGGCGATGCCCAGCGCGGCCTTGAGATCATGGCGGAATACACATCGGGCGGCGACAAGGTGCAGATGTGCTACCCCTTCGAGCTGCTGCAGCCAAAGCGGGCAACGGCGCAGGTGCTGGAACAGACCTTTGCCCGTCTGAACGCGGCGGCCCCCGATGCCTGGCCCTGCTGGGCCTATTCCAACCACGATACGGTGCGCCATATCACCCGCTGGGGCCTGACGGAGGCGGCGGCGCGGGCCTATACCACGCTTCTTGTCTGCCTGCGCGGGTCGGTCTGCCTGTATCAGGGCGAGGAATTGGGCCTGCCCGAGGCGGATATCGCCTTTGACGATCTGCAGGACCCCTACGGCATCGAATTCTGGCCCGAGTTCAAGGGCCGGGACGGCTGCCGCACGCCGATGGTGTGGGAGGCGGACAACCGCCTGGGCGGGTTCAGCACGGCGCCGAAGGCCTGGTTGCCGGTACCGGCCGAACATCTGGGCCGCGCGGTCGGCCGGCAGGCGGATGACCCCGCGTCGATGCTGGCCCATTACCGGGCGGCGCTGGCGCTGCGCCGCGCGTATCCGGTGCTGCGCGTCGGCGCGATGTCGCCGCTGGTGGCGCGGGGCAACACCGTCAGCTTCCTGCGGCAGGACGGGGCGGAAACGATGTTCTGCGCCGTCAATCTGGGCGAGGGTCCGGCGGATGTCACCCTGCCGGAGGGGACATGGACAGAAGCGCAGTCGGGGCTTGACCTTGCCCCGGTGCAGGGGGCGACGGTACGGCTGGGCCCCTGGCAGGCCTGTCTTGCCCTGCGCGGCCAGGGGTAAGGGGGAAGAAACGCGATGGCCGACATGATCTTGAGGGATGTCGCCAAGTCCTATGGCGAGGTGAAGGTTCTGTCGGACATCAACCTCGAGATCAGGCGGGGCGAGCTGATCGTGTTCGTCGGGCCGTCGGGCTGCGGAAAATCCACGCTGCTGCGCATGATCGCGGGGCTGGAGCGGATCACGGCGGGCGATTTCAGCATCGATGGTGTGCGCATGAATGATGTGCCGCCCGCACAGCGCGGCATTGCGATGGTGTTCCAGTCCTATGCGCTGTACCCGCACATGACGGTGCGCGACAATATGGCCTTTGCGCTGAAAATCGCCGGCAAGAGCCGGGCCGAGATCACCGCCGCCGTGGACAGGGCCGCGCAGATCCTGCAACTGACACCCTATCTGGACCGGCTGCCCAAAGCGCTGTCCGGCGGGCAGCGCCAGCGGGTGGCGATCGGACGGGCGATCGTGCGCAACCCCAAGGTCTATCTGTTCGACGAGCCTCTGTCGAACCTGGATGCCGCGCTGCGTGCGGCAACCCGGCTGGAGATTGCCCAGTTGAAAGAGGCGATGCCCGACTCCACCATGGTCTATGTGACCCATGACCAGGTCGAGGCGATGACGCTGGCCAGCCGGATCGTCGTGCTGGCCGGTGGCGGGATCAGTCAGGTCGGCACCCCGATGGAGCTGTACCAGCGGCCGCAGAATGAATTCGTGGCCCGGTTCATCGGTTCACCCGCGATGAACCTCATTCCGGGCAGGATCGTCGGAACCGGCGCTGAAACCCTGGTGCATCTGGTATCGGGGGGCATCGCGCGCGCCGCCATCCCGACGCAGGCGGCCGATCAGGGCATGGCGGTGAACCTGGGCGTGCGGCCGGAAGACCTGGCCGAAACCACCGGCGAGCCGCTGTTTACCGGAGAGGTGGAGATCACCGAAGCCCTGGGCGAAGTCACGCTGCTGTATTTCCGCCGGCAAGGCGAAAATGCGCAGCTGGTGGCCAAGCTGCCCGGCATCCACACCGGTCTGCGCCGCAAGGAGGTGCGCCTGGCGGCGGACCCCGCAAAGGTCCATCTTTTCGCCGGGGGGCGGTCCCTTCTGTACCGCTGAAACGCAAGGGGCCGGTTGACACGGCAGGGCAGGGCCGTCAGACCAAGGGGGCGCAGGCGGGTGGCAAGCATCCCGACCGGCCGGACAGGGGGGGGCTACCATGGCAAAAGGTCAGATGCGGTCGAACAAGGAAGCGAAAAAGCCGAAGAAGGACAAGGCCAAGCCCGCCGTTCTGGTCCCTTCGACAGCGTCGTCGCGCAGTCAGGGATCGCAGGAAAAGACCAAGGGCGGCAAGTAAGGCTCAGATCAGCGCCAGCAGCGCCAGAAAGATCAGGCTTGCCGCCACCGCCAGCAGCAGCGGGACCCACAGCGTCAGGCGGGGTGTCGGGGCATGCGGTCTGGTGCGGGCCATGCCGCCATTAAGCCGGTATTAGGTTTCGCATGTCTTAACAGGATCATGCGGATTTTCTGGGATGATCTGGACAGGGGCGATTGGACCGCACGGCTTGATCTGGGCCGGTCCGCTGCCCTGCAGCAAAGCTGGGACTATGGGCAGGCGGCCCGGGCGCTTGGCGCAGGGGTGCGGCGCGCCCGGGTGGCCGATGGTCAGGGCGAGATTGCGCTGGCCCAGGTGCTGGACCGCTGCGGTCTGCGCCTGATCAACCGGGGGCCGGTCTGGCTGCGGGCCGTCGATCCCGCGCAGAAGCGGCGGGTGCTGCGGGCCCTCGTGCGTGGGCCGACGCTGGCCACGCCAGAGGATGCCGTTGCAGGCTTCGGTCTGGTGCCGCTGCTGACGGGCCGCTTTCACGCCATATGGTCGCTTGATCCATCGCCCGAGGTGCTGCGCGCGGGGCTGGAACGCAGATGGGCGGGCCGGCTTGCGGCGGCGGAACGCGCGGGCGTGCAGGCTGCAACGGGGCACGGCAAGGTCCTCGACCTGCTGATCCGCGAAGAAGCGGCCCAGCGCCGCCGCATCGGATACCGGGGCCTGCCGCCTGACTTTCCCCGCCATCTGCCGTCCCGCGCGCTGCGCCTCTGGCACTGGAAGAAAGACGGCGGCACGGCGGCCGCCATGGCCTTTGTCCGCCATGGTGACGCCGCCACCTATCAGACCGGATGGGCCGGCCCGGCGGCGCGGCGCTGTGGCGTGCATCAGGCGATGCTCTGGGAGGCGGCGCTGGCCCTGCGGGCCGAGGGCGTGCGCCGGATCGATCTGGGCACCGTCGATACCGAGTCCGCCCCCGGACTGGCGCACTTCAAGCTGGGCACCGGGGCGGACCTGCGGCGGCTGGGACCTACGGCCTGGGTGCTGCCAGCACTCCGCTGGTGCGGGCATGAAAGACAAAGCCCAGAAGATTGAGCAGCACCTGCGCGGCCAGAATGGCCGTCGATCCGCTGTGGTCGTAATCGGGGGCAACCTCGACCAGATCGATGCCCGCCACCGGGTGCCGGCGCGCCACGGCCTGCAGGATTTCCAGCACTTCGTAATACAGAAATCCGCCGTGGCTGGGCGTGCCGGTGCCCGGCGCGATCGACGGGCAGAAGCCGTCGATGTCGATGGTGATGTAAAGGCGCGCATCCTGCGGGATGCGTGCCACCACCGCATCGGTGCCAAGTTTGCGCACCTGCCGGACCGACAGGATGTCATCGCCCATCCGCCGCGCCGCCTCATAGCCTTCCTGCGTGGTGGAAGAAACGTTGCGGATGCCCAGCGCGGTGATTCCGGTGACATGATCCTGCTCTGCCGCGCGGCGCATCGGGTTGCCGTGGCCGTGACGCACACCATGGCGGACATCGACAAAATCCAGATGGGCATCGATCTGCAGGATATGGATCGGGCCGCGCCCGGCAAAGGCGCGGATGCAGGGGATGTTCACCGAATGATCGCCGCCGATGACGACGGGCAGGGCACCGGCATCCAGAATGGCGCGGACCCCGGTTTCGATATTGGCGTGGCTTCTTTCCGTATCGGTATGCACGATGTCGGCATCGCCGATGTCCACGATGCTGACGTCCGGCCCCAGATAAAGCGCCTCATCCTCATGGTCATAGGCCCCCGCATGACCAAAGGAAAACAGGGTTGACGCCTCGCGCACCGCGCGCGGACCAAAGCGGGCACCGGCGCGGAACTGCGTGCCGGAATCGAACGGTGCGCCAAGTATCGCGGCATCGGCCCGGATCGCGTCCCAATCCTGGACATAGGGGCGTTTGCCAAAGGTGGCGATGCCCACGAAGGGAAGATTCAGGCGTCCGGTTTCATGGGCATGTTGCACTGCTTTCACCATTGCTACGGGGTTTGTCCTTCTACCGAGTAAAGTCCATTCGGTCCTTCACTGTCCCGTGCATGGGTGATCTTGAAAACACATGGTTGATCTCCACATTCGACGTTCCAAATTTCCGTGTATGTTATATTCGGCGCCACAAAAATTGGAAGATTATCTCCAGAATCGACTGACCTTGAATCCAGCACAATTGAAACAAGCTTCAAGTCAGTACAATTCTCCAGATTAGCGCGTATTGTATCCAGAAAAAGCTGCTGTGTTGATGCATCTGCATAACTTTCAACACCACTGCCTGACACGGGGAAAGGCTTGTCATAGCTGATCGGAAGAGAACGATAATTCTCAAGGTATTCCTGAAGCTTGCTTGACTTCAGAAGATCAATCTGCTGTTTAATTTCCGCTGGGCAATTCTTTGCAAATTCTGCCAAGTCTGGTGGCTCACGTGTAATCAGCGCAATGTAATCTGAAATGCCCTTTGGCACATCTTCCGGGTTCTTCCCGATAGCGATGGCGCGGACCGTCAAAGAATCTGCAAGCGCAGATAGTGCGGCGTCAAACGTCTCTTGCGCATCACCGGGTGAATCAGCAAACTGGCAGTACTTCAGTTGCGCGCCGGTATAGGCAACCAATTCCAGCACCGGACGGATGGATGGTGAACCCTCCTGAGCGGCCACCGCGCCGGCTTGGGTGATCGCCAAAAAAAGGAATACCGTGCGCTTTATCATGGGATGGAACCTCCGCAGTGAACCGGAATCCGGAGTGACTGTACAGGTTGAAAAAACCGCAAAGCCTTCCGATTTTCGGTATACTTGCATGGCATCGGGACTGTTTCAACCGGAATCACCCGTCAAGACGAAGGATGGTGTTCTTGGCGATACGATTATCGCGCCGCGAAGCTGACGTCAGATCGGACAGCCCAAGCGAATCGTCAAGCTCGCGCAACACAAGCAGACCGCCGTCCGAACTGATCTGCGCGCCCCGCCACTCCAGCCGAACGCGGCGGTCGAAGTCCATCCGATCTGCCCGCTGCAATCCCGCACCCTCCGGGTGATCCATAGAGCACGCCCCTTGCCGCCCTCATCGCCACAGTTAATATTGAAAAAAAACGGTTAGAACATATCACGGTCAGGCCAGTGAAATCAGAGATCTACTTGGGTAATGCGGGCTGCGTATCGCGGCCTACCATCTATCGGAACTTGCTAAGAGTGCTGAGGGTGGGGTAGGTTGGGGCGCAAGCACAGTGAGGTCGGGCTTGATGAAAAGGGCTGTCATAGATTTATTTTGCGTAGTGCTTGAGAGTTCTGCGATTAGAGCATCGAGAGCACGCGACCTGACAGCCCTAGTGGCTCTTATGGCCTTCACGAGTCCACCATTCACATTTGCAGACGGAGGCAATATGCAAGTATTTGATACAATAGAAAGTATTGAATTTTCCGCTTTGGCGCGGCAAAAGGAAGCGCGGCAGTCGGAAAGCTTTGTTGAAATTGTATCAATAAACCAGAATACGTTCCTTTCCGCAGAATGGACGATGAAGAAGATCGCTGAATTCTATTCTCAGAATTCTGGATCGTGCGAAAGCTGGAAAGATAAAACTATCACCTGCTCACGCGACGTATATACAGTGGACGGGAAATTCCGTGTTATAACGTCATTTCAGGAATCATTGGAACTTATCCCGGTAATCGAGCATGTGGCCATAGGGGTGAAATGAAATGCAGATCGAGCAGATCTATGTTGTCTACACTGCCATCAGTCCGGAATGGATACCGACCAGACATAAGAATGTGTATTATGAGCGTTTTGATGGCTCCGTTGTTTACATGAGAGGTTGTACCGGCCAAAATGGAAATTTGGCTGCCAGCGCGGTGGTTTTCCAGCCTGACTCACGCTTTTGCGGAAGTGAGAAGTTGAGAGCTGGGCCGGGAGGTGATCACATCAGACCGGGTCCAGATGTTCCATGACCATGTGCTGGTCAAGGAACCGGGCACCACCCGGCCCACGCCCTGGCATCAGGACGGCCCGTATTACTTTGTCGAAGGGCGCCAGACCGTCAGCTTCTGGTCGCCGGTCGATCCGGTGAAAGAGGCATCTCTGCGCTGCGTTGCCGGGTCGCACCTGTGGCCGCGCGAGGTCCTGCCGACGCGCTGGCTGGCCGAAACCGCCTTTTTCCCCGACCCCGACAGATACATGCCCGTGCCGGACCCCGATGCCGAAGGCATGAACGTTCTGGAATGGCAGATGGAGCCGGGCGATGCGGTTGCCTTTCATTTCCGCACGCTTCACGGGGCGCGCGGCAATGCTTCCGCCGCCCGGCGGCGGGCCTTTTCCCTGCGGCTGGTCGGCGATGATGCGCGCTATGTCGAACGTCCCGGCCGCACCTCGCCGCCCTATCCGGGGCATGGCATGGTTGCGGGGCAGACCCTGCGCGAAGACTGGTTCCCCTTTCTGCTGTAGCGCAGGGTGCGGGGTGCCGAACCGGAGGGATTTGTGATGACCCCTTTGCGCCGGGGCCAGCCGCCCGTGGTCCCGCCCGAACGGCCCGCAAGGGGCGGCTGGTTCCGCCGCATGCCGCCTGCGGTCTTTCCCGGCATCCTCGGGCTTGTCTGGCTTGGCCTGGCCTGGCGCAGGGCGGCGGCGGAATTTTCGCTGCCTGCCGCTGTGGTCGAGGCCTGTCTGGGGGCGGTAACGCTGCTGTGGGCTTTTGCCGCCACCACTTATGCCGCGAAGGGCCTGCGCCGCCCGGCGGTCATGGCAGAGGATCTGCGCAACCTGCCGGGCCGCGACGGACTGGCGGCACTGGTCCTGTCTTTGCCTGCCGTTGCCCTTGTGCTGGCCCCCATCCGGCCCGGTCTGGCCGCCGTCCTGATTCTGGCGGGACTGGCCGCGCATCTTGTGCTGATTGCCGGGGCGGTGGCGGTTCTTGCCGCCGGTCCGGCGGAGGGGCGTGTCGTGACGCCGGTGTGGCAGACGATGTTTTCAGGCCTCGCCATGGGGGCGCTGCCCGCGCTTGATCTGGGCTGGACCGGGCTTGCCGCAGCGCTTGCGGCCCTGTCGGCACCGGTGGCGGCGGTAATCGGGCTTGTCAGCGCCACGCAGTTGATGCGCCGCATTCCCCCTGCGCCGCTGCGCCCGCTGCTGGCGCTTCACCTGTTCCCGCTGGCCGTGCTGGGCCTGGCGGCGCAGGGGCTGGGCCTGATCCTGTGGGCGCAGGTTGCGGCGATGCTGGCTGCGGCCCTTCTGCTGGGCCTTGGCGCAAGTGGCCGGTGGCTGCTGCAGTCCGGCCAAACGCCTTTTCTGGCGGCGCTGAGCAGTCCCCTGGCCGCCTGTGCCACGCTGTTTCTGGCGCTGGACGGGCCCTGGCGCATCGCAGGTGCGCTGCTGTTGTCGGCGGCGACCGTCGCGGGTCTGCCGATCATCTTCCGTCTGTTGCAGGACTGGATGAAGGGCCGCCTCGCCCGAATGACGAACGCGGCAGAGGCGTAGCAGGCCAATGAAGCCCCGGCACGGTCGGGCCGGACCTGCGGCGGAATGCCGGCGGCGTCACGGGACAAAAGCCGCAGTGCGGCGCATCGGGACCTGCGTCAGATCAGCCCGACCCAGGCGCGGGCAATTTCCAGTCCGGTCCGGTCGGCCCTTGCGCCAAGGCGTGCCGACATTTCCGGATGCGCCCCGGCCCAGCCCGGGGCCATCCGGTCCGTCGCCTCGGGGAAGGTGCGTGTCCAGTCGGCGACAACCGCCCTGTTGGCTTCAAAGTGGAACTGCGTGCCATAGGTCGCACGGCCCAGCCGGAAGGCCTGGTTCTGCGCGACCGGCCCGGTGGCAAGATGCGTGGCACCCGGCGGCAGGGTGAAGGTATCGCTGTGCCACTGAAAGACCGGGAAAGCCTGCGGCACTGCCGACAGCAGCGGATCGCTGCGGCCCGCCTCTGTCAGGGTCACGGGCAGCCAGCCGAATTCGGGCGCGGTGCCAAGGTGATTGGACCCGCCAAAGGCGCGCGCCAGGATCTGGCTGCCAAGGCAGATGCCCAGAACGGCGCGGTCGGCAGCCGAAAACCCGGCCATGCAGCGGGCCAGCGCGGGCAGATAGGGATGGGCGGCATCATCCAGGGCCGATTGATCGCCGCCGAAGACGACGATGGCGTCATGACCTTGGGCAACCTCGGGCAGGCGACCGTCGGCCCAGGGGTGGAAGACCTCGACCAGCGCCCCCGCCTCGTGCAGGGCAACGCCGACCTGCCCGTGATGCGTGATCCGCGTGTTCTCGACGATGGCAACGCGCATGTGCGCCCCCCCCTGTGACGACCGCGCGCAGCTTCACCACGCCGCCTTGAGCGGCGCAAGCCCCTGCCGGTGCCAGGGGGCTTGCCTTCACCGCCCGCCCGTGAAACAGGGAACCTCCAGACGATGGGGCTTCCGGAGGGTGCCATGGAGATTCGCGAGGCGCTGACCTTTGACGATGTGCTTCTGGTGCCTGCGGCAAGCGCTGTGCTGCCGTCTGCGGCCGATACGGCGACCTTCGTCACCCGAAGCATCCGGATGAACATCCCGCTTTTATCCTCGGCCATGGATACGGTGACGGAAGCCCGCATGGCGATTGCCATGGCCCAGGCCGGGGGCATTGGTGTGATCCACCGCAATCTGGATATCGAAGCGCAGGCCAGCGAAGTGCGCCGGGTAAAGCGGTTTGAATCCGGCATCGTCTATGCGCCCATCACCCTGACGCCGGATCAGACCCTGGCCGATGCCAAGGCCCTGCAGGACCGCTACAGCGTGACCGGTTTTCCCGTGGTGGATGAGACGGGCCGGGTTCTGGGCATTGTCACCAATCGCGACATGCGCTTTGCCTCGGATGACCGCACCCCGGTGCGGGTGATGATGACGTCCGAGAATCTGGCAATTCTGACCGAACCGGCGGATCGCGATGCGGCGATTTCGCTGATGAAGGCCCGGCGAATCGAAAAGCTGCTGGTGACCGATGGCAGGGGCAAGCTGACGGGCCTTCTTACGCTGAAAGACACCGAGAAAGCCGTGCTCAACCCGCAGGCCTGCAAGGATGAACTGGGCCGTCTGCGGGTGGCGGCAGCCTCGACCGTGGGGGATGCAGGCTTTGAACGGTCGCAGGCGCTGATCGCGGCGGGGGTCGACATGGTGGTGATCGACACCGCGCATGGCCATTCCGAAGGGGTGGCGCGCGCGGTGGAGCGGATCAAGGCGCTGTCGAACGCCGTGCAGGTGGTGGCGGGCAACGTCGCCACCGCCGAGGCGACGCGCGCCCTGATCGCGGCAGGGGCCGATGCGGTGAAGGTGGGCATCGGGCCGGGATCGATCTGCACGACGCGGGTCGTGGCGGGCGTGGGCGTGCCGCAGTTGACCGCGATCATGGATTCGGCACAGGCGGCGGGGGATATCCCGGTCATCGCCGATGGCGGCATCAAGTATTCGGGCGATTTTGCCAAGGCGATTGCCGCCGGGGCGTCCTGCGCCATGGTCGGTTCGGCCATTGCGGGCACCGACGAAAGCCCGGGCGAGGTCATCCTGTACCAGGGCCGCAGCTTCAAAAGCTATCGCGGCATGGGCAGCCTTGGCGCCATGGCGCGCGGCTCGGCCGACCGCTATTTCCAGAAGGATGCCGCCAGCGACAAGCTGGTGCCGGAAGGGATCGAAGGCCAGGTTCCCTACAAGGGATCGGCCGCAGCGGTGATCCATCAACTGGTGGGCGGTTTGCGCGCGGCGATGGGATACACCGGCAATGCAACGGTTGCCGCGATGCGGACCAACTGCCGCTTTGTGCGGATCACCGGGGCCGGGCTGAGGGAAAGCCATGTCCATGACGTGCAGATCACCCGCGAAAGCCCGAATTACCGGCTGGGCTGACCCCACGGGAAAGTGCGGCCGGTGGGCCGCCCCGGAACGCCGGACAAGGTGGCGGCCTGCGCCGGGTTTCCGGCGTCGTCCGGTGCCGGCTGTGTCACGGGGGCGGTGCGGGCCGCGGACAGCGGCAACACGCTTCAGGAAATCAAGGGCTGGCGGTTTTTCAATGCCTTGCGCGGCTTATCTCAGAGCGGGCCTTAACGCATGACGCCTGCGGCGCGCCTGTCTGCCGCCATCGCGGTTCTGGATCTCGTGCTGGCGGGCATGCCCGCCGGCCAGGCGCTGGCCCAGTGGGGCCGGGCCAGCCGCTTTGCCGGGTCCGGCGACAGGGCTGCGGTGGGCGATACGGTCTTTGAGGCGCTGCGCTGCCGCCGGTCCTTTGCCGCGCTCGGCGGCAGCAGGACCGGGCGTGGCCTGGTGCTGGGCGGGCTGCGGGCAGCCGGTGTGGACCCCGCCACGCTGTTCACCGGCTTGGGGCACGCGCCCGCCCCCCTGACGGACGCCGAAGCGCAGCACCCTGCACCCCTGCAAGAGCTTGTGGCGCTGGATTGTCCGGACTGGCTTGCCCCCGCGCTGAAGCGCAGCCTGGGCGCAGACTTTGCCCCGGTGATGCGTCTTTTGCGGCATCGTGCCCCGGTATTCCTGCGGGTGAACCGGGCCCGTCTGACGCGGGCAGAGGCGCAGGCAAGCCTGGCGGCCGAGGGGATTGTCACGCTGCCGCACGGTCTTGCGCCGGACGCCCTTGAAGTTACGGGGAACGCGCGGAAAATCGTCGGCTCTGCGGCCTATCGCGACGGATCGGTTGAGCTGCAGGATGTGGCATCGCAGGCGGTGGCCCAGGCGATACCGCTGGCCGCAGGTGCGAGCGTTCTGGATTTCTGTGCCGGCGGCGGTGGCAAGACCCTTGCCATGGGCGCGCGCCTGCCGCTGCGGCTTTTTGCCCATGATGCAGAGCCGGGGCGGATGCGCGACCTGCCGCAGCGGGCCGAACGGGCGGGCATTTGCGTGCAGCTTCTGGATGGTGCCGCCGTGGCGCGCGCGGCACCGTTCGATCTGGTTCTGGCCGATGCGCCCTGCTCGGGGTCCGGCAGCTGGCGCCGCGACCCCGAAGGCAAATGGCGGCTGACCGAAGCGCAGCTTGCCCGCGCATGTGCGCTTCAGGCGCAGATCCTTGACCGCTGTGCTGCCCTTGTCGCGTCCGGGGGCCGACTTGCCTATGCCACCTGTTCGCTTCTTGATGCCGAAAACCAGGCCCGGATCACCCATTTTCTGGGGCGGCACCCCGGCTGGAGACCGGAAAGCGAGCTTCGCCTTACACCTTTGCAGGGTGGTGACGGCTTCTATCTTGCCGTGCTGGCACGGGGCTGAACGCCGGACCGGAACAATTTCCTTGAGAGCCTTGTTAACAACAGGTTAACCCTTTTCAGCGTCAATGCCGGCGCGGGTCGGGCAGGGAGTTTGCCTTTGGGACATGCCGGATTGGCCATCGGCGGGTTTGCGGATCATGTGCGGCTGCTTGCCCCGCAGTCCTGGCTGCTTGTCGTGCTGGCCCTTGCCCTGGGGACCGTGGCGGGCGGGGTTTCGGATGATCTGGTCAAGGCGCTTCTCTTTGCCGGGGCTGCCACCTTCATCGCGCTTGCGCTGACGATCTATCTTGGCATGCATCTTGCCCGCTATGCTGTCCGGCGCGAGGAAAGCCTTCTGACCGTGCTTTTGGCCGAAGACCCGGCCCCCTGCTTTACCACCGATGTCGAAGGTCAGGTCGGATATCTCAACGCGGCCGCCGCCCAGCGGTTTGCCGGCGGCGGGGCGCAGCGTCTGTTGCAGGCCCTTGGCGATCATTGCCTGTACCCCGGTGCCGTCCTTTTTCGGTTGCAGTCGCGGGCGGCGGCGCAGGGTGCGGCCACCGAAGATCTGGTGACCCGCAGGGGAACCACCCGGCTGTCGGTTCATCGCGTCAGCGCGGCCCGCTTCCTGTGGCGGTTCGATGAGGTGCCTGACCGGACGCCCCCCGGACGCAGTGCAGACCTGCTGAGTCTGCCGATGCTGATCTGCAACAGGGCCGGGGCCGTCCTGTTCATGAACGAGGCGATGCGTCGCCTTCTGGGCACCAGACCGCGCCGGATCGACCAGATTCTTGCCAGTCCCGCCCGGGACAGCGGCGGGGAAACCGAGATCCTGACCCAGGGCGGCACGATTCGCGCCTTCAAGGCAGAGGTCGAAGGCCCGGGCGGGCGCCGCGAGATCTATCTGCTGCCCTTGCCCGCTGCGGCATCCAGCGCCGGGTTCCGGGCCGATCTTGATCATCTGCCGGTCGCCCTGGTCACGATTGCCGGGGACGGCAGCCTGCTGGCGGCCAATCTTGCCGCGCGCGATCTGTTGCAGGTCCCGGCGGCTGCGGGGGTGCGGCTGCCCGATGTTCTGGAAGGGCTGGGGCGATCCCTTTCGGACTGGATCAGCGATGTGATCGCCGACCGGCATCCGGGCGGTGCCGAGGTGCTGCGCCTGCGGACGGCACCGGCCGAAACCTTCGTGCAGGTCACGCTGCGCCGCATCGTCGAGGGGGGGCGGCCCTGCGTTCTGGCGGTTCTGAATGATGCCACGGCCCACAAGACGCTGGAGGCGCAGTTCACGCAAAGCCAGAAGATGGAGGCGATCGGCCAGCTTGCCGGGGGGATTGCGCATGATTTCAACAATCTTCTGACGGCAATCTCCGGCCATTGCGACCTGCTGTTGCTGCGGCAGGACAGTGACGGGCTTGACTATGCCGATCTGGTGCAGATCCGGCAGAACGCCAACCGCGCGGCCAGTCTGGTGGGGCAACTGCTGGCGTTTTCCCGCAAGCAGACGCTGATGCCCCAACACATCGATCTTTATGATGTCCTGTCTGACCTTACCCATCTGCTGAACCGGCTGATGGGGGAACGGATGCGTCTGGAACTCCGGCATGCGCCGGGGCTTGGCCTGATCCGCGCCGACAAGCGGCAGCTGGAGCAGGTCGTGATCAATCTGGTGGTCAATGCCCGCGATGCCATGTCGGCCGGCGGCACGATCCGCATTTCCACCGAAGCGGTGACCCTGCGCCAGGAGATGCACCGCGACCGGGCCGTCGTGCCGCCCGGCAACTACGCCCTGGTCCGCGTGGCCGATACCGGGCACGGCATCCCGCCCGACCGGATCACCAAGATCTTCGATCCCTTCTACACCACCAAGCGCCCCGGAGAGGGCACCGGACTTGGTCTGTCCACCGCTTATGGCATCGTCAAGCAATCCGGCGGCTTTATCTTTGCCGAAAGCGAGCCCGGTGTCGGCTCTACCTTTCTGCTGTATTTCCCGATCAATGCGCAGCCGGCCCCAAGCCCGTTGGCGGCACCTGCGCCTGCCCATGCGCCCGCCCCGGCACCGATGCCCCTGCTGCCGCGCCCGATGCTGCGCCAGGGAGAAGCCGTGGTTCTTCTGGTGGAAGACGAAGCACCCGTCAGGGCCTTCGCCTCGCGCGCGCTGCGGCTGCGCGGCTATGTCGTGCTGGAAGCGGACAGCGCCGAAGCGGCGCTGTCGCTTTTGCAAGACAGCTCGGTTCAGGTCGACATCATCGTGACCGACGTTGTCATGCCGGGGCTGGATGGGCCAAGCTGGGTGCGCAAGGCGCTGGAAAAACGCCCCCAGACCCGGGTCGTCTTCGTGTCCGGCTATGCCCAGGAAAGCTTTGCCGATGCGCAGGGCCTGATTGCCAATTCGGTCTTTCTGCCAAAGCCCTTCTCGCTGACCGATCTGACGGCAACCGTTCAGCGCCAATTGATGCACTGACACCTGCCCGGGCAGGCGGATGCCCCGCATCCCCCTTGCCGGGGGCATCCGCAACGGCAAAAGGACGGTAACCTTGCCTTAACGCTTTTGCGGTCATGTTGATTTTATGAAAATGAAGGTTGCTTTGTTCCTGTTTTGATCTCATAAGACAGGAACAGGTCAAGAACACCGCAACAATTGCCGCGCGCCGCCGGCTGTGAAATAAGGATGGACTCATGGCTAGTGCCACACTCCTGGAACTCAACGGAAAGCGCGACATGGACAAGGAAAAGGCGCTGGAAAGCGCGCTGGCACAGATCGAGCGGCAGTTCGGCAAGGGCTCTATCATGAAGCTTGGCTCCGACAGCAAGATCATGGATGTGGAGGCCACCTCGACAGGGTCGCTGGGCCTTGACATTGCTCTTGGCATCGGCGGCCTGCCCAAGGGCCGCATCATCGAAATCTACGGGCCGGAAAGCTCGGGCAAGACCACCCTGACGCTGCATGTGGTGGCCGAAGAACAGAAAAAGGGCGGCGTCTGCGCCTTTGTCGATGCCGAACACGCGCTTGATCCGCAATATGCCAGGAAACTGGGCGTCAATCTGGACGAGCTGCTGATCAGCCAGCCGGATACGGGCGAGCAGGCGCTTGAGATTGTCGATACGCTGGTGCGCTCCGGCGCTGTCAGCCTGGTGGTGGTGGATTCGGTGGCCGCCCTGACGCCAAAGGCCGAAATCGAAGGCGACATGGGGGACATGCAGATGGGCAGCCAGGCCCGCCTGATGAGCCAGGCCATGCGCAAGCTGACCGCCAGCATCGGCCGCAGCAACTGCATGGTGATCTTCATCAACCAGATCCGCATGAAGATCGGGGTCATGTTCGGATCCCCTGAAACGACGACCGGGGGCAACGCGCTGAAATTCTATGCCTCGGTCCGGCTTGACATCCGCCGGATCGGCGCAATCAAGGACCGGGACGAGGTTGTGGGCAACACCACCCGCGTCAAGGTGGTGAAGAACAAGGTCGCCCCGCCGTTCAAGGAGGTGGAATTCGACATCATGTATGGCGAAGGCATCTCGAAAATGGGTGAACTGGTGGACCTGGGCGTCAAGGCCGGCGTGGTGGAAAAGTCCGGCTCCTGGTATTCCTATGGCGACGAGCGCATCGGGCAGGGGCGCGAGAATGCCAAGGTTTTCCTGCGCGCCAACCCGGCCACCGCGGCTGAGATCGAAGACAGGATCAGGTCCGGTCACGGTCTGGACCTGTCGTCCAGGGGCGATGCTGTCATGGACGAATAGCGCGCCGCCCGGGCCGCGGAAGACAGGCCGGGGCCGGGCAGGGACCCGGCCCCTGCCTTTGCGGGCCGGGAAAGGTGGACAGGCCCGGATGTGGCGGATAAACGGAACGCGAAGCCGTTTCTTCCGGTGCCTTGGGGGGGCAGAACCGCAATGCCGTCGCTGAACGATATCCGCTCGACCTTTCTTGATTTCTTTGGCCGCAACGGCCACCGCATTGTTGACTCCAGCCCCCTGGTGCCGCGCAACGACCCCACGCTGATGTTCGCCAATTCCGGCATGGTGCAGTTCAAGAACCTGTTCACCGGGGTCGAGACCCGCGATTACAGCCGCGCCGCCACCGCCCAGAAATGCGTCCGCGCGGGCGGCAAGCACAACGACCTTGACAATGTCGGCTATACCGCCCGCCACCACACTTTTTTTGAAATGCTGGGCAATTTCAGCTTCGGCGATTATTTCAAGGACAGTGCCATCCCCTATGCCTGGGAACTGCTGACCCGCGAATTCGGCATCCCGAAGGACAGGTTGCTGGTCACGGTCTACCACAGCGATGACGAGGCCGCCGGTATCTGGAAAAAGGTGGCCGGCCTGACCGATGACCGCATCATCCGCATCCCCACCAGCGACAACTTCTGGATGATGGGCCCCACCGGCCCCTGCGGCCCCTGCACCGAGATCTTCTATGATCATGGCGACACGATCTGGGGCGGCCCGCCGGGCAGTGCCGAACAGGACGGCGACCGGTTCATCGAGATCTGGAACCTGGTGTTCATGCAGTTCGAACAGTTTGCCGATGGGTCCCGCACCGGCCTGCCGAAGCCGTCGATCGATACCGGCATGGGGCTGGAACGTATCGGCGCGCTGCTGCAGGGCAAGCATGACAATTACGACACCGACCTGATGCGCAGCCTGATCGAGGCCAGCGCGCAGGCCACGGGCACCGATCCCGACGGCCCCGGCAAGACGCATCACCGCGTCATTGCCGACCATCTGCGGTCAACCTCGTTCCTGATTGCCGATGGCGTGATGCCCTCGAACGAGGGGCGCGGCTATGTGCTGCGCCGGATCATGCGGCGCGCCATGCGCCATGCCCATCAGCTGGGCGCGCGGGATGTGGTGATGCACCGGCTGGTGCCGGCGCTGGTGCGCCAGATGGGGGCGGCCTATCCCGAACTGACCCGCGCCCAGGCCTTGATCGGCGAAACGCTGCGGCTTGAGGAAACCCGGTTCAGGCAGACGCTGGACCGTGGCCTGAGGCTGCTGGATGACGAGTTGGCCCGCCTGCCCGAAGGCGGTGCCCTGCCCGGCGAGGCCGCGTTCCGGCTTTACGACACTTACGGCTTTCCGCTGGACCTGACGCAGGATGCGCTGCGCGAAAAGGGCCGCGCCGTGGATGTCGAAGGTTTCGATGCGGCGATGCGGGACCAGAAATCCAAGGCGCGGGCCAGCTGGACCGGCTCTGGCGAGACCCGCGATGCGGCGATCTGGTTTGATCTGTCGCAGGCGCAGGGGCCGACCGAATTCCTGGGCTACGATACCGAAACCGCCGAAGGCGAGATTCGCGCCCTGGTGCGGGACGGTGCCCAGATCGGCGGCGCGGCAGAGGGGGAAGCGGTGCAGATCGTGGTGAACCAGACGCCCTTCTATGCCGAAAGCGGCGGCCAGGTGGGCGATGCCGGCGCGATCCGCACCGATACCGGCACCGCGCGGATCACCGATACCAGAAAGTCGGCGGGCATTTTCATCCATATCGCGGAAGTGACCGAAGGCACGATCCTGAGGGGCCAGCCTGCCAGGCTGGAGGTGGATCATCACCGCCGCAGCCGCATCCGCGCCAACCATTCCGCCACGCATCTTCTGAACGAGGCCCTGCGGAAGACCTTGGGCGACCATGTTGCCCAGCGCGGCAGCCTGAATGCGCCGGACCGGCTGCGCTTTGACTTCAGCCATTCCAGGGCGCTGACGGCCGCGGAACTGGCCAGGGTAGAGGCGAAGGTAAACGCCCACATCCGCCAGAACGGGGCGGTGGAAACCCGCATCATGACGCCGGATGATGCCCGGGCCATCGGCGCGCAGGCGCTGTTCGGCGAAAAATACGGGGATGAGGTGCGGGTTGTCTCAATGGGCCGCGCGCTGGGGTCGGCCAAGGGCTTTGACGGCAACGCCTGGTCGGTGGAACTGTGCGGCGGCACCCATGTGGCGCGGCTGGGCGAAATCGGGCTGTGCGTTCTGCTGGGCGACTCCGCTTCCTCTGCCGGGGTCCGGCGGATCGAGGCGCTGACGGGAGAGGCGGCCCTGGCCCACCTGACGGATCAGGTCAAGCGCCTGGCCGAAATCGCCACGGTGCTGAAGGCCCAGCCGGATGTGCTGCTGGACCGGGTCAAGGCGCTGGTCGAAGACCGTCGCGCCCTGCAGAACGAGGTGGCGCAACTGCGCCGCGATGCCGCCCTGGGCGGGGCAGGGTCGGCCGGACCGGCCGCGAAAGACATCGCCGGCATCAGGTTCCTGTCGCAGGTCGTGTCCGGTATTTCCGGGCGCGACCTGCCGGGGCTGATCGACGGGATGAAGGCGCGGATCGGGTCGGGCGCGGTGTTGCTGATTGCCGATACCGGCGGCAAGGCGGCGGTCGCGGCGGGCGTGACGGCTGATCTGACAGCGCGGCTGTCGGCGGTGGATATCGTCAGGGCGGCGGCCGAACAGCTTGGCGGCACGGGCGGCGGCGGCCGCCCCGACATGGCACAGGCCGGCGGTACGGATGCAACCAATGCCGAGGCCGCCATCCGCGCCGCCGAAGCCGTGATCGGAGCCTGACCATGCCAACCGCCCTGTGGATCGCCCATGTCCATGTCACCGACCCCGAGGCTTACGGCCACTACGCCAGGGGTGCGACCGAGGCCATTGCCGCCCATGGCGGCGTCTTTCTGGCGCGGGGCGGGCGCTATGTGCAGCTGGAAGGCAACGACCGGACGCGCAATGTCGTTGCCCGCTTTCCCTCGCTTGAAGCCGCCGAGGCCTGTTACCGGTCGCAGGCCTATCAGGCCGCGCTGGCCCATGCGAAAGGGGCGGCGGTGCGCGACCTGGTGGTTGTGGAAGAAATCGCCTGACCCGCCGCTTCAGGCCTTCAGCCTGCGCGCGACTGGCGCTTGCGTTCGTTCGGGTCCAGGAAGCGCTTGCGCATCCGCACGGTTTTCGGCGTCACCTCTACCAGCTCGTCATCGTTGATATAGGCGATGCACTGTTCCAGCGAAAGCCTGACCGGCGTGGTCAGGCGCACCGCCTCATCCGTGCCGCTGGCGCGGATATTGGTCAACTGCTTGCCCTTCAGCGGGTTCACTTCCAGATCATTGTCACGGGTATGCTCGCCGATGATCATGCCGGTATAGACCGGCTCCTGCGCGCCGATGAAGAAGTGGCCGCGATCCTCCAGCTTCCACAGCGCATAGGCCACCGAAATGCCGGTCTCCATTGAAACCAGAACCCCGGCGCGGCGCCCTTCGATGGGGCCCTTGTGCGGGGCCCAGCTGTGAAACACCCGGTTCAGAACGCCGGTGCCGCGCGTGTCGGTCATGAACTGCCCGTGATAGCCGATCAGCCCGCGCGACGGGACCAGGGCAATGATGCGCGTCTTGCCCGCACCCGCCGGTTTCATTTCCACAAGCTCGCCCCGGCGCGGACCGGTCAGCTTTTCGATCACCGCGCCGGTGAATTCATCATCGACGTCGATGGTCACCTCCTCGATCGGTTCATGCCGTACGCCGTCAATCTCGCGGAACAGCACGCGCGGCCGGGAAATTGACAGCTCGAACCCCTCGCGGCGCATGTTTTCGATCAGCACACCCATCTGCAACTCGCCCCGGCCCGCCACCTCAAAGGCGTCGCCGCCGGGCGTGTCGGTGACCTTGATGGCCACGTTGCTCTCGGCCTCTTTCATCAAACGCTCGCGGATCACGCGGGATTGCACCTTGGTGCCGTCCTTGCCCGCAAGCGGGGAATCGTTGATGCCAAAGGTCACGGAGATGGTCGGCGGATCGATGGGCTGGGCGGGCAGGGGAATGTCCACATCCGGCGCGCAAAGCGTATCGGCCACGGTGGCCTTGCTCATGCCCGCGATGGTCACGATGTCGCCCGCAACCGCCCTGTCGATGGGGGTCTGCGACAGGCCACGGAAGGCCAGAATCTTGGACACGCGGAACTGCTCGATCCGCTCGCCCGTCCGCGACAGCGCCTTCAGCGTCTCGCCGACCGAAAGCGTTCCCGCCTCGACCCGGCCGGTCAGGATGCGGCCGATGAAGGGGTCGGCGGACAGCGTGGTGGCCAGCATGCGGAACGGCTCGTTCACCCGTGCGATCTGCGCGGGCGCCGGCACATGGCGCAGGATCAGATCGAACAGCGCGTTCAGGTTCCTGCGCGGGCCGTCCAACTGCTCGTCGGCCCAGCCCGCCCGCCCCGAGGCATAAAGATGGGGGAAATCAAGCTGGGCATCATCGGCACCGAGGTTGGCGAACAGATCGAACACCTCGTTCAGCGCGCGGTCCGGTTCCGCATCCGGCTTGTCGATCTTGTTGAGAACGACGATCGGGCGCAGGCCCAGGGCCAGCGCCTTGGATGTGACGAATTTGGTCTGCGGCATCGGGCCTTCGGCCGCGTCCACCAGCAGCACGACCCCGTCGACCATGTTCAGGATACGCTCCACCTCGCCGCCGAAATCGGCGTGGCCGGGCGTGTCGACGATGTTGATCCGCACGCCGTCATGTTCCACGCTGGTGCACTTGGCCAGAATGGTGATGCCGCGTTCGCGTTCGATGTCATTGCTGTCCATCGCGCGTTCGGTGGTGGCCTGATTGTCGCGGAAGGTGCCCGACTGCTTGAGAAGCTCGTCAACGAGCGTTGTCTTGCCATGGTCGACATGCGCGATGATGGCGATGTTGCGAAGCTCCATCGGGGTGGTCTCTTTCCTGTGTCAGCTTGGGCGCGGGCCTAGCGCAGGTGTCTGGGAAAGGCCAGCAGAACCTTTTGCGCATGCGGCGGGCAAACCGGCCCGGCTTTGCACGGGCGGCACCACAACCGGCAGACCGCCCAAACGGCAGCGGCGGCGCGGTGCGGCCAGCGCCGACAGGGCGCAAAGCGCGCCGGACGGTGCCCGGCGCGGCAGGATCGCGGCCGGTCCCGGCCCGCAGGGCAGGCCGGGAAACCCGGCCTCAGCCCGCCAGCGCCTTGCTCAGGTATTCGTCCACCTTTTCCAGATAGCCCGTCGTGGTCAGCCATTTCTGATCGGGGCCGACCAGCAGGGCCAGGTCCTTGGTCATCCAGCCGTCCTCCACCGCCTGCACCGTCACCCGTTCCAGCGTTTCGGCAAAGCGCAGAAGGGCGGCATTGTCATCCAGCTTGGCGCGGTGCCGCAGGCCGCCCGTCCAGGCAAAGATCGACGCGATGGAATTGGTCGAGGTTTCCTTGCCCTTCTGGTGGTCGCGGTAATGGCGGGTCACGGTGCCATGGGCTGCTTCCGCCTCTACCGTCTTGCCATCCGGGGTCATCAGGACCGACGTCATCAGACCAAGAGAGCCAAATCCCTGCGCCACCGTATCAGACTGCACGTCGCCGTCGTAATTCTTGCAGGCCCAGACATAACCGCCCGACCATTTCAGCGCCGATGCCACCATGTCGTCGATCAGGCGGTGTTCGTAATGGATGCCCTTCCTGCGGAACGCGTCCTCGAATTCTTCCTGATAGACCTTCTGGAAAATGTCCTTGAAGCGTCCGTCATAAACCTTGAGAATTGTGTTCTTGGTGGAAAGATAGACCGGCCAGCCCAGGTTGAGGCCATAGTTGAGCGAGGCGCGGGCGAAATCGGTGATGCTGTCATCAAGGTTGTACATCCCCATGAACACGCCCGCAGAGGGGGCCGAATAGACATCGCGCTCGATCGTGGTGCCATCCTCGCCCACGAATTTCATCGTCAGCTTGCCGGCCCCCGGAAAGCGGAAATCGGTGGCGCGGTACTGGTCGCCAAAGGCATGGCGGCCCACCACGATGGGCCGGGTCCAGCCGGGGACAAGGCGCGGCACGTTGCGGCAGATGATCGGCTGGCGAAAGATGACGCCGCCCAGAATGTTGCGGATGGTGCCGTTCGGGCTTTTCCACATCTGCTTGAGGCCGAATTCCTCGACCCGCGCCTCATCGGGGGTGATGGTCGCGCATTTCACGCCCACGCCATACTGCCGGATCGCATGGGCGGCGTCGATCGTGACCTGATCGTCGGTGCGGTCCCGCTCCCCGATTCCCAGATCGTAGTATTTCAGATCAATGTCCAGATAGGGCAGGATCAGCTTTTTCTTGATGAAGGCCCAGATGATCCGGGTCATCTCGTCGCCATCAAGTTCGACGACCGGGTTCGCTACCTTGATCTTCGACATGCGCGCCTCATTCAGGTTGGGATTCGGATTGCGGCGGTCATAGCGGAAAAGCCGCCGCCTGGGAAGTATGGTATGCGGTGGTATACCGAAAACCGCTGCCTAGCCTGAAAAGAACGCGCGGGCTTGCCCGCGCACCCAATCCCACAGCGCCGGTGCGCCCCTGGCAATCTTCGCCCCGACACGGCTTTCGAGCTGCTCTGGCGTGACGTTGTAGGTCACCCAGGTGCCGCCACCGCTTGCGATATTGTGCATCACCGGCTGCACCCGGTCGAGCGCCCTGGCAAAGACGGCATCGGGGGTGGCGGCTGCCTCGAATTCTTCCCATAGCGCGCGGAATTCGGTCGCCAGATCGGGCGGCAGCAGGCCGAAGATCCGGTCTGCCGCCCGCGCCTCGGCTGCGGCGGTGTCGGCCGACCCATGGGCCAGACCGTTTGACGAATGGATCGGCACGTCGCCCACGTCAATCTCGACCAGATCATGCAGGATGAGCATCCGGATCACCCGGTCGATGCGCACATCCGGCCCCGCCTGATCGGCCAGGACCATCGCGTAAAGGGCCAGATGCCAACTGTGCTCGCCGGAGTTTTCCGGACGCGAGGCATCAACCAGCGTGGTGGCGCGCAGCACCTGCTTGAGCTTGTCCGCCTCGTTCAGAAAGGCGAACTGTGCCGAAAGCCTGCCGCTCAATGTCGCTGATCCGCAAGGTGCAGGGCACCGGTTCCGGCAGACCGAAGCCGGGCCACCGGCAACACAGGCCCGCGCCATCCGGCCCGGCGTGCCCGCATCGCCGCAAGAACGCTGTCCCGCACCGGCGTGGCGGATGCCCCCGCCGCTCCGCCCGGCCCGGCAGGAAGCCTGCCGTCACCGCGGCCTGCCAGTGCCATGATCGCCGCGCGCGCCAGGCTGTCCGCAAGCGTTTGCGCGGTGTTCATCCCCCGCTGCCTCAGCGTGAGCCTTCGGTCAGGCGGCGTTTCACATAGTCCGACACATGCGCGATCATCGGCTTCATATGTGCGTCTTCGTCCTTGAAGAAGTGATCGGCACCCTCGATCTGCGTGTGGGAGATTCTGATGCCCTTCTGTTCATGCAGCTTGCTGACCAGGCTGATCGTGTCCTTCGGCGGCGCCACACGGTCTGCCGTGCCGTTGATGATCAGGCCGGACGACGGGCAGGGGGCAAGAAAGCTGAAGTCATACATGTTCGCCGGCGGCGAGACCGAGATGAAGCCCGTAATCTCGGGGCGGCGCATCAGCAACTGCATCCCGATCCAGGCACCAAAGCTGAAACCTGCTACCCAGCAATGCTTGGCGTTCTGGTTCATCGTCTGCAGATAATCCAGCGCCGAGGCCGCATCGCTGAGTTCGCCAATCCCCTGGTCATATTCGCCCTGGCTGCGCCCGACGCCGCGGAAGTTGAAGCGCAGGACAGTGAACCCCAAGGTGTAGAAGGTGTAATGCAGATTGTAGACGACCTTGTTGTTCATGGTCCCGCCGAACTGCGGGTGCGGATGCAGCACGATCGCAATCGGCGCATCCCGGTCCTTTTGCGGATGATAACGGCCTTCAAGCCGACCTTCGGGGCCGGCGAAAATCACTTCGGGCATCGATTCGCCTGTCTTTTTTCTATGCCGCGCGGCATTCTTGACAAATTCGCTCGGGTTACTTAGAGCAATTCCAGATCCGCAAGGGACCAAGCTCCGGATTGGGAAGGGAGTTAAGCAGCCTTCCGCCTCACGTCAATCGCTTAGCAATGGGGCGGTGATGAAACTCTCGACAAAAGGCCGCTATGCGATGGTGGCGCTGGCCGATCTGGCGCTGGCCGGGGCCGATGATCTGGTGTCGCTGGCGGCGATATCAAGGCGGCAGGACATTTCGCTTCCCTATCTGGAGCAGCTTTTCGTCAAGCTGCGCCGGGCGGGGCTTGTGGATGCCGCGCGCGGACCCGGCGGCGGGTACCGTCTGTCACGGCATCCCGATTCCATTCGTGTCAGCGAAATCCTGGAAGCGGTGGATGAAACCGTCAGCGCCCTGCACACCGGGGCGGGGGTGACGGGCGGCATTTCGGGAACGCGCGCGCAGTCCCTGACCAACCGGCTGTGGGAAGGGCTTTCGGCCCATGTCTATGTCTTCTTGCACCAGACACGGCTTTCGGACGTCATCCGCAACGAAATGCATCCCTGCCCGGCGGTTCCCGCGCTGCTGCGCGTTGTCGATGACGGGGCCGATACCGACGCCGCCCCGGCAGGGCGGGCCGGTGCCGGAGAACGGGTTTGACCGGGCGGGTCTATCTGGACTGGAACGCCACGGCACCGCTGCGCCCGCAGGCGCGGGCGGCGATGATCGCGGCAATGGACGTGGCCGGAAACCCGTCTTCGGTCCATGCCGAAGGCCGGGCGGCAAGGGCGCTGATCGAACGGGCGCGGGCCCAGGTGGCCGCAGCCCTTGGCGCAGAGGGGGCCGACATCATCTTTACCAGCGGGGCGACCGAGGCTGCGGCCCTGGCCTGCGCCGGGCGAAACCTTGTGTGCGCGGCCATCGAGCATGAAGCGGTCAGCGCCTGGTGTGCGCCGGTCCTGGCCGCCGACCGTGACGGGCAGGTGGCGGTCGGCGATCCGGCGCAGACCGCCCTGCAATTGGCCAATTCCGAAACCGGTATCATCCAGACGCTGCCGGCGGGGCTTGCGGTGTGCGACCTGACGCAGGCCTTCGGCAAGGTGCCGCTGGCCTTCAACTGGCTGGACTGTGACATGGGCCTTGTTTCGGCGCACAAGCTGGGCGGCCCCAAGGGCATCGGTGCCCTTGTGCTGCGGCCTGGCCTTGATCTGGAGCCGCGCCTGAAGGGCGGCCGACAGGAAATGGGGCGGCGGGCGGGGACCGAAAACCTGATCGGCATTGCGGGCTTCGGGGCCGCGGCGGAAGCCGCCGCGCAGGATCTGGCCACCGGCGTCTGGGACCGTGTGGCGCAGTTTAGAAATATTCTAGATCAAGGATTGTCCGCTTGCGGATTTAAGACTATTTCCGTCGGGAACGGCTTGTCCCGTTTGCCCAACACGCTGTGCCTGATCGCCCCCGGCTGGAAGGGCGAGACGCAGGTGATGCAGATGGACCTGGCCGGCTTTGCGGTTTCTGCCGGGTCCGCCTGTTCTTCGGGCAAGGTCCGGTCAAGCCGGGTGCTGCGGGCGATGGGCTTTGATGACGACGAGGCGGCATCGGCGATCCGGTTTTCGCTGGGGCCGGAGGTGACGGAAGATCAGGTTTTGCGCTGCGCTGAAGCCTGGACGACGCGCTACGCCAGGCATCGCACCCGCGCTGCCTGACGGGCGCAGGGGCGAAGGACGGAAGGAAAGATCATGACGGTACTTGATGGCGGACTTCAGCCCGAAATGCGCGCCGGCGTTGACCGCGAGACGATTGAAACCGTGCAGGCCATGGCCGGCAAGTACAAATACGGCTGGGAAACCGACATCGAGATGGACTTTGCGCCCAAGGGGCTGAATGAGGACATCGTCCGCCTGATTTCGGACAAGAACGGCGAACCGGCGTGGATGCTGGAGTGGCGTCTTGCCGCCTACCGGCGCTGGCTCAGGATGGAAGAGCCGCGCTGGGCAATGCTGAAGTACCCCGAGATTGACTATCAGGACCAGTTTTACCACGCCAAACCCAAAAGCATGGCGGGCAAGCCAAAGTCGCTGGACGAGGTGGACCCGAAACTGCTGGCAACCTATGCCAGGCTGGGGATTCCGCTGAAGGAACAAATGGTTCTGGCCGGTGTTGAAGGGGCGGGCGAACCGCGCCGCGTGGCCGTCGATGCGGTCTTTGACAGCGTTTCGGTCGGCACAACCTTCAAGGCGGAGCTGGCCAAGGCCGGTGTCATTTTCTGCGCGATTTCCGAAGCGGTGCGCGACCACCCCGAGCTGGTCCGGAAATACCTCGGCTCTGTCGTGCCGCAGACCGACAACTTCTTTGCCACGCTCAACAGCGCGGTTTTCACCGACGGCTCTTTCGTCTTCATTCCGGCGGGCGTGCGCTGTCCGATGGAACTGTCCACCTATTTCCGGATCAATGCCGAAAACACCGGTCAGTTCGAGCGGACCCTGATCATTGCCGAAAAGGGATCCTACGTCAGCTATCTGGAAGGGTGCACCGCGCCCAAGCGCGACACCCATCAGCTGCACGCCGCCGTGGTCGAGATCGTGATCCTGGACGATGCCGAGGTAAAGTATTCCACCGTGCAGAACTGGTACCCGGGCGACGAGATGGGCCGGGGTGGCATCTACAACTTCGTCACCAAGCGCGCCGATTGCCGGGGGGCGCGATCCAAGGTGATGTGGACCCAGGTTGAAACCGGATCGGCCATCACCTGGAAATATCCTTCCTGCATCCTGCGCGGCGATGACAGCCAGGGCGAGTTCTATTCCATCGCCATCGCCAACAATGCCCAGCAGGCCGATACCGGCACCAAGATGGTGCATCTGGGCAAGAACACGAAATCCCGCATTGTGTCCAAGGGCATATCGGCGGGCCGCGCCCAGAACACCTATCGCGGCCTGGTGTCGATGCACCCAAAGGCAACCAACAGCCGCAACTACACGCAATGCGACAGCCTGCTGATCGGGCAGGGCTGCGGCGCGCACACGGTTCCCTATATCGAGGTCAGGAACAACTCCAGCCGCGTGGAACATGAAGCGACCACCTCAAAGGTCGATGATGAGCAGCTTTTCTACTGCCGCTCTCGCGGGATGGACGAGGAAGAGGCGGTTGCCCTTGTGGTGAACGGCTTTGTCAAGGACGTGCTGCAAACGCTGCCGATGGAATTCGCGATGGAAGCGCAGGCGCTGGTGGCGATTTCGCTGGAAGGATCGGTGGGGTAAAGGTGACGGTAAAGGAAGTGACCGCAACAGTCAGAAATCGCTGCGAAACGGCAGGCAGGCGCGTGGCGTCACAGGCCTTTCATGCGTTCGTCACCGGGTTTTCAGGCCACCCCGACGGGCGGCCTGCGGTGCCGGTTGCCGGTGCCGCCACCCGCCACAGGCCTTGCGCGACGGAAATCCATCACGGAATGCGGCCGGCGAGACACGTCAGCCCGAAGTGAAACACATATTGCGGCCCAGACAGAACGGGAAAGAAATGCTCGAAATCCAAAACCTGCACGTCAGACTGGAGGCGGAAGACAAGCCCATCCTCAAGGGGGTAGACCTGAACGTTGCCGCCGGAACGGTTCATGCCATCATGGGACCGAACGGATCGGGCAAATCAACCCTGTCCTATGTTCTGGCGGGGCGCGACGGGTATGAGGTAACGGACGGGACCGCCACGCTGGACGGGGCGGACCTGCTGGCGATGGAGCCGGAAGAACGCGCGGCGGCGGGGCTGTTTCTGGCGTTCCAGTATCCGGTCGAGATCCCCGGGGTGGGCAACATGACCTTCCTGCGCACCGCTGTGAACGCCCAGCGCAAGGCGCGCGGGCAAGAGGAGATGAGCGCGGGCGAATTCCTGAAGGTTGTCCGCGACCGTGCCGGCAAGCTGAGGATCGATGCCGACATGCTCAAGCGTGCCGTCAACGTGGGCTTTTCGGGCGGTGAGAAAAAGCGCAACGAAATCCTGCAGATGGCCATGCTGGAGCCGAAGATGTGCATCCTGGACGAAACCGATTCGGGTCTGGATGTGGATGCGATGCGGCTGGTGTCCGATGGCGTGAACGCCCTGCGCGATGCAGGCCGCGCCTTTCTGGTGATCACGCATTACCAGCGCCTGCTGGACCATATCCGCCCCGATGTCGTCCATATCATGGCCGACGGGCGCATCGTGAAATCCGGCGGGCCTGACCTGGCGCTGGAGGTTGAGAGGAACGGTTATGCCGACATCCTGGCAGAGGCGCTGTGATGCCGGTACCCCAGGCAAAGCTTGATGCGCTTGCCGCACGGATCGCGGGGCTTGATCTGGCGCGCGGCGGCTGGGCGGGTGCGGCGCGGGCCGAGGCGCTGGCGCGTCTGGGGGCGATGGGATTGCCCGCAAAGCGCGACGAATACTGGCGCTACACCGACCCTGCCGCTCTGATCGCGCCCCAGGCCCCACACGCGGCCACCTTTGCAGCCGCAGATGAACCGCCGGTCTTTGACGGCATCGAACGGCTGCGAATCGTCTTCGTCGATGGTGTCTTCGACCCGGCCCTGTCCGACGATCTGAGGCTGGCCGGTGTCGAGATCGAGCTTCTGTCCCGGGCCGGGCAGACCGACATCCACTGGGCGCGCGAGGTTTACGGCGTGCTTGAGGCGCGCGGGCAGGCCCCGGTGCAGCGGCCGCTGGCGGCGCTCAACACGGCCTTTGCCGACGAAGGCGTGCTGATCCGGGCAACAGGGCGCGCCGCACGGCCTGTGGCGCTGATCTATCTGCACCGGTCGGAAACCTCTGACGCCATTCTGCACCATTGCATCAAGGTCGAGGCGGGCGCGGAACTGACCGTGCTGGAAAGCGGCCCCGCCGCCGCCCGCTTCAACAAGGTGATGGAAGTGGACGTGGCCGCAGGGGGCCGTTTTCACCACATCCGCGCCCAGGGGCGCGACCACGGGCGGCGGGCCGCCACGCATCTGTTCGCCCGTCTGGGCGCGGAAAGCCTGCTGAAGTCCTTCACCCTGACGGCCAATGGCGTGCTGACGCGCAACGAAGTGGTGATCGAGTTGCTGGGCGATGACGGTGTGGCCCATATCGCCGGGGCGGCGGTGGGCGACGGGGCCTTTCACCATGATGACACGGTCTTCATCACCCATGCGGGCCTGCGCTGCGAAAGCCGGCAGGTGTTCAAGAAGGTGCTGATGAACGGTGCGGTCGGCGTGTTTCAGGGCAAGATTCTGGTGAAACCCGGTGCGCAGAAGACCGATGGCTATCAGATCAGCCAATCGCTTTTGCTGGATGGCGACAGCCAGTTTCTGGCCAAACCCGAACTGGAAATCCATGCCGATGATGTGAAATGTTCGCACGGGTCCACCTCGGGCGCGATCGACGAGGTTGCGCTGTTCTATCTGCGCGCGCGCGGGGTGCCCGAGGCGGCGGCGAAATCGCTGCTGGTGATGGCCTTTCTTGCCGAAACCATCACCGAGATCGGGGATGAGGCAATTGCCGCAGACATCCGGCTGCGTCTGCAGAACTGGCTTGAACGGCACGGGCGCTGACAGATGCCGGTCAGCACGGATATTCTTGAAAGCTATGTCAGGCCGCGTCAGGTCTTCCGGCGCAAGCTGGAAGGGGGCACGGATGAAGGGCGGGCCCTTGCCACGCTGATCGGGGCCTGCCTGCTGATCTTTGTCGCGCAATGGCCCGGGCTGGCGCGGGCGGCCCATGTCGATCCGGCCGTTCCGCTGGACGCGCGGATGGGGGGGGCGCTGTTTGGCACGCTGTTTGTGCTGCCCCCCATTGCCTATGGGGTGGCGGCGCTCAGCCATCTGCTGGCGCGCGCCCTGGGGGGAAGGGGCAGCTTCTTTGCCGCGCGTCTGGCCCTGTTCTGGGCCTTGCTGGCCGTCAGCCCCCTGATGCTGCTGCAGGGTCTGGTGCGCGGCTTCATCGGGCCGGGACCGGCGCTGACGCTGGTGGGTCTGGCCGTGTCGGCCACCTTTCTGGTGGTGTGGATCACATCCCTTCTTGAGTCGGAGCGCCGGTGATGCAGTGGAACCTGCACGGCTTTTTGTCTGCGCTGCGGTATTCGCTGCAATCGCCGCGCGATGCCATCCGTCAGGTGATCGACTCTGATCCGCCGATGCTGGCGCGCTGGATCGCGTTGCTGCTCGTGGCCATCGCCAGCACGTTCCTGATGCTTCTCAGCCTTGCCCTTGTACCGGCGGAACAGATGCCGCCGGCGCTTCTGTGGGCGCTCGGCTCGCCGCTTGGTCTTGCGGCGATCCATGCGGCGATGCTGTTCGTTTCGGTGCATCTGCTGTACCGGCTGGGCCGGTTCCGCAACGGGCGGGGCAGCTTTGCCGACAGTCTGACGGTTCTGATCTGGTTTCAGATCATCATGCTGGCTGTTCAGGCTGCCCAGCTTGCGGTGCAGGTCGCGCTGCCCCTGCTGGCCTTTCCGGCCTATGTTGCCGGAATGGTCCTGTTCTTCTGGCTGCTGACCAGTTTCGTGGCCGAACTGCATGGCTTCGCATCGCTGACCATGACCTTTTTCGGCATCCTTGTGGCGCTTGTGGCGGTGATCCTGCTTGTGGGGTTCGCTCTGGCCCTGATCCTTGCCATGACCGTCGGAGTGCCCGCGCCATGATCCCCTATGATGTCGACCTTGTCCGCAAGGATTTTCCCATTCTCTCGCGAGAGGTGAACGGTACGCCGCTGATCTATCTGGATAACGGTGCCTCTGCGCAAAAGCCGCGCTGTGTGATCGATGCAGTCACCCAAGCCTATTCGATGGAATATGCAAATGTACACAGGGGTTTGCATTACCTTTCCAACCTTGCGACCGAACGGTACGAGGCCGTGCGCGGCAAGATCGCCCGCTTTCTGAACGCAGGCTCAGAGGCCGAGATCGTCTTTACCTCGGGCACCACCGAAGGCATCAACCTTGTATCTTACGGCTGGGCCGCGCCGCGGCTGCAGGCGGGGGACGAGATTGTGCTGTCGATCCTGGAACATCACGCCAACATCGTGCCGTGGCACTTCCTGCGCGAACGCCAGGGCGTGGTGCTGAAATGGGTCGATGTGGATGCCAATGGTGATCTTGACCCCCAGGCGGTGCTGGATGCCATAGGGCCGCGCACCCGTCTGGTGGCGGTGACCCATATGTCGAACGTGCTGGGAACCAGGGTCGACGTTGCGGCGATCTGTGACGGGGCCCGCTTGCGCGGCGTGCCGGTGCTGGTCGACGGCTCGCAGGCTGCCGTGCACATGCCGGTCGATGTGCAGGCGATCGGCTGCGATTTCTACACGATTACCGGACACAAGCTTTATGGTCCCTCCGGGTCCGGCGCGATCTATATCCGGTCCGCGCGGATGGCCGAGATGCGCCCCTTCATGGGCGGCGGTGACATGATCCGCGAGGTTACGCGCGACAGCGTCACCTGGAACGACCCGCCGATGAAGTTCGAGGCGGGAACCCCGGGAATCGTCGCCCAGATCGGTCTGGGCGTGGCGCTGGATTACATGACCGCCCTGGGGATGGACGCGATTGCCGCCCATGAGTCGGATTTGCGTGATTACGCGCAGGCGCGTCTGTCGGGGCTGAACTGGCTGACCCTGCAGGGCAGGCCGACGACCAGGGGTGCCATTTTTTCCTTCACGCTGAAGGGTGCCGCCCATGCGCATGACATCTCGACCGTGCTCGACAAAAAGGGCATCGCGGTGCGGGCGGGCACGCATTGCGCCATGCCGCTGATGGAGCATCTGGGGGTGGGGGCCACCTGCCGCGCTTCTTTCGGGCTGTACAACACCCGGGCCGAGGTTGATGCCCTGGTTGCCGCGCTGGAGTTGTGCCACGATCTCTTCGCGTGAAGGGCCCCGCCACTTCGTCATTGCAGCAGGCCCGCGTTTACCCTATCACCACCGCAGGCACCCGTAGCTCAGCTGGATAGAGCGCTGCCCTCCGAAGGCAGAGGCCACACGTTCGAATCGTGTCGGGTGCGCCAGGACATTCAGCAGATCACGCGGCTTGCGATCCCTTGTCATGGCGTGGCACCGCTTGACCGCTCTGTCATGGCTTTCAATCCCTCCGTCCGGGTCATGCGCCCGGAACCGGATGATCCGGGATCGGGTCGAGGGGGACGCCCCCCGTCGGGGGCAGGGCCGACTCAGCCGGTCCGCGCCCTTTTGCGCTTTGGCCCGGATTTGAGGATATCCCCGCCGATGGCCCTTGCCTGCGTTCCGGAACCGGGCCGGTGGTTCGGCCGGGCCGTGCGCCGCGCAGACCGGCCAGAAGACATGTTCCGGCTTTGACTGCGGAATCCTGCCCCCTGCGGCAGGTGTCGGCTTTGCCGGGCTGGGTTTCTTCCGCGCTTAGCGCGCCTTGTCGGCGCGCTAAGCGCACCGCGCAGCGGCGGGGGCGGGCCGGGCCCTTTATGGTGCGGGGTCTGCGCCGGGATGAATATTCGCAGGCGTCTGGCCAGGCTCAATCATTTGTTAAAGCAGCGCCCCTAACTCTGCCCCTGTCCGAAACGACGAGGCGCGAAGGAGTCCTGTGGGCGATGCCAGAGACGAATAAGCTGTTTCACTTGCCGGACCGCACACGGGGCGTCCCGGAGTCCGGACTGCAGGATTTTCTGCGGCAGAACCGGGCGGACCCGGTGCGGATTTCGGCGCGCGATGTCACGCGGCTGGACGTGCGCCTGCTGCAACTCATCCTGTCTGCCGCCCGGTCCTGGCGCGAGCGCGGTCTTGATCTGACCCTTTGCGATATCCCCGGGCCGGTCAGCCAGACCCTGGGGCAGCTTGGCGTTTCCCCCGAAATGCTGCGGCAGGAGGCGGCGCAATGACCGTGAAGGTTCTGGCCATAGATGATTCCCGCACCATCCGCAGCCTTGTGCAGAAGGTGATGGAAGACGCCGGGTTTGACTGTATCTGCGCCGAAGACGGGGTGGACGGCATCGCGCGCTTTGCCGAAGTGGCCCCCGATGTCGTCATCACCGACATCAACATGCCGAACATGGACGGCTATGGCGTGATCTCTTCGATCCGCGGCGGCGAAATCAACCAGAGTGTTCCGATTCTGGTCCTGACAACCGAAAGCGCCGACCATCTGAAGGCCCGCGCCCGCGCCGCCGGGGCCACCGGATGGATCGTCAAGCCGTTCGACGATGAAACCATCGTCTCGGTGGTCCGGCGTGTGACGGGGGCAGCGGGATAGAATGGCACCGCAAAGCTCGATCCGCGATACCTTCTTTGAGGAATGCGAAGACCTGCTGGAAGCGCTGGCCGAAGGTCTTGCCGCCATGGCCGACGGTGCCCGCGACACCGATACGGTGAACGCCGTGTTCCGTGCGGTCCATTCTGTCAAGGGCGGGGCAGGGGCCTTTGCCCTGACCGACCTTGTCGCCTTTGCCCACCGGTTTGAGACGGTGCTGGATGGCGTCCGGTCCGGCACGCTGGATCTGACGCCCGAGGTGATGCACACGATGCAGCGCTCGGCCGATCATCTTGCCGACCTGGTGGAGGCGGCCCGCAATGAGGATGTTCTGCCACCGGATGTGTCAGATGCCTTTCTGGCCAATCTCGATCAGTGTCTGGGCGCGGAACCCGAATCCCTTGACATGGGCGATACCCCGTTCGACTTCGCCGTGATTCCGCTGGAATTCGGGGATGATCCCGCACCCAAGGAACCTGCCGGTCATGTCATCCGGTTCCGTCCCCTGCAGCAGCTTTATGCGAACGGCCACGATCCTGCCCTGCTGATCGCGGCTGTCCATGCGCTTGGCCCCTGCGAGGTTGCGCTGGACCTTTCGGCGCTGCCCGACTGGGACGGGCCGGATGCCCTGACGCCCGGCCTCGGCTGGACCCTGCGCCTGGCAGGGCGGGAAAGCGAAACAGCCCTGCAGGAGATTTTCGAGTTCGTGGAAGGGCTGTGCGAGCTGGACATTTCCCCCCTTGAAGATGCCCCGGTGCCTGCAGACCCCCTGCCTTCGGTGGCCGCGCCGCCGCCACCGGCCCCGGGCCCCGAGGCACCGTCGCCCGCAGCCTCTGCCGCCCAGAAGCCGGACCTTGCTGCGGGGGCCGAAGCTGGCGAAGCGCGCGGCCCCAAGCCCACGCTGCGGGTCGATCTTGACCGGGTCGACCGGCTGATCAATTCGGTGGGCGAGCTGATCATCAACCAGGCAATGATCGCCCAGCGGCTGCAGGACATGGCGCTGGCACCGGATGACGATGTGTCGCTGCATGTCGAAGACTACCGTCTTCTGGCGCGCGACATTCAGGAAGCCGTGATGGCGATCCGGGCCCAGCCGGTCAAGCCGCTGTTCCAGCGCATGTCGCGCATCCTGCGCGAGGCGGCCGAAGCCACGGGAAAATCGGCGCGCCTGGTGACCTTCGGCGAGAATACCGAAGTCGACAAGACCGTGATCGAACGTCTGGCAGACCCGCTGACCCACATGATCCGCAACGCGGTCGATCACGGGCTGGAAGGCCCAGACGCGCGGCGCGCGGCCGGAAAGGATGGCACCGGAACGATCCGGCTTGGCGCGGCGCACCGCTCGGGCAGTGTGATCATCACCATCCGCGATGACGGGGCCGGGCTGAACCGCCCGCGAATTCTGGACATCGCCCGCCGCAAGGGGCTGGTGGCACCGGATGCAGATCTGGCCGACGCCGAGATTGACGGGCTGCTGTTTCTTCCGGGTTTTTCCACCGCGTCCGCCGTGTCGAACCTTTCGGGTCGCGGCGTTGGGCTTGACGTGGTGCGCAATGCCGTGACGGCCCTGGGCGGGCGCATTTCCATCGCCTCGGTACCGGGGCAGGGGACGGAATTCACCATCTCGCTGCCGCTGACGCTTGCGGTGATGGACGGCATGGTTGTTTCCGTTGCCGGTCAGACCATGGTTGTGCCGATCACCTCGATCTTGGAAACCATCCGGCCCGCGCCCGGTGATCTGCACCGCGTGGGGACCGATGACAGCCTGCTTTCGATCCGGGGCCGCTTCATTCCCACGGTCGATGTGGCGCGCAGCCTTGGCTTTACAGACCCCTCCGCCCGCGCGGACTTTCCCCTGCTGCTGCTGGTCGAGGGGGAAAACCAAAGCCAGTGCGCCCTGGTCGTGGATGCCGTGCATGATCAGCGCCAGGTCGTGATCAAGGGACTGGACAGCAATTATGGCCAGGTACCCGGCGTTTCGGCGGCAACCGTGCTGGGCGACGGCCAGATCGCCCTGATCCTGGATCCCGACGCCATCGCGGCGCACCGCGCCGGCCCCGCCGCCACGGCGGCCCCACGACCCTCTCTCTTTCATGCGGATGTGCATCATGGCCAACACTGATCTTGCCGAAACCGATCTGGAATTCGTCACCTTCTCTGCCGGCGGTCAAAGCTTCAGCATCGACATCGGGCAGGTCCGTGAAATCCGGCGGTGGAGTCCGGTCACACCCCTGCCGCATGCGCCTGACGAGGTGCTGGGTGTCATGAACCTGCGCGGTTCGGTCATTCCGATCTACGATCTTGCGGCACGCTTCGGCCTTGACCGCACGCCCGAAAGCCCGCGCAACGTCGTGGTGATCGCCATGCATGGCAGTCAGACCGTGGGCCTTCTGGTCGAAGCCGTGTCCGAAATCCTCTCGGTCGGGCGCGAGCGCATCCAGGAAACCCCCGATGTCCGCTCTGACACGGCGCGCCAGACGATCACCGGGGTGATCACGGTGGACGAGGGCATGACGCGCGTCATCGATCTTGCCGCCGTCGTACAGCCGCGCGGAAAGGCTGCCGCATGAGAACCGCCGCAAGCCAGGCCGACCCGATCTCTGCCATGGCGCCGCAGGCGCTGACAGATGCCGATTTCGCCGCCATCGCCCGAAGGGCGTACAAGGATTTCGGTTTGCATCTGCCCTCGTCCAAAAGGGATCTGGTCTATTCCCGTCTGGCAAAGCGCCTGCGCCATCTTGGCCTGCAGGATTTCACCGCCTATTGCAGCCTGATCGAATCCCCGGACGGGGAAGATGAGCGGATGCAGATGCTGTCTGCGCTGACCACCAATGTGACGCATTTCTTCCGCGAAGATCATCATTTCCGCCTGTTGCGGGACAGGGTGCTGCCGCCGCTTCTGGCGGCGGCGCGTGCGGGGCGCAGGGTCCGGCTGTGGTCCGCAGGATGTTCGGCGGGGCAGGAACCCTATTCGCTGGCCTTTACCGTGCTGGATCTTTGCCCGGACGCGGCCCGTCTGGATATCCGCATTCTGGCAAGCGATGTCGATCCGGAAATTCTGCGGCGGGCGCAGGACGGTGTTTATCCCGCCGAAGAGCTGAAGGCGATACCTGCGGGAATGCGTGATCGCTTCATCGATCAGGACGGCACGTCCCCCACATTCCGCATCAGTGACCGCGCACGGGCCATCGTCCGGTTTGCCGAACTGAACCTGATGTCCGATTGGCCGATGCGCGGCCCCTTCGATGTCATCTTCTGCCGCAATGTCGCGATCTACTTCGACAAGCCGACCCAGGCGCGGCTCTGGCAACGTTTCGCGGCGCTGACACCCCCGGGCGCATACCTGTTTCTGGGTCATTCCGAACGCCTCAGCGGGCCGGCCGATGCGATGTTCCGCAGCGTAGGCGTCACGGCCTACTGGCGTCCCCAAGAGGGCCGCGACGGGCCAGACATACCAAAAGGAAAGGGTGTTTCCGCATGAGCCTCCGGGAAACGCTTCGCGTGATGGTGGTCGACGACATGTCGGTCAGCCGCGCGCTGATTTCACAGTCTCTCGACGAAATCGGGATCAAGAACCATGTCACCGAAAGCGACAGCCGCGCCGCCTTGGGCAAACTTGCGGCCAATCCGGTGCATCTGGTGATTTCCGACATGCATATGCCCGGCATGTCGGGTCTGGAACTGCTTGCGGCCCTGCGCCAGAACCGCATGACACAACGCATCGGCTTCATCCTGATCACCGGCACGCCCAGCCCCGAGGTTCTGCGGCAGGGCCAGGAGCTGGGCCTGAACAACCTGGTGCGCAAGCCCTTCACAAGCGTCACCCTGAAATCCAGTATCGAACGGGTGGTGGGCAAGCTGTGAGACATTCCTCCCCGCCGGCCTCGCCGCCGGCCTCCCCCACGGCCTACCCGACGGTTCCGCTCCCCCCCGGCCTGCTGCTGGTCCGCCTGTCGGAAGAGATGGCAACCTGCGCGCAGCTTCTGACCGCGATCGAGTTCGAAGTGACCGGAATGATCGGGACTGTCCCGCTGCGCAACCGCCCCGCAGCCGGGGCGCTGCAGAAGATCGACCTTCTTTCTCAGACGCTTGGTGATCTTTCCGCCTGTCTTGCCGGTCTTGGCAAGGCGACGTTCCCGGCACCTGCCGCCGCTGACTGGGCCGAGCCTGCCTTGGGGGCAATCCGGCTTGACGACCTGCGCCGGCGTCTTGCGGGGCAGGCCGCCCGGCAGGACCCCGCGCAGCACAAAGTGGAATACTTCTGACTTAACTCAATGCCGCAAGCCCCGCAGGGCTGCGGATGCGACCCGCTTAATCGCCCCTTTACCGGGGCAGGATACCAGACAACAGGGCCAGTCAGGCCTGTCTTGTGAAACCCTCCTTTTCCAGGGGACCGCGCCATGTTCCGCACTACCGTTCCGCTCAAGTACAAACTTCCCGTCCTTCTTGTCGGCTTCAGCCTTGTCGTTGCGATGATCCTGCAGGCGATCAGCTATGTCGAGTTCCGCCGCAGCTCGCTCGAGGCGGCCCGGATCCAGTTTGCCGACTCGCTCCACGCCAAGGAACACGAGGTGACCAGCTGGCTTTCCACAGCGCAGACCGAAGCGCTTCTTGTTGCCGCCAGCCCGACCACGGCCGAGGCGCTGACCCGGATGCAGCTTTCCTTCAAATCCTATGATCCGGCGTCTGCCAATGCGGCCAATGCGGTGCAGGACGCTTACGTCGCGCGCAACCCCAACGCGCATGCCGACCGCGATCTGCTGAATCGCGCCGACGGCGCGCAGACCTATCACGCCGACCACGCCGCGTTTCATCCCTATTTCCGCACCGTGGTCGACCGGGGGGGCTTTTATGACTTCTTCCTGTTCGACACGGACGGGAACATGATCTATTCGGTTGCGAAAGAAGCGGATTTTGCCACCAATTTCCTGAACGGCACCTTTGCCTCGTCCAATCTGGGCGAGGCCGTGTCAGCCGCGCTTTCGGGCCCTGACAACACGGTGCATATCGCCGACTTCCGCCCCTATGCCCCAAGCGCCGGCATCCCCGCCAGCTTTCTGGTAACCCCCGTGACCGCGCCAGATGGCCGCCGTATCGGGGCCCTGGGGCTGCAGCTGGCGCTGGACCGGCTTGTCAGCATCGTAACCGACCCGATGGGCATGGGCGAGACCGGCGAAACCTTCATCATCGGACCAGACCTGCGCACCCACACCTCTTCGCGCATCGAGGGCCGCTTTGAAGTCGGTGATATGATCGAATCCGAACCATTCATCGAAGACGCAATCGTCGGCCGCTTCGGCGTGCATGAGGATGTCACGCTGTCGAACGGGACCCGCGTGCTGACCGAGACCCGCCCCATCGACCTGATGGGACTGGAATGGATCATGGTCGGTGAACGCGGGATGAGCGAGATCCTGGCCCCGGTGAACCGCTATCTCAGCCGCATGCTGGCGGTGATCGCCATATGCGCCGCCATTGTCCTGGGCATGGGGTTCTTCATCGCCCGGTCCATCACCCGCCCCATCGGCCGCGTCAGCGACGCGATGAAGGCGGTGGCCGACGGCGATCTTTCCGTCGCAGTGCAGGATGCCGAGCGGCAGGACGAGGTTGGCGGGATCGCGCAATCCCTGGAAGGGCTGCGCGAAAAGCTGATCGCCGCCGAGGCGATGGAACAGGAACGCGCCCGCCTGCAGGCCGAACAGCAGCGCGTCGTCGATGTGCTGAGCGTCGGGTTGCAGAACCTTGCCAACGGCAATCTGCAAGAGGCGCTGACCGAAGAATTCAGCGGGACTTACGAAACCCTGCGCGGCGATTTCAACCGCACGCTGGACAAGCTGAACGAAACCATCGCCCAGGTCGTGTCCACGGCCGAGAATATCCGCAGCCGCTCCACCGAGATCAGCTCGGCCTCCGAGGATCTGTCGCGGCGCACCGAGAATCAGGCCGCCACGCTGGAAGAAACGGCAGCCGCGCTGGACGAGTTGACCAGCAGCGTCAAATCGGCCGCCGAAGGCGCGCGCGAGGTGGAAAGCATCGTACGCCAGGCCCGCAAGGAAGCCGAGGAAAGCGGGGCGGTGGTGCAGGGCGCGGTTTCGGCGATGACCGAGATCGAACGCTCCTCGGACCAGATTTCGCAGATCATCGGCGTCATCGACGACATCGCCTTCCAGACCAATCTTCTGGCCCTGAACGCGGGGGTCGAAGCGGCGCGGGCCGGGGATGCAGGCAAGGGCTTTGCCGTGGTCGCCTCTGAGGTGCGCGCCCTGGCGCAACGGTCTTCGGCCGCCGCCAAGGAAATCAAGACCCTGATCGGCACCAGTACGCAGCATGTCGGACGCGGCGTTGACCAGGTGGGTCGCGCGGGCGAGGCGCTGGCAAGCATTGTCAACCGTGTGGCCCATATCTCCACCCTGGTTTCCGACATTGCGGCGGGTGCCTCGGAACAGTCGACGGGGCTTGCAGAGATCAACATCGGCGTCACCCAGCTGGATCAGGTGACCCAGCAGAATGCCGCGATGGTCGAAGAATCCACAGCCGCCAGCCATTCGCTGCATCAGGAGGCGTCGGACCTTGCCTCGCTGGTGTCGCGCTTTGCGCTGCGCGATGGCAGCCGTTCGCCGGGGGCCGCCGAGCCCGTGCGCCACCAGGCGGCGTCTGACAGGCCGTCGGGCCGCAGCCGCAGTGCCGCGCCGCGCGAGGCCAGGCCAAAGCAGGCCGCCGCCGGCGGGGCGGCATCGCGGGGCGTCTGGCAGGATTTCTGACGCCGAAGTGTTGCCACCCCTCGTTGCTCTTCGTCCCAGGGAAAGGACTGACCGATGCCCTCTGTAAAACTGCTTGTCGCAACATCAAGCGCCGTGACGCGAGGCCGCCTGATCAAGGCGCTGTCGGATCATCCCGGCCTGAACGTGATCGGAAGTGCCGCCGACCTTTCCGAAACCTACACCCTGGCCGAGGCGATGGAACCCGATGTCGTTCTTGTGGCGCAGGAATATACCACCGTGCCGGAGTGGGACTGCATGCGGTCCCTGTTCTATGCGCTGGATGCGCGCTGGGTGGGCATCCTGCCCGCCCCGCCTGCGGCGGCGGCAGGGCCGGCCAGATCCGAAGTGCCCATGGTGCACTCCGGCATGACCGGACCACAGCTGTTCGCCGCCATTGAACAGGCCCGGTCCGTCGGGCGGACGGCTGCCGGTCTGGGGCCGGCGGTTCCGGCCCCGGACCTGCGGTTGCGGCGGGACAGGCTGGTTCTGATCGGGGCTTCAACCGGCGGGGTGGATGCGCTGCTGTCGGTTCTTGCCGCCTTCCCCCAGGATTGCCCGCCGACCGCCGTCGTACAGCATACGGGGCGGAATTTCTCGGACAGCCTGATCCGCCTGCTGGACCGGCGCTGCAAGGCAACGGTTCTGCCCGCGCACAGCGGGCTGATCCTGCGTCAGGGAACCATCTGTGTGGCGGCAGGCAGCGAGGGGCATCTGCGCCTGTCCCACGGCGATGCGATCCGCTGCACGGTCTCGGCCGGGCCGCCGGTTTCGGGGCATATGCCTTCGGTCGATGAACTGTTCCGCTCGGCCGTGCCCGTTGCAAACCGCGTTGTCGCCGCCCTGCTGACCGGCATGGGCCGGGACGGCGCGGCGGGTCTGCTGGAACTGCGCTCCGGCGGGGCAACGACACTGGCGCAGGACGAAGACAGCTCGGTTGTCTACGGCATGCCGGGGGCGGCCTGGGACATGGGGGCGGTGCAACAGCGTTTGCCCCTGCACAAGATCGGTGCCGAGATTCTGCGGGCCTGCGCCCAGGTCTCTGAAGGCTCGTCGGTGGCCCGGTGACAGGGGGGTCCACTGATCGGACAAGTTACATTGTCCAGGGCGAATACAGGGTCTCGCGCGATCCGGCCGAGGTGCTGTCAACCGTGCTGGGGTCCTGCGTTGCCGTCTGCCTGTGGGACGCAAGTGCCCGGGTCGGCGGCATGAACCACTTCCTGCTGCCCGCAGCCCCGGGGCAGGGTGACGCCAAGATGCTGCGCTATGGGGCGCATGCGATGGAAGTGCTGATCAACGAACTGCTGAAGCTCGGCGCAAGGCGGAGTGCGCTGCAGGCCAAGCTGTTCGGCGGGGCCAATGTGACCGATGCCCTGGGCCCGATCGGGCAGGCGAATGCCACCTTTGCGCTGAACTACCTCAGCGATGAAGACATTCCCTGCATCGCCAAAAGCCTGGGCGGCACGCAGGCGCGGCGGATCAATTTCCGTCCCGCCACCGGGCAGGTGCGCCAGTTGATCGTCAACGGCGCGGTCCCCGAACAGAAACCCGCCGCAGCCCCGGTGCGCAAGCCCCTGGGCAAGGACGATGTCATCCTGTTCTAGCCGGGGCGGCGTCAGGCGGTCCAGGCGCGGGTGGTCTGGCGCTGTTCGCCCAGGCCCTCGATACCCAGCGTCATCACCTGGCCGGGGCGCAGATAGACGGGGGCCGGTTTCTGGCCCATGCCCACGCCGGGCGGCGTGCCGGTTGAAATCACGTCGCCCGGCTGCAGCGACATGAACTGCGAGATATAGCTGACCAGATGGCGCACGCCATAGACCATCGTTCTGGTGGTGCCGTTCTGGTACAGGTGCCCGTCCACCTTCAGCCACATCTGCAGATTCTGCGGGTCCGCCACCTCGTCGGCCGTCACCAGCCAGGGGCCCGTCGGCCCAAAGGTATCGGCCGACTTTCCCTTTACCCATTGCCCGGCGCGTTCGATCTGAAAGGCGCGCTCGGATACGTCATTGATCACGCAATATCCCGCCACATGCGACATGGCATCGGCCTCGTCCACGTAACGCGCCTCGCGCCCGATCACGACGCCAAGCTCGACTTCCCAGTCGGTCTTGAGCGACCCTTTGGGAATGATCACATCGTCGTTCGGGCCGCAGACAGCCGAGGTCGCCTTCATGAACAAAACCGGCTCGGGCGGCACGGCCATGCCGGATTCCGCCGCGTGGTCGGCATAGTTCAGCCCGACACAGATGAACTTGCCGATCCGGCCCACGCAGGCCCCGATCCGGGGCGAACCGGTGACAACCGGCAGGCTTTCGGGATTGAGGCCGCGCAGACGATCCAGACCCTCGGGCGTCAGCACCGCGCCGGCGATGTCATCGACATGCGCCGACAGATCCCGCAGATGCCCCCGGCTGTCCAGAATTCCCGGTTTTTCCGCCCCGACAGGGCCATAGCGAAGAAGTTTCATGCAAATCCTCAGATGTTCGTCCAGCCGCCGTCTATGGCAATGGCCTGGCCGGTGATGAAGGCACTTTCGTCGCTTGCCAGGTAGACCGCAAGGGCCGCGATTTCTTCGGGCGCGCCGATCCGCCCCATGGGCTGGCGCGCGACAAAGGCGGCCCGTGCCGCCACGGCATCGCCCGTGGCCGCCATGCGGGCCTGCAGCGACGGGCTTTCGACCGTTGCGGGGCAGATCGCGTTGCAGCGGATGCCCCTGGTCACAAAGTCCGCCGCCACCGATTTGGTCATCCCGATCACCGCCGCCTTTGTGGCACCGTAGACAAAGCGGTTCGGGGCCGCGATGATCGAAGACGCGACCGAGGCGATGTTGATGATGGAGCCGCCGCCTGCATCGATCATCCCCGGCAGGAAGGCGCGGGTCACCCGGTAAAGCGACCTGACATTCAGGTTTACTGAAAAATCAAAGGCAGCCTCGTCACAGTCCAGGATCGTGCCGTTGTGCACATAGCCTGCGCAGTTGAACAGAATGCCGGGCGCGCCGACCCGCGCCGCCAGCGCCGCGACCGCCGCGCCATCGGTCACGTCCAGAACTTCGGTCTGGAACCCCTCTGACGCCAGCGGTTCCAGCGCCGCCGCCGAAATGTCCGTCGCGATCACGCGGGCACCCTCGCGCGCAAAGGCCCGCACGGTTGCCAGTCCGATGCCCGCGCCCGAAGCGGTGCAGAAGGCCGTCTTGCCCTGAAGTCTCATCGCTCTTTCCTACATCACGGCGCCCATGGCCCAGGGCACGAATTCCGCCCCGCCAAAGCCCAGCTCTTCCGATTTTGTCTTCTCGCCCGAGGCGACGCGCAGGAACAGCTCGAAAATCTCGCGCCCCTTCTGTTCCAGCGGCACGCCTTCGGTGATGATGTCGCCGCAGTTGATGTCCATATCCTCGGACATCCGGTCGTACATCTCGGTATTGGTGGCAAGCTTGATGCAGGGCGTGGGCTTGTAGCCGGACACCGATCCGCGCCCGGTGGTGAAGGCGATCAGATTGGCCCCGCTGGCGATCTGCCCGGTGACCGAGGTGGGGTCATAGCCGGGGCTGTCCATGAAGACAAAGCCGCGTTCGGTTATCGGCTCGGCAAACCGGTAGACCTGGCTCAGCGGGGCAGAGCCGCCCTTGGCAACCGCGCCCAGCGATTTTTCCAGGATGGTCGTCAGGCCACCCTTCTTGTTGCCGGGCGAGGGGTTGTTGTCCATCTCGCCGCCGTTGCGCGCGGTATAGTCTTCCCACCAGCGGATACGCTCCACAATCCTGGCACCCACTTCGGGCGTCACGGCGCGGCGGGTCAGCAGATGTTCGGCCCCGTAGATTTCCGAGGTTTCCGACAGAATCGTGGTGCCGCCATGCGCCACCAGCAGGTCCGAGGCGTGGCCCAGCGCCGGGTTGGCGGTGATGCCCGAATAGCCGTCCGACCCGCCGCATTGCAGGCCCACCATCAGATGTTCCAGCCCCGCCGGCTGCCGCCGCGCGGCGTTCGCCACTTCGGCCATCTCGCGCAGCAGGGCCATGCCGCGTTCGATGGTGCGGCGCGTGCCGCCGGTCTGCTGGATCGTCATGTAGCGGAAGTTGCCATCGGCCCGCATCCGCGCCTTGCCGATCAGGTCGGGCACCTGCATCACCTCGCAGCCCAGCCCCACCAGAAGGATGCCCGCGAAATTCGGATTGCGCGCATAGCCCGCCAGGGTGCGAAACAGCGTGTCATAGCCTTCGTCCTTGCCCGACATGCCGCAGCCCGTGCCATGCACGATGGGAACCACCCCGTCGACATTGGGAAATCCGGCCAGCCAGCCGGCCTTTTCGACGCCCTCGGCGATGAAGCGCGCGACAGAACCCGAACAGTTCACCGATGTCAGGATGCCCAGATAGTTGCGCGTGCCCACCCCGCCGTCCGCCCGGTGAAAGCCCATGAAGCTGCGTGGCGCGGCCGGGGCGGGCAGGGGGCGCACCTCGGTCGCATGGGCATAATCCTGTTCATGCGCGCCCATGCCCAGATTGTGCGTATGCACATGTTCGCCCGCCGCGATGGGCCGGGTCGCCACGCCGATGATCTGACCATAGCGGATCACGGTTTCCCCCTGCGCCACCGCCCGCGCCGCAATCTTGTGTCCGCGCGCCACAGGCCCGGCCAGCGGGGCGGCAACATCAGGCACCCTGCTGCCGGCGCCAAGGTCGCGCAGCGCAATGACGACATTGTCGGACGGGTTCAGGCGGATGGCATCGGGAACGGGATTCGTCATGCGGCACCTTTCCAGACCTGCGGGGGCGGTTCAAGCAACGGGCAAGGGCGCGCTGCGGTCGGCAACGGCAGATTGCAACGGCGGATTGCTTGACAGACGTCAGACCCCGGCTAACATGTTAGTATGTTACCCGGTAAAGACATTCCACCGCAAGAGGCAAACCCCATGCCGCCTCGTCTGCGGCCGCTGGAAGAGTTTGACGGATCGCTGGCCCACCGGGTCTATCTGTCGCTGAAAGCGGCCATCCTGTCGCTGGCCTATCGCCCCGGCGAGATCCTGCGCAAACCCGGGATCTGCGAGGCGCTTGGCGTATCCCGCTCTCCGGTGGCCGAGGCTGTGGCCCGGCTGGCCGCCGAGGGTCTGGTGGATGTCGTGCCGCAATCGGGAACATTCGTCGCCCGTTTCTCGATGGAAGAGATACGCGAAAGCGCCTTCCTGCGCGAGGCGCTGGAGCTTGCGGCGGTAGAGGCGGTCGCGCACAGCATCACCGAAGATCAGCTTGTTCAGTTACGCCGCAACCTGCGCGTGCAGGAGGCGCTGGTAACCGACGCCGACTTTGCCGGGTTCTACCAGATGGACGCCCGGATGCACGAGTTGATCCTGTCGTTCACCGGGTACAGGCGGCTTGCCGGGCTGGCCGAAACATCCTGGGTGCATGTCAACCGCGCGCGCCAGCTGATGCTGCCGCATCCCGGGCGCGTGCAGGCGACGCTGGCCGAACACCAGGCCATCGTCGCCGCCCTGGAGGCGCATGATCCGGTGGCGGCGCGCATTGCAACCCGCCACCATCTGGGGCAGCTTCTGACCTTTCTTGAACCCCTGATGGTCGCCCGGCCGGAGCTTTTCAACCCGGCCTGATCCTGTGAAAGCCCACGATGCCCGATCTTCCCAACCGCCCGCGGTATGCTGCCCGCCTTAACGCCTTCAGGATCGGCCTGCCCGGCAAGCCGACGGTTGCCGACATGATCGCCCGCGCGGGGCAGGTGGCCGGCATCGATGCCGCAGACCTGAATTATCCCGATCATTTCGAGGCGCATACACCCGCGCAGATGTCAGATGTCCTGTCCGGGGCGGGGCTTGCCCTGAACGGCCTTGCGATGCGCTATTACACCGATCCCGGCTTTCGCCTTGGGGCCTTCACCCATCCCGAGGCGCGGGTGCGCCGCGCGGCGATCGACATCACCCGGCGCGGCCTTGATGCCCTGGCCGAAATGGGCGGCAGGGTCATGACCCTCTGGCTGGGTCAGGACGGGGTCGATTACAGCTTTCAGGGCGATTATGCGGCAATGTGGGATGCCACGGTGGCCGCCCTGGCCGAAGTGGCCGATCACAACCCCGCGCTCGACATTGCCGTGGAATACAAACCGAACGAGCCGCGCGCCTTTGCCCTGCTGCCCGATCTGGGCATGAACCTGCTGGCCCTGGCCGAGGTGAACCGCCCCAACACCGGCATCACGCTGGATTTCGCGCATGTCCTTTATGCGGGCGAGATCCCGGCGCAGGTCGCATCCGTCGTGGCCCGCAAATCGCGTCTGCTGGGGGTCCATCTGAACGATGGCTACGGCAAACGCGACGACGGGTTGATGGTGGGGTCGGTGCATCCGATGCAGACGGTGGAACTTTTCGTCGAACTTCACCGCACCGGCTATGACGGCGTGATCTATTTCGATACCTTTCCCGATCACGGCGGGCTGGACCCGGCGGCGGAAGCGGCGGCGAATGTGCATATGGCAGACCGCCTGCGCGCCGTTGCGGCGCGCCTTGCAGGGTCACCGGCCCTGGCCGGGGCGGTGGAACGGCAGGATGCCACCGCTTCGCTGCGCATCGTCGCGGATGCCTTGTACGGCGGTGCCTGACGCGGGGTGCCGCCGGGCGGTGCGGTTCGCTGCCCATGCGGGCCGGCGGGCGGGCGGTGCGGTTCAGGCGGCACGCTCCACGGGGGCATCGGCATGGATCAGCCCCCTGGCCTTCAGATCGGCCCACAGCGCATCGGGGATGGCGGCGTTCAGCGCCGCCAGGTTGCTGGCCATTTCCGCCACCCCCTGACCGCCGGGAATGACCGACACCACCGCCGGATGCCGAAGCGCGAACTGGAAGGCCGCATCCACCAGCCGCACGCCATGCGCGCCACAGATGGCCTGCAACCGCGCCGCGCGGTCCAGCACCTCCTGCGGGGCCGGATCGTAGAACCAGAAGGCCCCCGGGCGCGGTCCGGTGGCCAGGATGCCGGAATTGTACGGCCCACCCATCACAAGCCCGATGCCGCGTTCCAGCGCCAGCGGCAGATAGGCGGTCAGCGCCTCATGCTCCAGCAGGGTATAGCGCCCCGCCAGCAGGAACAGGTCGAAATCACCGCGTTCGGTCAAGCTGCGGCAGGGCTGCCATTCGTTCACGCCCGCACCGAAGGCCTTGATGACGCCTTCGTCGCGCATCTTCACCAGGGCGCGGTAGCCCCCGGCCATGAACTCGTCCAGGCGCGCTGCAAGGGCCTGCGGCGTCTTGTGGTTGAACAAGTCCAGATCATGGGCGAACAGGATATCCACCCGGTCCAGCCCCAGCCGTTCCAGGCTGAACTCCAGCGACCGCATCGTGCCGTCATAGCTGTAGTCATAGATTTCCTTGCGCGAGGGCACGTCAAAGAACTTGCCGATGCAGTCCCGCTCTTCCCCCGGTTCCGTCACGCGCAGAAGACGCCCGATCTTGGTCGAGATCACATATTCCCCGCGCGGCTTGCCGCGCAGAAACCGGTTCAGACGTGTCTCTGACAGGCCCAGCCCGTAAAGCGGTGCCGTATCGAAATAGCGCACCCCGGCTTCCCAGGCCGCATCCAGCACCGCATCGGCCTCGGCATCGGTGACGGGACGGTAAAGATTGGCAATCGGTGCGGCCCCAAAGCCCAGTTCGGTAAAGCTCAGGCCGCCGTTGCCAAGGCGGTCCCAGTGGCGGGTGGTCAATGTCATGTCATGCTCCCTGTTAACGGACGTTCTGGCATGAATCATCTTGGGTTTCATCCTGCATCTGTCTAGGATCGCACAGAAAAGAAGGGGGCGATGATGCCACAGAACTTCCGCAGGGTCTTTGGCGGCGGCAAGCCGGTGATCGCGATGGTCCACCTCGGGGCCCTGCCGGGTGCGCCGCTGCACGACACGCAAGCAGGGCTGGAAGGCCTGGTCAGCGCCGCCCGCGCCGACCTTCGGGCACTTCAGGCGGCAGGCTTTGATGCCATCATGTTCGGCAACGAAAACGACCGCCCCTATGAATTCAGGGTCGATACCGCCTCGACCGCCACGATGGGCTATGTGATCGGGCGTCTGCGCGACGAGATCACGCTGCCCTTCGGCGTCAATGTGCTGTGGGACCCGATGAGCAGCGTCGCCCTTGCCGCCGCCACGGGGGCCGCCTTTGTGCGCGAGATCTTCACCGGCACCTATGCCAGCGACATGGGGCCCTGGACCCCCGATGCCGGGGCCGCCCTGCGCTATCGCACCCGTCTGGGCCGCCCGGACCTGGCCATGCTTTACAACGTCTCGGCCGAGTTTGCCGACAGCCTGGACCGGCGTCCCTTGCCCGACCGGGCGCGCAGCGCGGTGTTTTCCTCGGTCCCCGATGCGGTTCTTGTCTCGGGGCAGATCACCGGCGAGGCGGCGGCGCTGAGCGACCTCGAGGCGGTGAAGCGGGTGCTGCCCGACACGCCGGTCATGGCCAATACCGGGGTCCGGCACGACACCGTCGCGGACGTGCTGCGGGTGGCCGACGGTTGCATCGTGGGATCGGCCCTGAAGGTGGGCGGTCACACCTGGAATGCCGTCGATCCGGACCGCGCGGCGGATTTCATGAACCGGGTGCGTGCCGTGCGGGGGCAGTCATGAAATCGCGCCTGCGCGCCGACCTGATCGATCTGATGCTGACCCCGGGCCTGTCGGGCCATGAAGACCGTGTTGCCGCCCTGATCCGCGCGCGGCTGGCCGACGAAGGTCTTGTCAGCCGGGTGGACCGGATGGGCAATGTGATCGCCACGTTTGAAGGCGAGCCCGAGGCACCGTCGGTCATGCTGTTTGCCCATATGGATCAGCTGGGCTTTTTCGTGCGCCGGATCGAACCTGACGGGCTGGTGCGGGTCGAACGCCTGGGCGGCCTGTCGGAACGGGCGATGGCGGCGCAGGCGGTGATGCTGTGCGTCGGCGAGGGCCGCAACGTGCCCGGCATCATCATGAACAAGGCCCATCACGCCACCACGCCGGACGAGAAATACAAGGTGCTGACAGCCCCCCAGATCACCATCGACACCGGCCACGGATCGAAAGCGGCGGTCGAGGCGGCCGGTGTGCAGATCGGCACGCCGGTGGTATACCGCCCGCAGGTGATCGAACTGGACGGCAACCGCATTGCCGGGACATCCGTCGATGACCGCGCCGGCTGCGCCGTGCTGCTGGAAATCGCGCGTGGCCTGGCGCAGCGGGTAGACGGGCCGACGGTTCATCTGGTCTTTTCGGTGCAAGAGGAGTTCAACCTGCGCGGCGCAGTGGTGGCCGCCCAGGCGCTCAACCCGGATATCGCCCTTCAGATCGACCTGATGCTGGCCACCGACACACCCGACATGGCCGATCGGGGCGACATGGTCCTGGGTGGCGGGCCGGGCATCAGCCTTTATTCCTTTCACGGGCGCGGGACGCTGAACGGGGTCATCCCGCATCCGGCGCTGGTGCGGCTGTTCGAAGACGCGGCCCGGGACGCGCAGATGGCATTGCAGCGTTCGGCCCAGGTCGGCGTGCTGACCGATCTGTCCTATGTCCAGCTTGTGGGGCAGGGCGTGGCCAGCCTTGATATCGGCTTTCCGATGCGCCATTCGCATTCTGCGGTGGAATGCTGCGATCTGGCCGATCTCGAGGCGCTGGCCCGGCTGACATTGACCGCGCTGTCGCGGATCACCCCCGGATTTCCCCTGAACAGGGCCGACTGACATGGGCTGCACGCTGGGCGTCGATATCGGTACCTTTGAATCCAAGGGCGTTCTGGTGGATGAGGGGGGGCGCATCCTGAGCATGGCCGCGCGCCCGCACCAGATGATCGTCCCCTGTCCCGGCTGGGCCGAGCACCGGGCGGAAGAAGACTGGTGGGGCGATTTTGTCGGCATCACCCGCAGCCTTCTGGAACAGTCCGGCATCCCTGCGGACCGGATTTCGGCTGTCGCAACATCGGCGATCGGCCCCTGCATGCTGCCGATGGATGCCGAAGGGCACCCGCTGATGAACGGCGTTCTTTACGGCGTCGATACCCGTGCAAGCGCCGAAATCGCCGAACTTGACGCGGCGATCGGCCGCGATGTCATCCTGCGGCGCGGCGGCAATGCCCTGACCTCGCAATCGGTCGGCCCCAAGATTCTGTGGCTGCGCCGCAACCGCCCCGATCTTTGGGCGCGGACCGCGCGGGTGCTGACATCGACCTCGTACCTGACCTATCGGCTGACCGGCAGCTATGTCATCGATCACTACACGGCGGCGAATTTCTCGCCGCTTTATGACATCGCCCGGCAGGACTGGTGCCTTGATCTGGCCGATATCTGCACGCGCGATCAACTGCCGCGCCTGATGTGGTCGACCGGGATTGCCGGTCATGTAACCCCCGAAGCGGCGGCGGCAACGGGGCTGGCGGCGGGCACGCCGGTGACCTGTGGCACCATCGATGCCGCCGCCGAGGCGGTGAGCGTAGGCGTGCGCCGGCCGGGCGACATGATGCTGATGTATGGCTCGACCATCTTCGTCATTCTGGTGGCGGACCGGCCCCTTGGCGAGCCCAGCCTGTTTCACGCGCCCTGGCTTTACCCCGGCAGCCACGCCGCAATGGCGGGCCTTGCGACCAGCGGCACGCTGACCCACTGGTTCCGCGACCATCTGGCCCGCGACCTGCCGCGCGACACCGCCTTCGCCGAACTGGCGGCAGAGGCAGACGCTTCACCCCCCGGGGCAAAGGGCCTGATCGTGCTTCCGTATTTTTCGGGCGAACGCACCCCGATCCATGATCCCCTGGCCAAAGGCACGATCTTCGGGATGAACCTGACGCATACGCGGGGCGATCTGTACCGCGCCACCCTGGAAGGCATCGCCTGCGCAACGCGGGCGATCACCGATACCTACAGGGCCGCCGGTCAGGCACCGGCACGGGTCCGGGCGGTGGGGGGCGGCACCAGGAACCTGCCCTGGCTGCAGGCAACATCTGACCTGACAGGGCTGGACCAGACGCTGTGCCGCGTCACCACCGGGGCGGCCTATGGCGATGCCTTCCTGGCGGCGCAGGCGGTGGGCGCTGCCGGGGTTGGGGACATTGATCACTGGAACCCGCCGGCGTCGACCGTGCGGGCTGCACATCATGCGGCCTATGACCGGCTTTATCCGCTGTTCCAGCGCCTGTACCGCCAGACCAGGGATATCGCGGCGGAGCTGGGCTGATGCGATACGAGCTGATGCGGCCCCACCAGATCAGGGATGCCGTGGCGCGCAACCTGCCGGTGATCCTGCCGCTGGGGGTGATGGAATACCACGGCGAACATCTGCCGGTGGGCATGGACAGCCTTGCCGTCACCCGCGCGCTGGACCGGCTGGAGAGCCTGGCCGAGGTGGTGATCCTGCCCGCCTTTGCCTATGGCGCGGCCAGCCATGCCGTTGCCGGCCCTGTGGGGACCGGCACGCTGCACCTGCCGAGCCAGGTGCTGGTGGGGCTGGCCGAGGCGCTGTTTGCCGCCCTGCTGCGCGCGGGGTTCCGCAACATCCACGCGGTGATCCATCACCAGACCGAGGATTTCGGCCAGGGCATGCCCACCGATCTGGCCTTTCGCCTTGGGGCGCGGCAGGCGATCTTTGCCGCTGTCGAGGCTGAAAAGGGCGACGGCTGGTGGGGGGCCGACGCGATGCGGCTCTATTACGCGGGCGGCGGGGTGGACCCGTTCCGCTGGATCAGGGTGCATCCGCTGTTGCCGGCGACCTCGCGCGATGCCTATCCCTTCGACCATGCGGGAGAGGGCGAGACGGGGCTGATGCTGGCGCTGGCCCCGGACACGGTGGAGATGGGGCGGCAGGCAGAGAATCGGGGCTGGTGGACCGAAACCGCCCCACTGGCCACGGCGGAAAAGGGCGAGGCGGGGGTAGAGATCATCCTGGCGCACCTGCGGGCGGTGCTGGGGGTTTAGGGGTGGCCACTGCGGGGCAGCGGGGTGATCCCTTGAATTCCAATGGTTTATGTGGCCCCGATGAGAGATATCTGACGGATATCGCCGCCCCTTGGGACATGCCCCGAAACTGCAAACCTTCTTGTCTTGACAGCGCGCGGCGCAAATCCCGCCAGAGGATCCGGCAAGCGAAGGTCCGGGGGACCTTCGCAGGGTCCGATGGCCAAAGGGCGCAAGCCCGCAGGCAATGGGTTCTCCACTTTCCCCGGCGGCAGTAAATCCGGCCGCGCCTGCCAAAGGGCAGGCAAGCGCGGCTGGATTTGACGCGGGTCAAGTCCAACAGGAAAGCAAGGGCGCTTCGCTTGCCTTATGGTTCCATGGCCGGCGACGATCCGCCCCCTTTACACCACACCCTTGCGCAGGATGAAGCAGCCATAGGGCCCCGGATCAGAGGTGCGGATGATGCAGAAGGCGCGCTTGGCAGCCTCATAGAAGGCAAAGCGTTCCAGCCGGTCCATGCGCACCGGCTGGCCCTGACTGCGGTCGAGGACGGCCTGCATGGCGGCAAAGACGGGCACCTCGCCGTCGGGGTTGCCCGCCACCTCCATCCGCCAGACCGGGGCGGGAACAAAGCTGTCCAGCGGCATCAGCGCCAGGATCGCCCCGGCAGATTCGGGAATGGCGCAGCCGGGCAGGTTCAGCAGGCGGCCATATGTTGTCCGGGCGGCGATGGTGGCCGCCGGGTGGTTCACGTCGCAGATCACCAGATCATCGCCATGCCCCATCAGCATCAGCGCATGAAGGATCTCGGCAGACAGCTGCCGGGGAATGCCCTTCAGCATGGTGTCCCGGGGCCTGTCATTTCACCGCCCCCGCAGCCATGCCCTTGATGATGTAGCGTTCCATCACGATGCCGATGATCACCAAAGGCAGGATCGCGGCAAAGGACAGGGCGGCCATCGACCACCAGCTGATGCCCTGGCTGCCGGTCTGGCTGGCCACCATCACCGGCAGGGTGTTGGCATAGGTCGAGGTCAGCAGGGCGGCAAAGAAATATTCGTTCCACGTCAGCACAAGCGACAGGATGAAGGCCGCCGCCATGCCGGGCAGGGCGATGGGCAGGATGATGGTGGCAAAGGCCCCCCAGATCGACAGCCCGTCGACCAGGGCCGCCTCTTCCAGTTCCGCCGGGATGCCCGCGAACTGATCGCGCATGATCCAGATGACGATGGGCAGCACTGTCAGCGTGTAAAGCAGGATCAGGCCGATGCGGGTGTCAAGCAGCGCCAGTTCCTTGTAAAGCACCAGAAAGGGCAGGGCGAGCACCACGGGCGGCAGGATCAGCTGGCTGAGAAAGAAGAACGAGATGTCGGAATTGCGCATATAGCCAAAGCGGTAGGAAAACCGCGACAGGCCGTAAGCGGCCAGGCTGCCCAGCACCACGGCCAGCCCGGATGAGGTCAGCGAAATGATCGCGGAATTCAGGAACCGCCCCAGGAATTCGGCGCGCACGGTCGACCCCGTGGCGATGGTATCGGGCGACAGGCCCAGGGACCGCCAGCCCAGCCATTTCGGCGTATAGTCCCACCACGGCACCATGTTGCCCTTCATCACGTCGGGGGCCATCTTGAAGCTGGTGGTGATGGTCCAGTAGATCGGAAACAGGCAGATCACCGTCCACAGGATCAGCATCCCGTAGATCGCAAGGCGCGAGGCGTACCAGGCCAGTTGCGGCGGCCGGTCATGGGGACTGTCGCGGAAGATCTGCGGGGATGCGGCGGCGTCGGTCATGTCAGTACTGCGGCCTCATCCAGCGGTCGAGAAGCTTCATCAGGACCGTCATGAAGATGACGATCAGCAGCAGATAGACCATCGCCAGCATGGTGCCATAGCCCACGTTCGACCGGTCGCGGTATTCGCGGAAGATGAAACTGGTCACGGAATCGGTGGCCCCGCCGGGGCCGCCGGAGGTGACATTGATGATGATGTCGGCCAGCTTCAGCTTGAAGATGATGCGGATCAGGATCGCGGTGACCGACACCGGCAACATCAGCGGAAAGGTCACTTCCCAGAAGCCGCGCCATGCATTGGCACCATCGACCCTCGAGGCTTCCTGCACCTCTTTCGGAATGGCCTGCAACCCGGCCAGGATCATGATCATCATGAAGGGAATATACGTCCAGGCATCCAGCGCCATCATGACAAGGCGGGCCATTTCCGGGCTTTCGAAGAACGACGGATTCTCGACGCCGAAGAACCGCGCCAGCCGCGCCAGCGGGCCAAAGCGCGGCTCCAGCATCGACTTGCCGATCATCCAGCTGACGGCGACCGGGCTGAGCATCAGCGGCATCAGGAAAGCGACGCGAAAGAACTTGCGCGCCCGGATCTGGCTGTTGAGCAGCAGCGCAAGGCCGAAGGCGATGGCATATTCGACGATGATTGCCAGCATGTACCAGATCATGTTGCGCAGGGCGTTCCAGTAGAACGGGTCGGCCCACATCTGGCGCAGGTTATCCAGCCCGTTGAACTTGCGCCCGGTGGGCGATGACAGGTTCCAGTCGGAAAAGGCGATGATCAGGCCGAAGATCAGCGGGAAGACGACCAGACTGACCACGAAAAGCACAGCCGGCAGCACGAAAAGCGCACGCTTGCCCTGTTCGCCGCGCACCAGCACCTGGCCCCAGCACAGACACCCCGCCCAAAGCACATAGGCATAAAGGGTGGGTCGCCAATTGGCAAAACCAAGATCAAGGGTGCCGGCCCGGTCAAGCGTCTGGGCCGTGGCAATACCGGCCAGCAGCGCGGCCGAACCCCAGACGATGGCCCGCCCGAACACCACCCGGCGCCTTGGGATATCGTCGTTTGTCACGACATGAAGAAGATCGCCTGAATCCGTCATGCTGGCATGTTAGCTGGCGCAACCTGGCATGAAAAGAACATTCCGCCAAACCGCAGGCGCGTGAATCAGGTGGGGCGGACTTGGGCCGCAGATGGATCGCGACACCGGGTTTTGCTGCAGAAAGCGCAAAGACTTTTCCCGACATCCCGCCGAATAACCGCCTGGCGGCAGGATGTGAGTATTCGGAAATTTCATTATTCCAATGCTTTATGAAAGACAATCCTTGCGGATTCTGCAGGGGGCGCAATCAAACTGTCCAAGAATTGTTACAGTTGATTATGTAAAGAACTAGTGACAGACTTGGTGCAGGACACTGCCGTTCGGCCCCCCCTGACCGGCAGGCGGCCCGGGCGGACGGAATGTCGTCAGTTCGCCTAGACTACATGCAGACGACGCCAGGGCAGGGAGGAGCGCCTATGTCCAACGATCCAGACAAGGTCTGGCCGACAGGCCTGACCTTGAGAGAAGCCGAAGAAGTCCACAGCTACCTGATCGACGGCACGCGCGTGTTCGGGGTGATTGCCCTGATCGCGCATCTTCTGGTTGCCGTTACAACGCCCTGGCTGGGCTGAGGGGGTATCAGATGAACAACGCAAAGATGTGGCTTGTCGTCAAGCCAACCGTCGGCATTCCGCTGTTCCTGTCCGCCGTGGCCGTGGGATCATTCGCTGTGCATGTTGCCGTGCTGAGCAATACATCCTGGGTTGCGGATTTCCTGTCGGGCAAAAGGCTTGGCTCGGGAACCGCAAGCGCCGCGATGATCCTTGAGGGGGACGGGGCCGCACGTGCCGCCTATGCCCTGCCATCCGGTTCCCAGGAAGTGTTGATCAAGATGCCGGATGGAACGACGGCACGGGCCATCCTGCAGATGCCCCAGACCGTCGCCGCGCTGAACTAGGGCTTGCGCGCGCGCTGCCAGCGGCATGTGCGCGCAATCTTCGTGGCCGCGCAAGACCCGCCTGTCCTCCGGCGGGCGGGTCATGCCGGTTGGCGGCGCGCTGTGCCGCAAGACAAGATGCCGTTCCGCTGAAGGGGCCATCCCCGATGTTCGACTACAAGCGCTTTGCCCTTGGGCGCATTGCGTCTTTCGGCACCCGCTACATGCCGTTTGCCGATGTGGCCTGCAAAGAGGTGCCGCTGTCGCGGTTGCTGCGGCTGTCCCTGTTTCAGGTGACGGTCGGCATGGCTTTGGTGCTGATGGCCGGAACGCTGAACCGGGTGATGATTGTCGAGTTGCGGGTGCCGGCCACACTTGTGGCCGTCATGCTGGCGCTGCCGCTGGTCTTTGCGCCGTTCCGGGCGCTGATCGGGTTCCGGTCCGACAGCCACCGCTCGGCGCTTGGTCTGCGGCGTCTGCCCTATATCTGGAAGGGCACGATGCTGCAGTTCGGCGGATTTGCGATCATGCCCTTTGCCCTTCTTGTGCTGTCGGGCTATGGCGAGGCCGTCGATGCGCCCCGCTGGATCGGGCTGAGTGCCGCCGCGCTGTCCTTTCTGCTGGTCGGTGCGGGCGTGCATATGGTGCAGACCGTGGGCCTTGCCCTGGCCACGGATCTGGTGCCGCAAGCGGACCAGCCGCGGGTCGTGGGCCTGATGTATGTGATGCTGCTGGTCGGCATGATTGTCAGCGCCTTTGCCTATGGGGCGCTGCTGGACACCTATACGCCGGGGCGGCTGATCCAGGTGATCCAGGGGTCTGCGGTGCTGACCGTTGCCGTCAACGGGATCGCCATGTGGAAACAGGAGGCCCGCAATCGCAGCCGTGCGGCCGCGCCGGCGCAGGAGTTCCGCTTCACCGACGCATGGGCAAGGCTTGCGGGGCGCACCGGCATGGTCCGTCTTCTGGCGGTCATCGGCCTTGGCACGGCAGGCTTTGGCATGGCCGATGTCCTGCTGGAGCCTTTCGGCGGCCAGGTTCTGTCGATGACGGTGGCCCAGACCACGCGGCTGACGGTGGTGCTTGCCCTTGGCTCTTTGCTTGGCTTCGGTCTTGCCTCGCGCTGGCTTGGGCGCGGGGGCAGGGCGATGGATGCGGTCTGCCTTGGGGCCATGATCGGGATACCGGCCTTCGGCCTTGTGCTGGCTTCTGCCGTGATCCTGTCTGCACCGCTTCTGGTTGGCGCAACGCTTCTGGCGGGCTTCGGGGCCGGGCTGTTCGGCCATGGCACCCTGACCGCGACGATGCAGGCAGCCCCGCGCGAGCAGATCGGCCTGTCGCTGGGGGCCTGGGGCGCGGTGCAGGCAACGGCGGCAGGGCTGGCCATAGCGACGGGCGGGGTCATCCGGGACCTTGTGCTGGCCGCGCCCGCCGCCGGAACAACAGCGGCCAGTCCCTATGTTCCGGTTTTTGCGCTTGAGGGGGGGCTGCTTCTTCTGGCAGTCATTGTGGCACTGCCCCTGAGGCGCGGCGATCCTGCCGCCGCCTTCGGGCCTGTGCGGGCCGGCGCTGCGGAGGATCCCGGAACGGACTGCAGCCTTGCCGCACCGGGGCCATGAAGGACGCTTGAATCCGGGTCAACAAAGGACAGGGTGAGAAATGACAACGATCATCACACGACTTTACGCGAATGCGGCGGCGGCCCAGACCGTGGTCGAGGCCCTTCTGGCCGAGGGGCATTCCCCCGCCACAATTCACGTCATCACCAGGGAAGGTGCCGGAACGGCGGCCGGGCGCATGCATGCGGCACGGGTCAGCGCAACCGCAGCGCGCGCCTATGCCGGGCCTGTGGCCGAGGGCAGGGCGCTTTTGGTCGTCAATGCCCCCTTTGCGCCGCTGGGCACGGCGCTGAATGCGATCCGCACGGTCAACCGCTTTGGCTCCATCGATGTCGGTCTGGCAGAGGAAGATGCCTATATCCGCGACGAGCCCGAGGTGCGGCTGTCGGGCCGGATCCTGCAAGGCACCGTCTTTTATATGTCCAATCCGCACCGGTCGCTGCCGCAGGGGCATATCCTTGGCAGCAACCCCATCATCCAAAGCCGCCCGCGCACCTCGGCGATCCGGGGCGGGGCCCATGTCTCCACCAGGTTCTGGCCGATGAAGCTGCTGTCCAAACCAAGGCAAGGAAGATCGGTGCTGCGCGGGACCTGGCTGTTTTCGTCGCTGTTCGGGCTGCCCACGATCATCCGCACCTGGCCGCCGCGCGAGGAGTTTCCGACCACGATCTGACAGGGAGCTGAAGGCGTGCCTGCCGCAGGGGCTGGCCGACCGGAAAGCGGGATGCGCTTCTGCCCGGCGGGCGGGGGAAACGCGGGTCGCGTTTCCTGTTGCTGCCCGGGCTGATGACGGTACCTTCACCGCTTGACTGGCAGGGGCCATCGCCCCTGCCACAGCGCTGCGCCGGGATCAGGACCGGCCGGGGGCCCAAAGCCCGCGGCCAGCGCCCGCCCCGCCCCCGGCGGGCGCTGGCCTCTGTCCCTCCCGGACCTGCCGGTCTACAGGGGACCGTCGCGCGCGGGCGGGGGAAACGCAGTGCGTTTCCTGTCCCCGCCCGCACTGATGACAGCACCCT
>JADCDI010000059.1 GCA_020251025.1 Rhodobacter sp. | reverse complement strand
TACAAGGCACCGTTCCGCCTGGGCGGGGGAAACGCGGGTCGCGTTTCCTGTTCCCGCCCGGACGGGCGACGGCACTTTCACCGCTCCAATGGCAGGGGCCATCGTCCCTGCCACAGCGCCGCGCCGCCCCCTTGTCCAGCCGGGGGCCAAAAGCCCCCGGCCAGCGCCCGCTCCGCCACATGCGGGCGCTTCCCGCCCGCCGGGTCGGGCGCTGGTCTCTGTCCTTCCCGGACCTGCCGGTCTGCAGGGCACCGTCCCGTGCGGTTGGGGGAAACGCGGCTCGCGTTTCCTGTTCCCGCCCAAAGCGCAATCCCTTTCCCAGGATCGGCAAGAGTGTCCCTGCAGGCGGGCGGTCGGATTGCTGTTTCAGCAGCCTGCCTGGACCGATTTCCGGGGTATGGACAGACGGAGCGTCCGCGCGGCGGCCTCGACAGTGCTTTCGCTGTTGACACCGCAGCCCCGGCGGATAAAAGGCGGGCTTGAAGGATTTCACCGGGTACTGCGGTTCCCGGGTTGTTGGAGAGACGACCATGGCGAAACCGGCGACCATCAAGATCCGTCTCAATTCGACGGCGGGCACCGGGCACTTCTATGTGACCAAGAAGAATGCCAAGACGATGACCGAAAAGATGTCGGTCCGCAAATATGACCCCGTGAAGCGGGAGCATGTCGAATACAAGGAAGGCAAGATCAAGTAAGATCTGCCTGTGTTCGCAGCGCGACGGACCGCTCTGAACAGGGCGGTCTTTTTCGTTTGATGTGATGTGCTGTCTTGCGTTGCGTGGGGAAGCTTCTGGCCCCCTTCCCGTCCGCGCTTTCCGACCCTTGCGCTTTGGACGCCCCGCTGACCCGTCGCCGTTCCCGGCCGCTTGCCCCGGATGCCCCCCGTCCGTCCGTATGCGGGATTTCCCGTTCCGGGCCGAAGGTGCTGTCATCCGGCAGCCGCTGGCCAACATAGGGCGCGCGGGGCCATATCCCTGGTGCTGGCGGCTGGACGGGGGACCCGCCGGTGGCGCAGCGACACCGCCCGCAGGGGGCCACAGCTCACGTCCGGCATCTTCTTGCCGATGCCGGGATGGTCCGGCAGGGACTTGGCCGGGCAGTGATGGGCCGGGTTCCGGCACGGGCGGATGCAGCGGGGGGCAGTGGCTTGACCGCCCTGCCACGCCGACAGCGGCGCCCTTCCACGCAGCCCCTGGCTTTGTGGACCGGAGGGGGCGGCTGGCGTGCCTTTGCGACCGGGACTCATCCTTCCCGCAGGTCCTGCGGTGCGGGCGATATGGACGGGGCACCGGCATGGCAAAAGGGCCGGTCCATCGACCGGCCCTGTGTTCGGTTTCCGTCCTTGCCGCCGGGGTTATTCGCGGTTGCCCATGAACTGCAGCAGGAACATGAACAGGTTGATGAAGTCGAGGTACAGCTGCAACGCGCCCATGATCGCGGCCTTGCCCAGCCATTCGCTGTCCCCCGCCTGCGCGTGCTGCAGGTAGGTGTTCTTGATGTTCTGCGTGTCATAGGCGGTCAGGCCCGCGAAGATCAGCACACCGATGACCGAGATTGCGAACATCAGCGCCGAAGAGGCGAGGAAGATATTCACGATCATCGCCACGACCAGCCCGATCACACCCATCATCAGGAAGGTGCCAAAACCCGACAGGTCCTTCTTGGTGGTGTAGCCATAAAGCGACAGGCCCGCAAAGGCGATGGCGGTGATCAGGAAGGTCTGCGCGATGGACACACCGGTAAAGGCCTGGAAAATCCAGGCAAGCGACAGGCCCATCACGGCGGCATAGGCGTAGAAGAACAGTTGCGCCCCTGCGACCGACAGGCGGTTGATCACCGCGCCAAAGGCAAAGACCATGATCAGCGGGGCAAACATCACAACCCAGCCCAGGATGGTAATGCTGCCTTCGGCGCTGCGGAACACCTGCATCAGCGCGTCGCTGGTGCCGACGGCCCAAGCCACAGCGCCCGTCAGCAGCATGCCGACGGACATCAGCCCGTAAACCTTGTTCATATGGGCGCGAAGGCCCGCGTCGATCTGGGCGGTCCGGGTCCCGACACCAGCCGTCCGGATCGTTTGATAGTCAGCCATGTGAAGCCTCCGATGTTGTCCTTTTGGGCGGATCCGTCAAGGGACCCGCCTCACGCGCTCAATATCGTAAGACCTTCTTCGCGATTCAAGGACTTCGCGGGGAAAAGCGATGCCAGCCGCAAAGCTTTTCCGACGCAGGGCACCGGTGTGCCCTGTGCCAGGCCCCCTTCAGCCCACAGCGCGGTCTGCCCCGGGACCGACGCCTTGCACAAAAGGGTGCGGATGACATGGCCGCAGCGGGGTCTGACGGAGCGCAAAGCGGGAAACTGGTCTGCCTGGGAACGCCTTGCGCCTTCTGGCAGGGGCCATTGCCCCTGCCACAGCGCTGCGCTGGGATCAGGACCGGCCGGGGGCCCAAAGCCCCCGGCCAGCGCCCGCCCCGCCCCCGGCGGGCGCTTTGCTCCCGCCAGGTCGGGCGCGGGCCTCTGGTGGTCGAGGACCTGCGGGTCTATAGGGCACCGGCCCGAGCGGGCGGGGGAAACGCGCTGCGTTTCCTGTTCCCGCCCGCACTGATGACAGCACCCACACCGCTTCAATGGCAGGGGCCATCGCCCCTGCTACAGCGCAATGCCGGGATCAGGACCAGCCGGGGGCCCAAAGCCACCGGCCAGCGCCCGGCCCGCCAGCGGCGCGTGCTGGCCTTCTGTCCTTCCCGGACCTGCCGGCCTGCGGGGCACCGTCCCAGCCGGCCGGGGAAAAGCGGCTCGCGTTTCCCCCGCCCGATGGGGCAGTCCCTTTCCCCGGATCGGGAAGATCTGCCGGCCGGCCGGCGGTCGGACGGCTTCTTCAGCACCCCGTTGGGCACTCTATGCGCCGCAGATGTCCGCAGGTGTCGATGCCAGAACCCGTCGGGCATCGCCCGGCAATGATTGCCGGCATGACACCGCAGCTGCAGCCGGGCCGCGTCGTCTTTTGACCCTTGAATGATCTGCCGCTTTCAGCCGCGATCAGCGACGGCGCGATATGTCTTTTCCGGGGGGGCGGGGGGTGTTTCGGTTCTTTTTCCCGCTGATTTGGCCGGGGCGGGGGGGCTTCCCGCCGATATGCCAATGTGCCGGATCACGCCGCAGGTCTTTTCGTCCCTTGCTGGCCCCGGGGCTGACGGCAGCCGTCTCTGCCGCCCCCGGTGCCGCGAACATGCCCTGCAACATGATCGCCGCCGCGCAAGGCGACCATGTCTTCGTCCCGGGGGATCGGGCCATGGAAGAACTGGCCCTGCGCAACAGCCTTTCCGCATCTGCCCGGCAGCGCGGCCATGCAAACCTGACAGAGCCGTGCAAAGACGCCATTGTCGGCCTTTTGCCCATCACATCGGCGACAGCGCAGATGCGGGCGGCCCCAAGAGCTGCACCGCCACAGGTCGGACCTTCGCCCGGCCCACCGGGGGCAGGGCTGATGCAGACCGCGAACCTTCGGCCGGGGGCCGAGCACCGGCAGGAACGCCCCCCGGGAAAGACCTGCCCGCGCCCCGCGCCCGTCACTCCGCAACCGGCAGGCTGCGGCAACCGGCGCGGGCCGAAGCCTCGGCCAGGTCCAGCACCTGCTGCAAGGCGGCCCCGCGGGCGAAGTCGGGCTGACCGTCACCTGTCCCCTGAATGGCGTCGATGAAGCGCCGGTAAATCGTGGGAACTTCGGGCGTCGGCACTTCCGCCCAGGTGCCTGTGGCGATGTTGGCCCCAAGGCAGGCATTCAGGCTACTTTCGCCCTTTTCGAACAGCACCTCCAGCCCGCCCTTGTCACCATAAAGGCGCAGGCGCAGGTCGTTCAGATGCCCGGTGGCAAAGCGCGTGGCCGAAACCGTGCCCAGAGCCCCGTTGGTCAGCGCCAGATGCATGGTGAAACTGTCATTGGCATCAAGCACATAATCGCCGATCCGCCCGCCTTCGGCCTTGTCGAAGGTGGTCAGGCGGCAGGACACCTCGGCAGGGTCCGCCCCGGCGATGAAGGTGGCATAATCCAGAATATGGATGCCGATATCCCCCAGGACCCCCTTGGAGCCATGCGCGGTCGACAGCCGCCACAACCATTGGTGTTGCGTTCGCCAGTCGCCCCAGGCGGGCTGGGTGAGCCAGCTTTGCAGATAGCTTGCCTCGAAATGGCGCACCTTCCCGATGGCCCCTTCGGCCACCATCCGCGCCGCTGCCTGCAGGGCGGGGACATTGCGGTAACTGAGGTTGACCATATTGACCACGCCCGCCCCGGCCGCCGCCGCCGCCATGGCCAGGGCATCGGCGTGATTGGTCGCCAGGGGCTTTTCACACAGCACATGCCGCCTTGCCGCCATAAGCGGCATCGTTGTGGGGAAATGCGCGGCATCGGGGGTGACATTGGCCACGGCATCGAACCGGCCCCAGGCCAGGGCAGCGTCCACAGATGTGAACCGCCGGCCGATGCCATGGCGGTCGCAGAAGGCCGCCAGCACGTCGGCGCGGGTGTCGACCCCGGCGGCAAGCACCACGCCGGGAATCGCGGCGAAAGCCCTGGCGTGGGTGTTGGCCATGCCGCCGGTACCAAGGATCAGCAGGCGGACCTGTTTGGGCATCGGGATTTCCTTTCGGGGTCAGCGGAGGCCGTCTTCGCCGTCATGGTGCAGGCGCGGGCCGCGTTCCGTGATCGGCTCGGGTGCCCGGGCGACCGGAACATTGCGGGCCGCTCCGGGGTCCGCCAGCCGGGGGGCCGGGTTATGCGCCCATTTCACCGCGTTGCGCAGCACGGTCTGCACGGTGGCGTCGTGATAGGTCGGATAGGTTTCGTGCCCGGGCCGGAAGTAGAACACATTCCCCGCCCCGCGCCGCCAGGTCAGGCCCGAGCGGAACACCTCGCCGCCCTGGAACCAGCTGATGAAGACTGTTTCCAGCGGTTCCGGCACGCCGAAGGGCTCGCCATACATCTCTTCGTTTTCAAGTTCGAAATGGTCGGGAAGACCGGCGGCGATGGGGTGGTTGCGCGCGGTCAGCCACAGGCGTTCGCGCTCGCCCGCCTCGCGCCAGGTCAGGTTGCAGGGTGCCCCCATCAACCGCTTGAAGGGCTTGGAGAAATGCGCGGAATGCAGAAAGATCGCCCCCATGCCCGACCAGACGGCATTGCAGACCATATCCGTCACCGCATCCGACACATCGCCATGCGCGGCATGGCCCCACCACAGCAGCACATCCGTCTGTGCCAGACGCTGCGGCGTGATGCCGTGGCCGGGCTGGTCCAGTGTCGCCGTTTCGGCGCGGATCGCAGTATCGGCGTTCAGCGCATCGGCAATCGTGCGGTGCATGCCGTGCGGATAGATCTGCGCCACGACCCTGTTTTTGCGCTCGTGGACATTCTCGCCCCAGACCAGTGCCCTGATTGCCATGCCGCCCCTCCGCCGGTTGTCCGGGGCGCAGGATAGCAAATGCGCCGTCCTGCGACAGGGCAAAAGCAACCTGACGCGGGGGCGGGCACCGCGCGCCGTATTGCGACCCGGAGGGAAAGGCGTAACCTGCCCCCCATCCCAGTCTGACAGGACCGTGTCATGCCCATCAAGAACCGCATTGCCGAACTTCTGCCCGAGATCACCGCCTGGCGGCATGATTTTCACGAACATCCCGAACTGCTGTTCGACGTGCAGCGCACCGCCGCAAAGGTGGCGGCCCTGCTGCGCGGCTTCGGCGTTGATGAGGTGGCCGAAGGCATTGGGCGCACCGGCGTCGTCGGTGTGATCCGGGGGCGCAGTGCCGCCTCGGGCCGGGTGATCGGGCTGCGCGCCGATATGGATGCGCTGCCGATCACAGAGCAGACCGGGGTCAGCTATGCTTCGAAAATCCCCGGCCGGATGCATGCCTGCGGGCATGACGGCCATACGGCCATGCTGCTGGGGGCCGCCCGATACCTGGCCGAGACGCGGAATTTCGACGGCACCGCCGTGGTGATCTTCCAGCCCGCCGAAGAGGGGGGCGGCGGCGGGCGCGAGATGGTGCAGGACGGGATGATCACCCGCTTCGGCATTCAGGAGGTTTACGGCATGCACAACATGCCCGGCATTCCGGTGGGCCATTTCGCGATCCGCCCCGGCGCGATGATGGCCGCTGCAGACCAGTTCGACATCACCGTGACCGGCAAGGGCGGCCATGCCGCCAAGCCGCATGACTGCATCGACACCACCGTGGTCGCCGCCCATATCATCGTCGCGCTGCAGACCATCGCCTCGCGCGGGGTCGATCCGCTGAAGCAGGTGGTCGTCTCGGTCTGCACGGTGGCCACCGACAGCACGGCGCATAATGTGATCCCGCAGGAGGTGACGATGAAGGGCACGGTGCGCACGATGGACCCCGCCGTGCAGGATTACGTCGAACGCCGGGTGACAGAGATTGTCACGGGCACGGCGGCGGCGCTGGGGGCGGCAGCCAGGGTGGATTACCGCCGAGGCTATCCGGTAACGGTGAACGCGCCCGCAAACACCGCCTATGCCGCCGAAGTGGCAAAGGCCGTGTCCGGCACCGTCGATGTCGACACACCGCCGCTGATGGGGGCCGAGGATTTCAGCTATATGCTGAACGAACGGCCCGGTGCCTACATCTTCCTGGGCAATGGTGACACGGCGATGGTGCATCACCCCGCCTATAACTTCGACGACAGCGCGATCCCCTTCGGGTCAAGCTGGTATGTGGGCATGGCCGAGGCGCGGATGTCGGCGGTGTAGGGGGGCAGCTGCCCGGCGCTGGCCGTATGTGCGGCCTTTGTTTCTGGCGGATTTGACCCGCGTCAAATCCGCCCGCGCCTGCCTGCCCCTGGCAGGCGCGTTACCGCGCCCGCCCAGTCAGGCGCGGGCGGATTTTAAAGCCTGCAGGCGCGCGGATAGCTCCTTGCCTGCGGGCTTGCGCCCTTCGGCAATCGGACCCTGCGAACGTCCACCGGACGTTCGCTTGACGGGTCCTCTGGGCGCTATTCGGGCCTGATCGCAGGGTACGGGCACCGTCAGGTTGCGGTCCGGCCCAAACCCGCCCTTACCCCTACGCCGCCAGATCAACCCACACCGGCACATGATCCGACGGCTTGTCGCCGCCCCGCATCCCCTTTTCGATCCCCGCATCCTGCAGGATGTCCGCCGCCTGCGGGCTGAGCAGCACATGGTCGATGCGGATGCCGTTGTCGCGTTCCCACGCGCCCGCCTGATAATCCCAGAACGTGTAGCCGGGCCTGGGGTTCAGCGTCAGCAAAGCATCGGTGAAGCCCAGGTTCAGGATGCGGCGGAAGGCGGCGCGGCTTTCAGGCAGAAACAGCGCATCCGTCAGCCAGGAATCGGGCTTTGCCGCATCCTCGCGCTGCGGGATGACGTTGAAATCCCCCAGCATCACGACCGGCTCTTCGGTTTCCAGCAGCAGCAGCGCCCGCTGGCGCAGACGCTCCATCCAGGTCAGCTTGTAGTCATACCTTGGCCCCGGGGCCGGGTTGCCGTTGGGCAGGTACAGCCCGCAGACCCGCACCGCCCTTGTGCCGATCACCGTCGCCTCGATCCAGCGCGCCTGATCGTCGTCTTCCCCGCCCGGCAACCCGCGCAAGACATCCTCCAGCGGCAGCTTCGACAGGATCGCAACACCGTTGAACCCTTTCTGCCCGTGCGTTTCCACCCGGTAGCCCAGGTCTTCGAACACCTCGCGCGGAAAGCCGTCGTCAGGCGACTTGATCTCTTGCAGCACGGCCACATCCGGCGCGCTGGCCGCCAGCCAGGCCGTTACCGTTCCGATCCGGGCCTTGATGCCGTTGACGTTGAATGTGGCGATTTTCATCGCTGTCCCCTTCCTGCACCGGCAGGGACAGTCCCCGCATGTCATGGCGTGCCCTCCCGGCGCGCCCGGCCCTAGATCGAAAAGCTGGTGCCGCAGCCGCAGGACGAGGTGGCATTCGGATTCTGCACCACGAAGCGTGCCCCGATCAGCTCTTCGGAAAAATCGATGACCGCATTTTCCAGAAAGGGCAGCGACACCGGATCGACGAGCACCCTCGCCCCGTTCTTTTCCAGCACCAGATCATCGGGACGGGCCAGGTCCAGCCGGATGTCATACTGAAAGCCGGAACAGCCGCCGCCTTCGACCGCAACGCGCAGCGGGCGCGTATCGCCCGTGGCGGCGGCGATTTCGGCCAGCCGTTCAAAGGCGCGGTCCGTGACCCGTGGCGGAAGCGTCAGTGTCAGCATCGACAATCTTCGTATCCTTTCGCTGCCCGTCTGATTATAGGCTCGGGCGCGGATGTTCACAAGGTAAGGCCATCATGCTTGCCCCCTATGCCTGCCACCCCGAAACCAGCCGCGGTCGCCTGCATGCCGAAGGCATGTCGACGTTCCGGTCGCCCTTTCAGCGGGACCGGGACAGGATCATCCATTCCTCGGCCTTCCGCCGGCTCAAGCACAAGACGCAGGTCTTTGTGGAACACGAGGGCGATTACTACCGCACCCGCCTGACCCATACGATCGAGGTCGCACAGGTCGCGCGCACCATCGCGGGTGTGCTGAACCTGAACACCGATCTGGCCGAGGCCATCGCCCTGGCCCATGACCTGGGCCATACCCCCTTCGGCCATACCGGCGAAGACGCGCTGGAGGCGCTGATGGTTCCCTATGGCGGCTTCGATCACAATGCCCAGGCCATGCGCATCGTCACCCGGCTGGAACGGCATTATGCCGGATTCGACGGGCTGAACCTGACCTGGGAAACCCTGGAAGGCATTGCAAAGCACAACGGCCCGGTGGCCGCCCCGCTGCCCTATGCCCTGGCCGAGGCCAATGCCGAATGGGACCTGGAGCTGGACAGCTACGCCAGCGCCGAAGCCCAGGTGGCCGCCATTGCCGATGACGTTGCCTATTCGCACCACGATCTGCACGACGGCCTGCGGTCCGGTCTTTTTGCCGAAGACGATCTGACAGGGCTGCCCGTCACCGGCCCCGCCTTTGCCGGGGTGGATGCGCTTTATCCGGGGCTGGACCCGATGCGCAGGCGGCACGAGGCGCTGCGCCGCGTCTTCGGGCGCATGGTGGAAGATGTGATTGCCGTGGCCCGCAACCGGCTGGAGGCAGCCCGGCCCCGGTCGGTGGACGACATCCGCGGCATGGGGGGCACGGTCATCCGCTTTTCCAAGCCGCTGTATCAGGAGTTGAAGGTGATCCGCAGCTTCCTGTTCACCCGCATGTACCGCGCCCCTTCGGTGATGCGGGAACGGGCCAGGGTGGCGCAGGTGATCAACGATCTCTTCCCGCTGTTCCTGTCCCGCCCCGCGCTGTTGCCCGCCGAATGGCAGCCCGACATTGCCCGTGCTGCCGATGAAACCGCGCTGGCGCGGATCGTGGCCGATTACGTGGCAGGCATGACCGACCGCTTTGCGCTGGCCGAACACCAGCGCCTGTGCGGCTGACGGGTGCTGCGCGGCGCGCCGGCATTGACGCACAGCCTGCCCTCTGGCACAGGCTGGGCAGCAGACAGGACCATGCCATGAACCTTTTCGCCGACATCCGCAGCCTTGTTGTCTCTGCGCTGAACACCATGACAGCCGAAGGGCACCTGCCCGCAGGGCTGGATTTTGCCCCTGTCACGGTGGAACCGCCGCGCGATGCCGCGCATGGCGATATGGCGACGAATGCCGCCATGGCGCTGGCAAAGCCTGCCGGTCTGCCCCCCCGGACCATCGCCGTGGCGCTGGCCGCCCGCCTTGCCGCCGACCCGCGCATTGCCGGGGCAGACGTGGCCGGGCCGGGGTTCCTGAACCTGCGGCTGCACCCTTTTGTCTGGCAGGGGCTGATCCGCGCCGTTCTGGCCGAAGGCACAGACTACGGGCGTTCGGACCTGGGGCGGGGGCAGAAGGTGAATGTCGAATTCGTCTCGGCCAATCCGACGGGGCCGATGCATGTGGGCCATGCGCGGGGCGCGGTGTTCGGCGACGCGCTGGCGCGGCTTCTGTCCTATACCGGTCATGAGGTGACGCGGGAATACTATATCAACGACGGCGGTGCGCAGGTGGATGTGCTGGCCCGGTCTGCCTATGAGCGCTACCGCGAAGCCAACGGGCTGGAGCCGGAAATCCGCGAAGGCCTGTACCCCGGCGATTACCTGGTGCCGGTGGGCGAGGCGCTGAAGGCGCGCTTTGGCGCCAGCCTGCTGGACAAGGACGAACAGGATTGGCTGGCCCCGGTGCGCGATTTCGCCACCGGCATGATGATGGACATGATCCGCGATGACCTGGCCCTGCTGGGCGTGACGATGGATGTGTATTCGTCTGAGAAGGCCCTTTACGGCACCGGCCGGATCGAAGCCGCGATCAACCGCCTGCGCAGCCTGGACCTGATCTATGAAGGCACCCTGGACCCGCCCAAGGGCAAGACCCCCGAAGATTGGGAACCGCGCCGGCAGACCCTGTTCCGCAGCACTGCTTACGGCGATGACGTGGACCGCCCGGTGATGAAGTCGGACGGAAGCTGGACCTATTTCGCCCCCGACATCGCCTATCACCACGACAAGGTCGAACGCGGCTTTGATGCGCTGATCGACATTTTCGGGGCCGATCACGGCGGCTATGTCAAGCGGATGAAGGCCGCCGTCGCAGCCCTGTCGAACGGGCGCGTGCCGCTGGACATCAAGCTGATCCAGCTTGTCAAGCTGTGGAAGAACGGCGAGCCTTTCAAGATGAGCAAGCGCGCGGGCACCTTCGTGACCCTGCGCGACGTGGTTGAACAGGCGGGTACGGATGTGACCCGCTTTGTCATGCTGACGCGCAAGAACGATGCCCCGCTGGACTTCGACTTTGACAAGGTGCTGGAACAGTCGAAAGACAACCCGGTTTTCTATGTGCAATATGCCAATGCCCGGGTGAATTCCGTGCTGCGCAAGGCGCGTGAGGCGGGTATCGACTGCGCCGATGCCGCGCTGGCCGGGGCGGAGTTGAGCCTTCTGTCCCACGCGGCAGAGCTGGATCTGGCCCGCAAGATCGCCGAATGGCCGCGTCTGGCGGAAATTGCCGCACGCAGCAACGAGCCGCACCGCGTGGCGTTTTACCTTTATGAACTGGCGTCAGACCTGCACGGTCTGTGGAACCGGGGCAATGACGACGCCACATTGCGCTTCATTCAGGACAATAAGGCCACGTCTCAGGCGAAAATCGCCCTTGTCCGGGCCGCAGGCGTTGTGATTTCCGCAGGTCTTGGTATCCTTGGTGTCACGCCGGTCGAGGAAATGCGCTGACAACAAGCGCAACGGCCGGCAGCAACAGGCAAGACAAGCCCGGCGCCTCCACCCGCCGGGCCAGTGGGGCAGAGCATGGCAGTCGTGGATGACGAAGATTTTCTGGGCTACCCGTCTTCTTCCGGACCGGGGCGGGTGGAATGGCTGATGAATGCCGCCGGCGCGGTCACCTCGGTCGCGCTTGTGCTGGGCGTGGTCGTCTGGGGGTACAAGCTGGCGGTGCGCGATGTTTCCGGCATTCCGGTGGTGCGCGCGCTGGATGGGCCGATGCGGATCGCTCCGCAAGACCCGGGCGGAGAGGTTATCGCCCATACCGGCCTGGCGGTGAACGATGTGGCCGCCGAAGGCGCAGCCGCGCAGCTTCCCGATCAGATCGTCCTGGCCCCGCGCCCGACCGGCCTTTCGCCAGAGGATCAGCCGGTTTCCGGCGAAGTCGCCGTCCCGCCGTCCGACGCCCCGTCAGCGGCAACGGCGCTGTCGTCTGCGCCAGACGGGACCGTGCCGTTTGCCGGGATGATCTTGCCCGTTGACCCGGTGGGGCGGTTGACGCAAACGCCCCTGGCCGCGCCGCCTTCGGCAGAAGCGGTGGCCAGCGATCCTGCGGTTGCCGATGCGGATCTGTCGATGGAAGCCGCCGTGGAATCAGCCCTGGCCGAAGCGCTGGGTGCCGGGCCGATGCAGTCGGGGGTTCTGGCCGCTGCCGAACCCGCGCCCCCCGGGGCCGTGGTCCGGTCGCCGCGCCCTGAACGGCGCCCCGAAGGCGACGGATCGGGCGACCCCCTTCTTGTCCCGGCGGCGCTGACGGCCGCAGACGCCGCCCCGGCCGGCGGAGAGGTGGATGTTGCATCGATCACGGCGGGAACGCGGCTGGTTCAACTGGGTGCCTTCGATGACGAGGCTGGCGCGCGCCGCGAATGGGCGCAGCTTCAGGCCCGGTTCGGAGAGCTGATTGCCCCCAAGGCCATGGTTCTGCAAAATGCCGACAGCGGCGGGCGCAGCTTCGTGCGCCTGCGGGCGCTGGGGTTCGAGGATGAGGCCGACGCCCGCCGCTTCTGTTCGGCCCTGCTGGCCGAAAATGCAAGCTGCATCCCGGTCGCACACCGCCCATGAGCGCAATTGCGGCCTGCATCCTGGGCTGCGACGGCACTGCGCTGCGGGCCGACGAGCGGTCTTTCTTTGCCGAAACCTCTCCCTGGGGTTTCATCCTGTTTGCCCGCAACGTCGATACGCCGGATCAGCTGCGGCGTCTGACAGGCGATCTGCGCGATGCGGTGGGGCGCGATGCGCCGGTTTTCGTCGATCAGGAAGGCGGGCGGGTGCAGCGCCTGCGCGCGCCGCACTGGCGCGAATGGCTGCCTGCGCTGGACATGGTCCTGGCCGCAGGGCCCCATGCCCCCCGTGCGATGTATCTGCGCGCCCGGCTGATCGCGGCGGAACTGCGCGCGGTTGGCATCGACGGCAATTGCGCGCCGGTTGTCGATATTGCCGGGCCGCAGACCCATCCCTTCCTGCGCAACCGCTGCTATGGGGGTGACCTTGCCACGGTCATTGCGGTGGCGCGGGCGGTGGCCGAGGGGTTGCGTGACGGCGGCGTGCTGCCCGTGATGAAGCACATGCCGGGACATGGCCGTGCCACGATGGACACGCACATGGACCTGCCGCGCGTGGCAGAGACGGCCGAGGCGCTGTTGAACAGCGATTTCGCCGCCTTCCGCGCCCTGTCGGACCTGCCGCTGGGCATGACCGCGCATATCGTGTTTCCGGCCCTTGACGATCAGCCTGCAACCTGTTCGGCCCCGGTGATCCAGGTGATCCGCAAGAAGATCGGCTTTGGCGGGCTGCTGATGACAGATGATCTGTCGATGCAGGCCCTGTCCGGCACCCTGGCCGGGCGGGCAGCGGCGGCGCGGCGGGCGGGCTGCGACGTGGTGCTGCACTGCAACGGCAAGCGTGACGAGATGCAGGCCGTGGCCGCCGCCGCCGGCGTGCTGGAGGGGGCTGCCCTTGCGCGCGCCGGGGCGGCGCTGGCGGCGCGGCGCGCCCCCGACGGGGCCGATCCGGCCGCGCTTGATGCCGAACTGCGGCAGCTTGGGCAGGGCCGGGCCGATGCCTGACGACTGGGATCAGGGCACGTCTGTCCAGGCCCGGATCGCGGCGGAATCGCTGATCGTCGATGTGGACGGGTTTGAAGGCCCGCTTGACCTGCTGCTGATGCTGTCGCGCACGCAGAAGGTCGATCTGCGGCGCATTTCCGTGCTGGAACTGGCAGAGCAGTATCTTGAGTTTGTGAACCAGGCAAAGGCGTTGCGGATCGAACTTGCCGCAGATTATCTGGTGATGGCCGCCTGGCTTGCCTACCTCAAGTCGCGCTTGCTGCTGCCCCCCGATCCCACCGAGGCGGGTCCGTCGGCGGATGAGCTGGCCGCCCATCTGGCGTTTCAGCTGGAGCGTCTGCAAGCCATGCGCGAGGCGGCGGCCCGTCTGATGGCGCGCGACCGCAAGGGGCGCGACTTTTTCGCGCGCGGTCTGCCCGAAGACGTCATGCGCATCCGCCGCGTGCGCCATTCCGCCACGCTTCTGGACCTGATGCAGGCCTATGCCCGGACGCGGACGCGCGATGAATTCCGCCCCTTTGTGATGGACCGCCAGAATGTCTACACCATGGAACAGGCGCTGGAGCGGATGCGTGACCTGATCGGCTATGCCGGGGACTGGACCGATCTTGTCAGTTATCTGCCGGACGGATGGGATTTGCACCCGCAGCGGCGCCGGTCGGCCACCGCCGCCCATTTCGCCGCCGTTCTGGAACTGGCCAAGCGCGGCCAGATCGAGCTGCGCCAGCCCGAGACCTTTGCCCCGATCCAGATCCGCAGGCGCGACGCATGACGCAGCCTTCGGAGAAGTCGCTGTTTGAGGCGCCGCCGATGGGCGAGCAGGAACGGATGGTGGAGGCGATTCTGTTCGCCACGGCAGAGCCGCTGACGCTGGCAGACCTGTCTTCGCGCCTTCCGCAGGGCTGTGACGCCGCCGGGGCGCTGGCCCACCTGCGCCGCCGCTACGACGGGCGGGGGGTCCATCTGGTCAGGGTGGGTGACGCCTATGCGTTTCGCACCGCCCCCGATCTGGGCTATCTGATGCAGAAGGAAACGGTAGAGACGCGCAAGCTGTCGCGCGCGGCGATCGAGACCTTGGCCATTATCGCCTATCACCAGCCGGTGACGCGGGCCGAGATCGAAGAGATCCGGGGCGTTGCCGTCAGCCGGGGCACCATCGACCAGTTGCTGGAGATGGAGTGGATCCGCTTTGGCCGCCGCCGCATGACGCCGGGGCGTCCGGTGACCTTTGTGGTGACGGAAGAATTCCTGGATCACTTCGGCCTCGAATCGGCCCGCGACCTGCCCGGTCTGAAAGAACTGCGGCAGGCGGGATTGCTGGACAACCGCCTGCTGCCCGGCAGCTTCGGGACAGACGGGGACGAGGATGAAGCCGTCCCTCAGGGCCAGTCCGAGATGTTCGGGGATTGAGGGCAGAGAACCCGGAAGCAAACGTCCAGTGGACGTTTGCCGGGTTCGATTGCCGAAGGGCGCAAGCCCGCAGGCAAGGGGCCATCCACCTTCCCAAGGCGATGATATCCGCCCGCGCCTGACTGGGCGGGCGCGGTAACGCGCCTGCCAGGGGCAGGCAGGCGCGGGCGGATTTGACGCGGGTCAAATCCGCCGGGAAAAAGCGCTGCACTTTCTGCACTTGGTAAAGGTATCGGGTCCTCTGGGCCCGCCCCATCCCCTACCGGAAATGCTTTGACAGCTTCAGCCCCTGTCCCTGGTAATTGGAGGCCAGCCCGGCACCGTACAGCGTATCGGGCACCTCTGCCATGCGTTCGTACACCAGCCGGCCCACGATCTGCCCGTGTTCCAGCACGAAGGGGGCCTCGTGGCAGCGCACTTCCAAGACCCCGCGCGACCCCGATCCCCCGGCGCTGCGGTGGCCAAAGCCGGGGTCGAAAAAGCCGGCATAATGCACCCGGAATTCGCCCGCCATCGCCAGATAGGGGGCCATTTCCGCAGCGTGGTCAGGCGGGATCGTTACCGCCTCGCGGCTGACCAGGATATAGAATGCGCCGGGGTCCAGGATGATGCGCCCCTCGCGGCTGCGCACCTCTTCCCAGTAATCGCCCGGCGCATAGGCCGCGACCCGGTCAAGGTCGATCACCCCGGTATGCGGCTTGGCCCGGTAGCCCACCAGATCGCCCTGGCGCGGCACAAGGTCCACCGAAAAGCCCAACCCGTCCGAGATCATCGCAACACCATCCACCAGCGCATCGCGGGCATGCAGCGCCTGCAGCTCGGTATCCGACAGGGTCGCATGGCCGGTGCGGAACCGGATCTGGTTCAACCGCTGTCCGGGACGCACCAACACCGAAAAGCTGCGCGGGCAGATTTCAGCGTAAAGCGGCCCGGTGTATCCTGCCGGAATCCTGTCAAACTCCACCCCGCCGTCGGTGATGGTGCGCGTCAGCAGATCAAGCCGCCCGGTGGAACTTTTGGCATTTGCCACCGCCGAGACGCCGGGCGGCAGCGCCAGATGCTCCATCAGCGGCACGACATAGACGCAGCCCTTTTCCAGAACCGCCCCGCCGGACAGATCGACGCGATGCATCTCGAATTCGGCGATCCGGTCCGCCACCCGCCGCCCCTGGCCGGTCAGGAACGATGCGCGCACCCTGTAGGCCAGGCTGCCAAGACGCAGGTCCAGACTTGCGGGTTGCACCTGCGCGGCCAACACCGCCGGATCGGCGGCAATTCCGCCTTTGGCGATCATCGCGCGCAAGGTCTGCGAGGGGAGAACACCGTCTGCCATTCCGCGTTTCCGCCCCCTTCAAACGGAACCGCCCGCATCCCTTGCGGGGGCGGGCGGTTTCGTGCTGGTCGGGCCGGCGAGATTTGAACTCGCGGCCTTCCGCCCCCCAGACGGACGCGCTAACCAGGCTGCGCTACGGCCCGACGAGACGGATAGATACCGGTTTTCCGCGCGGGGGCAAGCCGTAAAGCGCATGGGGATGTCAGCGTCCGCCACCCCCGGCGGCGGTTGCCAGACGGGCCCGCAGATTGCGCAGGCGCAGCGCCGCCGCCGCGATCCCTGCGCGGTCACCCTGTAGCTGGGCACCGTCCAGGGCGCGCAGCCGCGCAGCAATCACACCGGCCAATCCGGGGTCGCCGGAAGGGGGTTCCGCTTCGGCGGGGACATCCGCCGTCGCCGCCCGCATGGGTGCGGCGGCCTGTGCCGCAGGCCTGTGGTCCGGGTCCGTCCCGGGCGGGCGGGCCACATCGGCCGGTTGCGCATTGGTCAGCAGCAGCGCAGTCCCGCGCCCCGTCGCCGGTTGCGCAGGATCGGGCAGGGCGGGGTCTTGCCCTGCGGGCGCGCCGGCAGACCAAAGCGGCAGGGCCTCTGCGGCGGGCGGTTTGCGCCCGGCCGCCGGATCGGGAAAGGCCACAACCTCGGCCACCGGCAAGGCTTCGTCCCCGGTCGGCGTCCCTTCGGTCATGTCCCCGGCGATCGGCCCTTCGGCCAGGGCCATCACATGGCGGATGCCGTTTTCGCGCAGCACCTTCTGCACGCCGCGAATGGTCAGGCCATCGCCATAAAGCAGGCGCTTGATGCCCGACAGCAGCGCCACATCGGACGGGCGGTAGTATCGCCGCCCGCCCGCCCGCTTGACGGGGCGGATCTGGGGAAACCGGCTTTCCCAGAACCGCAGCACATGCGCAGGCGTACCCAGCAGATCGGCGACTTCGCTGATGGTGCGGAAGGCGTCGCGCGACTTTTCCATGTGGGATGCGTACCTCAGCGCCGGGTGCCGGCCGCGACGCGATCCTTCATCAGATGCGACGGGCGAAAGGTCAGGACCCGGCGCGGGCTGATCGGAACCTCGTCGCCGGTCTTTGGATTGCGCCCGATCCGGGCCGTCTTGTCACGCACCGAAAAGGTGCCGAAGGACGAGATCTTGACGGTTTCTCCCCGAACAAGCGCGTCTGACATGTGCTGCAGCACCGTCTCGACCAGTTGGGCCGATTCATTGCGCGACAGGCCGACTTCACGGAAGACGGCCTCGCTCAGATCCATACGCGTCAATGTCCTGTCACTCATGCTGATCCCCCGGTGTTTCGGGCAAGATTGGGCGCTTTGAAAACCCAAGTCAATATCAATGCCTTGTGGCAGGCCATTCAGGCCGCTTACCAGCGCAGAACCACCGATCCCCAGGCCAGCCCGCCGCCGATCGCTTCGGTCACGATCACATCACCCTCTTTGATCTGCCCGCGCCGGCGTCCGACAGACAGGGCAAGGGGAATCGATGCGGCAGAGGTGTTGCCATGATCCTGCACGGTGACCACCACCCGCTCCATCGGGACCTGCATGCGCTGTGCGGTTGCGGCAATGATGCGCAGATTGGCCTGATGCGGGACGATCCAGTCGACATCCGCCGCCGTCAGCCCGGCCTTTTCAAGCGATGTGTGGGCGGTCTGGGCCAGCTTCTCGACCGCATGGCGGAACACCTCTTTGCCCTGCATCCGCAGCAGGCCGGTTGACCGGGTGGATACCCCGCCGTCGACATAGAGAAGGTCCTTGAACCGGCCGTCCGAATGCAGGTCGGTGGCCAGAATTCCCCGGTCTGCCGATGTGCCGTCCCCCTCTGCCGCTTCCAGCACCAGGGCCCCGGAACCATCGCCAAACAGCACACAGGTGGACCGGTCGGTCCAGTCCATCAGCTTCGAAAAGGTTTCGGCACCGATCACAAGCAGTCTTTGCGCCTGACCGCAGGCAATCAGCGCGCTGGCATTTGCAAGGGCATAGACAAACCCCGCGCAGACCGCCTGAACATCAAAGGCAAAGCCGCGCGTCATGCCAAGGGCGGCCTGCACCATGGTTGCCGCCGACGGAAAGGTCAGATCGGCGGTCGAGGTGGCGACGATGATCGCATCGATGTCCCCGGGCACCATTCCTGCGTCGGCCAGCGCCGCGCGGGCCGCGCGGGCGGCAAGATCCGATGTCGTCTGGTTTTCTGCCGCGAAATGACGGCGCTCTATGCCGGACCGGCTTCGGATCCAGTCGTCGGTCGTGTCCAGAAGGGTCTCGAATTCAGAATTCGGGACAACCCGGTCCGGCAGATAATGCCCGACACCCCTGACCACGGCACGTATCGTCATTCAGAAGCACCGATCATTGCCCTGTCCGCAGCGACATCCTGCCCCGCGCGGCCCGCCGATGCAACCCGCGCCGCCAGACGGTCCTGAAAGCCTGATCGTGCCAGCTGGAAGGCCAGTTTTATGGCTGCCGAGACGCCCGTTGCATCGGCGGACCCGTGCGATTTCACGACCGTGCCGTTCAGGCCCAGAAACACGCCGCCGTTCTGGCGGCGCGGATCGATCCGCTTTTGCAGCCGCCGGAGCGAGGTCAGCGCCAGCAGGGCCGCAATCCGTGACAGGAACGTTGCGTTGAAGGCAAGGCGCAGCAGTTCGGAAATCAGTCTGGCCGTGCCTTCGCCCGTCTTCAGGGCGATGTTGCCGGTAAAGCCGTCGGTGACGATCACATCCACCCGGTCACCCGGAATATCGCCGCCTTCGACAAAGCCCACAAAGTCGAAATCACCCGAATGGGCGGCCGCCGCGATCTGGTCATGGGCCTGTTTCAGTTCGGCACGGCCCTTGTGCTCTTCGGTGCCGACATTCAGCAGGCCCACACGCGGGCGGTCCAGATGCAACCCGTTGCGGGCATAGGATGCGCCCATGGTGGCGAATTGCAGAAGGTCTTCGGCATCGGCCTTCACATCCGCGCCCACGTCCAGCATCAGGTTGAACCCGCCCGGATTGCGCGATGGCCACAGACAGGCAATGGCGGGGCGGTTCACGCCGGGCAGTTTGCGCAGCCGGATCATCGACAGCGCCATGAGTGCCCCGGTATTGCCGCAAGACACCGCCACGGTTGCCTCGCCGTTGCGCACGCTTTCCAGGCAGGACCACATCGAGGTGCCTTCGCCGTGGCGCATGACCTGGCTGGGCTTGTCGCTCATCATGACGGTGCGGGGGGCGTGGCGGATCTCGCAGCGGCCGGACAGCCCCTTGCGCTTGCCGATCAGGCGCGCAAGCTCTGCCTCGTCGCCGTGGACGATGAAGGCGATCTCGGGGTTCTTGGCTGCGGATGCCAGCATGCCCGCCACAACCGCGGCAGGACCGCGATCCCCGCCCATCGCATCAACGGAAATGACGATGCGCCTGCCGCCCGCTGCCGGAGTATCAGATCCGTTCGCCATGGGTCAGCAGCGCGGAAGAGGGCGGCTTACGCCGCATCCTCGTCCAGATCGACCTCTTTGGTCAGCGACACAACTTCGCGCGCATCATAGTGACCGCAGGCCCCGCAGATGTGGTGCGGGCGCTTGAGTTCGCCGCAGTTCGGGCATTCGCCGGGATTTCCTGCAACAAGCGCGTCATGCGCACGGCGCATGTTGCGCCGGGAACTGGTGACTCGGTTCTGTGGGACAGCCATGTCTCAACCTCGGGCAGCGGGGACATGCCCCTGATTATGAAGAAGAAACAAAGCATTCGACACGCAGCGGCCGTGCAGGCTTCTTCCTGTGAACAAGGCGCGGAACATAGCGGGATTCCGATAAGGCGCAAGGGGTTTCTGCGCCGGGTGCGGGGCTGTCGCGTTTGGGCTTTCTGTCGGCGGTCACAGGAACATCTTGCGAACGCAACAAAGGCTCAGCGCGCTGCCGTCACCGCAAACCGTTCCGGTCAAAGCCGAAGACGGCCTGTCAGTTCCAATTGCGGTTCCCCCGGTGCCGGGCACGGGGCACCCTGGCACCTGTTTCGTGGGCTGCCCGCCGGGCCTGCGGCAGGGTTTTCCGGCATCCCTGCCGGATGTTCCTGACAAAGAAAGCCCCCAGGCCGGGGGCCTTGTCCGCTACTCGCCAGACAATCCGGCCCTTGCAAAGCTTCTGGTCAGGAAGTCCGGCATGTGGTCGCCCATGCCGATCACCGTGCTGTCGTCGCGGCGGACCGGTTCGCGGCGCTGATCGCGGTTCGGACGGGCGTCTCGGGGGTTCCGTTCGGGGCGCGGCTCGCGGCGGTCGGCCTGACGGGGGGGGCGTTCGTCGCGGGGCCGGTCTTCGCGCGGTTGCGGCACCGCTTCTGCGGGCGCTGCACCGGGGGGAACCGGGGCTTCGGCCTCTGCCGGTGGCACGTTGCGGATCGGCTCGCGCGGGGCTTCGCGGCCATGGTCGCGTACGGGCCGGTTGCGGTCGCCGCGTTTGGGGCCACGCTCACGCGCCGGGGGCCGTCGGGCATCGGGTTCCGCCGTGTCAGAGATTTCGATGGCCGGCGCCCCGGCGCGCGGGATCGGCATTTTCACCAGGGTCTCGATGGCGGCCAGATATTTGTCATCCGATGGCGTTGCGATGGTAAAGGCCTTGCCAAGCCGCCCGGCGCGCCCCGTGCGGCCGATGCGGTGCACATAATCCTCGGGGTGGCTTGGCACGTCGAAATTGAACACATGGCTGACCGCCGGAATGTCAAGGCCCCGCGCGGCCACGTCGGACGCCACCAGCAGGCGCAGCGTTCCGTCGCGGAACCCGTCCAGCGTCCTTGTGCGCACCGACTGATCCAGATCGCCATGGATGGGCGCGGCGTTGAATCCGTGTTGTTTCAGCGACTTTGCCACCACATCCACATCCATCTTGCGGTTGCAGAAGATGATGGCGTTTGTGCAGGCCTCGCCCTCGGCCCGGATCAGGGCGCGTAAGGTGGCGCGCTTTTCGGCAAAGCTGCGGTCCTTGCGCGACGGGGTGAACTGGAACAGCCTTTGTTCGATGGTCTGCGACGCGGTGGCCTGGCGGGCGACCTCGATCTTGGCGGGATTGGTCAGGAAGGTGTTGGTGATCCGCTCGATCTCGGGGGCCATGGTGGCGCTGAAGAACAGCGTCTGGCGGGTGAAGGGGGTCAACTGAAAGATGCGTTCGATATCGGGGATGAATCCCATGTCCAGCATGCGGTCGGCTTCGTCCACCACCATGATCTGCACGCCGGTCAGCAGCAGCTTGCCGCGTTCGAAATGGTCCAGAAGGCGGCCGGGTGTCGCGATCAGCACATCGACACCCCGGTCGATCAGCTTGTCCTGCTCGCCAAAGGATACGCCGCCGATCAGCAGCGCCTTGGTCAGCTTGGTGTGCCTGGCATAGGTGTCGAAATTCTCGGCCACCTGGGCGGCCAGTTCGCGCGTGGGGGCCAGCACCAGGCTGCGCGGCATCCGGGCGCGGGCGCGGCCCTGGCCCAGAAGGGTGATCATCGGCAGGGTGAAGCTGGCGGTCTTGCCCGTGCCGGTCTGGGCAATGCCCAGAACATCGCGGCCCTTCAGCGCCTCGGGGATGGCCTGTTCCTGAATCGGGGTCGGTGTTTCGTATCCGGCTTCTTCAACAGCCCTCAATACGCGCGGGTCCAGCGCGAGGTCGGAAAATCTGGTCATATGCGTCCCAAAAGATGCGGTATCGGACCGCATTCGGAGTGATGGGACGCAATTGATCCGGGCGCCCCGGCGTCGGTGGCCGATTGGCCCGAGGGTGCATTAAAGGAAAACGGGGCCGGGGTCAAGGCCGGGGCAGCGGCACGTTACGCTGAAGGATGCAGGCACGGGCGGCATCCGGCGGACCGCACGGCAACGACGGGCTGCGGGGGCATGACGGTGGTGCAGCCGGTGGGCAGGGGGGGCGGATGGTCACCCTGCGCGGAATGCGGCAAGACGCCGGGCCCTGCAACCGGAACCGGGCAGCCGTCAGGACAGATGAAGGCTCTGTCCGTCAGGGTTGCAGCCCCGGCCTGATGCGTCTTCTGCCTGCCTGTCGCGGTGTAAATCCAGGCGTCATGGCCCATAAGCCTGCCGCGCACCGTCACGGACGGAACCGGGCCATCCGGCATGACCCTGTTGTGTCGCGTCACACCATCATGTCCTTGGTCGCTGCCAGCTTCAGTTCGGGAAAGTCGCGCTGGATGCGGTCGATGTCCCATTGCAGGCGGGTCAGGAACACCACGTCGCCGTCATGGTCGGTGGCGATGTGGCCCTTGTTCACGTTGATGAAACGCTCCACCACCGCCTTCGGGCCGGTGACCCAGCGGGCAGAGGTGAAGCCGGTCCCTTCAAAGCGCACCGGCAACTGGTATTCCTGTTCGATCCGGCTGGCCAGCACATCGAATTGCAGCGCGCCGACAACGCCCACGATAAAGCCGGATCCGATCATGGGCCTGAACACCTTGGCCGCCCCTTCCTCGGCGAATTGCATCAGCGCCTTTTCCAGGTGCCCGGCCTTCATCGGGTCGCCCGCGCGCACGCCGCGCAGCAGTTCGGGGGCAAAGCTGGGGATCCCGGTAAAGCGCAGCCCCTCGCCCTCGGTCAGGGCATCGCCGATGCGCAACTGCCCGTGGTTGGGAATGCCCATGATGTCACCCGCCCAGGCCTCGTCCGCCAGCTCGCGGTCGGCGGCCAGGAACAGGACCGGGTTGGTCACTGCCATCGTCTTGCCGCTGCGCGGATGAAAAAGCTTCATGCCCCGCAGGAAGTGACCCGAGGCAAGGCGCACGAAGGCCACGCGGTCGCGGTGCCGGGGGTCCATGTTCGCCTGCACCTTGAAGACGAATCCGGTAACGGGGGTTTCTTCGGGGGCGATCTGGCGGGTTTGCGATTTCTGCATCTGCGGCGGGGGACCGTATTCGCCGATGCCGTCCATCAACTCCTTCACCCCGAAGGAGTTGATGGCCGAGCCGAACCAGATCGGGGTCATCGAGCCGTTCAGGAACGCTTCGCGGTCAAAGGCGGGCAGCAGGGCGCGGGCCATCTCCAGCTCTTCGCGCAGCTTTGCCAGCAGGTCCGGGGCGACATGCCTGGCCAGTTCCGGGTCTTCGAGACCCTCGATCCTGACAGAGGCCGCAACCCGGTTCCGGTCGGCACGGTCCATCAGTTCCAGCCGGTCATGCAGGATGTCGTAGCAGCCGATGAAATCGCGTCCCACCCCGATGGGCCAGCTTGCGGGGGATACGTCGATCGCCAGGTTTTCCTGGATTTCGTCAATGATTTCGAAGGTGTCGCGGCTTTCGCGGTCCATCTTGTTGCAGAAGGTCAGAATCGGCAGGTCGCGCAGGCGGCAGACCTCGAACAGCTTGCGTGTCTGGCTTTCCACGCCCTTGGCCCCGTCGATCACCATGATCGCGGCATCCACGGCAGTCAGAGTGCGATAGGTGTCTTCGGAAAAATCGCTGTGGCCGGGGGTGTCGACCAGATTGAAGCGGTAGGGGCCGAAGTCAAAGGACATGGCCGAGGCTGAAACCGAAATGCCGCGTTCCTGTTCCAGCTTCAGGTAGTCGGACCGGGTGCGGCGGGCCTCGCCTTTGGCACGGACCTGTCCGGCCATCTGGATCGCCCCGCCGAACAGAAGGAACTTCTCGGTCAGCGTGGTCTTGCCGGCATCGGGGTGCGAGATGATCGCAAAGGTCCGGCGGCGGCCGATTTCGGGCGGAAGGGGGGCGCGGTTCGACATGGCGACCGGTATAGGGCCGCCAAGCGGCACCCGCAACAGCCGGACTGACCCGCTTCTGTCGGGTTGCGGGCGCGCCGGGAGAACATTTGTCAGGGTGCTGAAACCGCCATCCGCCGCCTGCCGGGCGGGGCAATCTTCCAGGTCCGGGCAAAGGGGGGTGCCGTCCTTGGCGGCAAGCGCACCGCGTTTCCCCCGCCCCTGCGCGGAAGGGTGCCAACAGGACCGTCTCCACCCGCACCAACAGAGGCCAGCGCCCGACCCGGCGGGGGCGAAGCGCCCGCCGAGGGCGGGGCGGGCGCTGGCCGGGGGGCTTTGGCCCCCGGCCGGTCCTGATCCCGGCGCAGTACAGTGGCAGGGGCGATGGCCCCTGCCAGAGAGACCGGGCATTCGCGAGAACGCCTG
>JADCDI010000058.1 GCA_020251025.1 Rhodobacter sp. | reverse complement strand
GGGGAAACGCGATGCGTTTCCTGTCCCCGCCCGGACGGGCGAAGGCACTTTCACCGCTTCTCTGGCAGGGGCCATCGCCCCTGCCACAGCGCCACGCCGCCCCTCGACCAGCCCGGGACCCACAACCCCCGGCCAGCGCCCGCCCCGCCCCTGGCGGGCGCTTCGCCCCCGCCGGGTCGGGCGCTGGCCTCTGTCCTTCCCGGACCTGCCGGACTGCAGGGCACCGCTCCGCGCGGGGGCGGGAAACGCGGGTCGCGGTTCCGCGTCGCGCCCCGAGGGGCAATCCCTTTCCCCGGACCGGAAAGTGTCCGGCAAGGCATGCGGAGGGCACTTTTCCAGCACCCTGCTAAAGCAGGGTGCCGATCCACACTCCCGCAGCCAGAAGCCCGGCCCCCGCCAGCATCCAGACCACAGGGTTGCGATCACGCGGAATGAGGGGCCGCGCCGGTTCGGCCTGCCGGATCAGCTGCGCTTCGGCCAGGCGGGGCAACTTCGGACCAAAACGCGACAGCACCCGCAGGGTCCGGCCAAGGTCGCGCAGGATCGCCTTCGGCCCCACATTGGCGGCGATATAGCCTTCGACGACGGGCCTTGCGACCTGCCAGATGTTGATATGCGGGTCGAGGCTGCGCGCGACACCCTCCACCACCACCATGGTGCGCTGCAAAAGGATCAGCTCGGTGCGCGTTTCCATGCCGAACCGTTCGGTCACCTCGAACAGATAGGCCAGCAGGCGTGCCATCGAGATGCGGCTGGCATCCATGCCGAAGATCGGCTCGCCCACGGCCCGCAGCGCGCGGGCGAATTCATCGATGTCGCGGTCGGCAGGCACATAGCCGGCCTCAAAGTGCACTTCCGCCACGCGCCGGTAATCCTTGCGGATGAAGCCGTACAGAATTTCGGCATAAACGCGGCGGGTGTATTCATCGATCCGGCCCATGATGCCGAAGTCATAGGCGATGATGTCGCCATTCGCCGCCACCTTGAGATTGCCCTGATGCATGTCGGCGTGGAAATAGCCGTCGCGCAGCGCATGGCTGAGGAACAGATGCAGCACCCGGGCGCCCAGGATGCGGCGGTCATGACCGGCGGCGTCAATGGCCGCGTTGTCGGCCATCGACAGGCCTTCGGCCCAGCCCAGCGTCATCACACTGCGGCCCGACAGGTACCAGACCGGCTTTGGCACCTGAAACCCTTCGTCCCCGGCCGTGTTTGCGGCAAATTCCGATGCGGCGGAGCTTTCAAGCCGCAGGTCCAGCTCTCCCAGGACAACGCCCTCGAAATGCGCGATCACATCCATCGGGCGCAGGCGGCGCGAGGCCGGCGACAAAAGCTCGATCATCCGGGCGGCCAGATAAAAGGCGTCGATATCGGTGCGGAAGGCCCGCTCGATGTTCGGGCGCAGCACCTTCACCGCCACATCCTCGCCGGTATCGGCCAGCTTTGCCCGGTGAACCTGCGCGATCGAGGCGGCTGCGACCGGCTCTGAGAATTCGCAGAAGGCCTGGTCGACAGCCAGGCCCAGCTCCGCTTCGATCATCTGCTTGGCGATGCTGTTTGGAAAGGGCGGCAGCTTGTCCTGCAGATATTTCAGCTGTTCGGCCAGTTCATCGCCCACGACATCGGGCCGGGTCGACAGGATCTGCCCGAACTTGATATAGGCCGGGCCCAAGGCCGTCAGCGCCCGCGTGGCAGGCGGCAGGGCCGGGTCCCCTTTCAGGCCCAGCCACTTGAAGGGCCAGGCCAGAATCCGCGCCACCAGACGCAGGCGCGGCGGGGCGTTGAATGCCGCCAGAACCACGTTCATGGCACCCGTCCGTTCCAGCGTGGCACCGGTGCGGATCAGCCGCCAGATGTTGTGGGGACCGCGCACCTAGATTTTCCATCCCGAATGCAGGGCGGCGATTCCAAGGCTCAGGTTCCGGTACCTGACCTGCGCAAACCCTGCGCTGCGGATCATGTCTGCAAAGGCCTCCTGATCCGGAAAGCGGCGGATCGATTCCACCAGGTACTGATAGCTGTCCCGGTCCCCCGCCACGACCTGCCCCATCACCGGGATGACATTGAACGAATAGCGGTCATAGGCCCATTGCAGGCCCGGCACCGGAATCCGGCTGAATTCCAGCACCATCAGCCGCCCGCCGGGCTTCAGCACGCGCCAGGCCTCGGCCAGGGCATCGGGAATGCGGGTGACGTTCCGGATGCCGAAGCTGATGGTGTAGACGTCAAAGCTGCCTGCGGCAAAGGGCAGCGCCATCGCATCGCCCGCCACCCAGTCCAGCCGGTCGGCCAGGTGCCCGGCCCCGGCGCGCTTGCGCCCCTCGATCAGCATGGCTTCGGTCATGTCCAGAACCGTCACCCTGGCCGCGGGGGCACGCCTGAGGAACCGCAAAGCCACATCGCCCGTGCCGCCCGCCACATCCAGAAGCCGCTGGCCCGGACGCGGGGCCAGCCAGTCCATCATCGCATCTTTCCACAGACGGTGGATGCCGCCCGACATCAGGTCGTTCATCACATCGTATTTCGACGCCACGCGCGAAAACACGCCATGCACCATGCCGGCCTTGCGGCTTTCCTCGACGGTCTGAAAGCCGAAATGCGTGGTCTGCTGTTGGTCATTCATGCTGCGCCCTGCCCGGTTCTGGTCCGGCTGGGATACAGCGTGCCGCCCCCGGTGACAAATCCTCAATCTGCCGCAGGCTGGTCAGCCCGCAGCGGATGCCATACCCTGAACTGCGGACAACGACACCCGCCCGAACCCGCTGAAAGGCCTGAAGATGCCCGAACTGCCCGAGGTTGAAACCATCCGCTGCGGGCTGGACCCGGTGATGACCGGGCAGGTGATCGTGCAGGCGCAGGTCAACCGGCCCGATCTGCGCCGGCCCCTGCCGCCCGCCATGGCAGACCGCCTGACGGGCCAGCGGGTGGAACGGCTGCGGCGGCGGTCCAAGTACATCCTGGCAGACCTTTCATCGGGGGAAACCCTGCTGATCCATCTGGGCATGTCGGGCCGGATGCTGGTGTCGGGCGCACCGCTGGCGCGGTTTCACCATGATCACCCCGCGCCGCAGAAACATGACCATGTCGTGCTGACCATGGCCAATGGCGTGCGCATCACCTTCAACGATGCCCGCCGCTTCGGCGCGATGGACCTGATTGCCACGGCCAGGGCAGACAGCCATCCCCTGCTGGCCGGCCTTGGCCCCGAACCTTTTGGCAACGACTTTGATGAAACCGGCCTTGCCGCGCGGCTGAAGGGGCGCGCCACGCCGATCAAAGCCGCGCTGCTGGATCAGCGGACGGTGGCCGGGCTCGGCAATATCTATGTCTGCGAAACCCTGTTCCGGGCGGGCGTGCATCCGGCCCGCAGGGCAGGCGATCTGCCCGCTCCGGCCGCTGCCGGGCTGGTGGCGGTCATCCGGCAGGTCCTGAGCGAAGCGATCGGGGCCGGCGGCTCGTCCCTGCGCGACTACCGGCAGTCGGATGGCGCGCTGGGCTATTTCCAGCACAGCTTTCATGTCTATGGCCGTGAAGGCCTTTCCTGCCGGACGCCGGGCTGCCCCGGCACGATAGCGCGCCTTGTCCAGTCGGGCCGGTCATCCTTCTTCTGCCCTGTCTGCCAGACATGACTTGAACATCGATGCCGGGCTGATACCTGATACGCGACCCAAGCCCGGAGGCCGCGATGCCCTATGAAACCCTGATCGTCGAAATCGAAGACGAGGTGGCACTGGTCCGGCTCAACCGGCCGGATGCGCTGAACGCGCTGAACCTGAAACTGATGCAGGAACTGGCGGCCTGCCTGACGGCGCTTGATGCGAACCCCAAGGTGCGCTGCATTCTTCTGACAGGGTCGGACAAGGCTTTTGCCGCCGGGGCCGATGTCCGCGACATGGCGCGCCAGGGCTTTGTCGATGTCTATGGCACCGACCTGTTCGGACCCGAGGCCGAGGCCATCCTGCGCGTGCGCAAACCCGTCATAGCCGCCGTCGCCGGCTATGCCCTGGGCGGCGGGTGCGAGCTTGCGCTCATGTGCGATTTCATCATCGCGGCCGATACGGCCAAGTTCGGCCAGCCCGAGATCAACCTTGGGATCATCGCCGGCATGGGGGGCACCCAGCGGCTGACCCGCGCCATCGGCAAGGCCAAAAGCATGGACATGCACCTGACGGGCCGCTTCATGGATGCCGCCGAGGCGGAACGCAGCGGTCTGGTCAGCCGCGTTGTTCCGGCGGGGCTGCTGCTGGACGAGGCCCGCAAAATCGCCATCGGCATCGCCCAGAAATCAAGGCTCCCTGTTCTGGCCGCGAAAGAGGCGGTCAACCGCGCGCAGGAGACCGGCCTGCGGGAAGGTCTTCTTGCCGAACGCCGCCTGTTCCACGCGCTGTTCGCCACTGAAGATCAGAAGGAAGGCATGGCGGCCTTCCTGGAAAAGCGCACGCCGCAGTTCCGCGACCGCTAGCTTCGGACGCCCGCCGTTTCCGTGTTGACTTGCCTCCGACTCGGTCCTAAAGACACGCATTCAGATTTACCCGAACCGAAGAACCGGAATTCCGACACATGGCAAATTCGCCCCAGTCCAAGAAGCGTGCCCGCCAGGGTGAAACCCGCTATGCCGTGAACAAGGCACGCCGGTCGCGAATCCGGACGTTTCTGCGCAAGGTCGAAGAAGCCATCGCAAGCGGCGATCAGACCGCAGCCGCCGAAGCGCTGCGCATTGCCCAGCCTGAACTGGCGCGCGGAATAACCAAGGGCGTGCTGGACAAGAACACCGTGGCGCGAAAGATGTCGCGGCTGTCATCGCGCGTGAAAGCGCTGGTGGCCGCTACCGCCTGAGGTGCATAAGGCCAAAAGGTCTTGTAGGGTGTCCTGAAACGGGCACCCTTCTGCTTTTCGGGCACCCTTCTGCTTTTCGGGCACCTGGCGCGTCAGTGTTGCACGCGCACCTCAGCGCCTGCCGGATTCGCAGACCCGATTTTCGAGTCAACAGAGAAGTTCGGTTGCGAAAGCCAAGCGGCAGTTGCTAGCCTTGCCGGGCGATTCACATCGTCCTGGGGGGAGATGGGAAGATCGCGGGCGGGCTTTTCCGGGTTCTGCCGCACCACTGCCGGTGCGCGAATCCCTTTTGAAGGGCGCTTGTGATCAACCCTGTGGTCTGTTCGGAGAAGGGGGCTTCGTTATCGGCCATAAGCTGACATGCGCAGCGTGACCCTGTGTCACGCGGCCGTCGAAGGTCTTTTCCACAGATCCGCCTTGGGATCATGGCGCTGCGGCCCTGACGGGTGTTGCGGCGCATCGTCCGGGGGTTGTGGCAACGGCGTCTTTCGGGGCGCCATTTGCCGTATCGGATCAGGGCGGTTGGATTGCAGGACATGCGGGTGACACCGGGGGCGTGACGCCACGGGGGCAACGGCTTTTGGACGGGCGAAAGAATGACCGACGGGACCTGGCTGAACGCCAGAAATGATCTGCTCAGGCGAATCGGCCGGAACAATTTCGTAACCTGGATCGAACCGATGCGCCTGTGCGGCATCGATGCGGGCGTTGCCCGGTTCGAAGTGCCGACGGTCTTTTTCGGGGACTGGGTATCGCGCAACTATTCGGATCAGATCCGGTCTGACCTGAACCGGCTGGGCGAAACGGTGGATCGCATCGAATTCACTGTCAGTCCCGCAATCCGGGGCGATACAGCAACGCGGGCTTCGTCGGGCGCGGCCAGGGCCAGGCCGCGCGCGGTACCGGAGGAAGACCTTCGCGGAGCGGCCCTTGACGCGCGCTTCACCTTTGACCGCTTTGTTGTCGGCAAACCCAACGAGCTGGCCCATGCCGCAGCCCGCCGGGTGGCCGAAGGCGGGCCTGTGACCTTCAATCCGCTTTTTCTTTACGGGGGCGTGGGGCTGGGCAAGACCCATCTGATGCATGCCATCGCCAATGAGCTGCAGGTCCGGACCCCCGAGCTGCGCGTGCTTTACCTGTCGGCCGAGCAGTTCATGTACCGCTTCGTCCAGGCCCTGCGCGAACGCCAGATCATGGGTTTCAAGGAGTTGTTCCGCTCTGTCGATGTGCTGATGGTCGATGACGTGCAATTCATCGCCGGCAAGGACAGCACGCAGGAAGAATTCTTTCATACCTTCAACGCGCTGGTGGACCAGAACAAGCAGATCGTCATTTCGGCAGACCGCGCGCCGGGCGAGATCAAGGATCTGGAGGACCGCATAAAAAGCCGCCTGCAATGCGGGCTGGTGGTGGATCTGCATCCAACCGATTACGAGCTGCGCCTTGGCATCCTGCAGCAAAAGGCCGAGTTCTACCGCCAGCAGTATCGCGGGCTTGTCATATCGGACGGCGTTCTCGAATTCCTGGCGCATCGCATCACGACCAATGTGCGGGTGCTGGAAGGGGCGTTGACGCGGCTGTTTGCCTTTGCCAGCCTTGTGGGCCGCGAAATCACGCTGGAACTGGCACAGGATTGCCTGGCAGACATCCTGCGCGCCAGCGACCGCAAGATCACGATCGAGGAGATCCAGCGGCGCGTGGCCGAGCATTACAACGTGCGACTGTCGGATCTGATCGGCCCCAAGCGCGTGCGCACCATCGCGCGCCCGCGCCAGATCGCCATGTATCTTGCCAAGCAGCTGACGCCGCGCAGCCTGCCCGAGATCGGCCGGCGCTTCGGCGGGCGCGATCACACGACCATCATGCACGGCGTCCGCCGCATTGAGGAGCTGATGACGACGGATTCGCAGATGGCAGACGACCTGCAGCTTCTGCGCCGCCAGCTGGAAGGCTGAGCCAGGGCAGATCAGGGCCTTGACGGCCCTGCCAAACAGACCGACAGTCCCGAAAACGCTTGAGATGTGACGAAAAACAACTAGTTTTCGCGTCCCGCACTGCGTGGGGCGGTGTTCATGGGGAACGGATGGAATGAAGATCAGCATCGAACGCGGCGCGCTTCTCAAGGCTGTCGGGCAGGCCCAGTCGGTGGTGGAGCGGCGCAATACCATCCCCATCCTTGCCAATGTTCTGATCGAGGCAGAGGGCGGGCATGTCAGCTTCCGCGCCACCGATCTGGACATCGAGGTTGTCGACAAGGCCCCCGCCGTGGTGGAACGCCCCGGTGCCACCACGGTCTCGGCGGTCATGCTGCACGAGATTGTCCGCAAACTGCCGGACGGGGCGCTGGTCAGCCTGTCGGAAGATGGTGCCACCGGGCGGCTGACCGTGGCCGCCGGGCGGTCCACCTTCAGCCTGGCGACCCTGCCCAAGGAAGATTTCCCGGTCATGGCCTCGTCCGAGTATTCCACGAACTTCTCGGCCCCCGCCCCGCTGCTGCGCCGCCTGTTCGACAAGGCCAAGTTCGCGATTTCGACCGAAGAGACGCGCTATTACCTGAACGGCGTCTACATGCATGTCGCGCAGGGCGAAGGCGGCGCGGTGCTGCGCTGTGTCGCCACCGATGGCCACCGCCTGGCCCGCATCGATGCCCCGCTGCCCGACGGCGCGCAGGGCATGCCCGGCGTCATCGTGCCGCGCAAGACCGTGGGAGAGCTGCGCAAGCTTCTGGACGATGACGAGGCGCAGATTGCCGTTTCCGTATCGGAAACCAAGGTGCGCTTTGCCACACCGGCAATCACGCTGACCTCCAAGGTCATCGACGGGACCTTCCCCGATTACACCCGTGTCATCCCCACCGGCAACACGCGCCGTCTGGAAGTGGATGCCAGTGAATTCGCCAAAGCGGTCGACCGTGTGGCCACGGTGTCCTCTGAGCGCAGCCGGGCGGTGAAGCTTTCGCTGGACGAAGACCGCCTGGTCCTGTCGGTCAACGCCCCCGACAGCGGCGCCGCGGAAGAGGAACTGGCCGTCGCCTATGCCGACGACCGTCTGGAGATCGGATTCAATGCCAAATACCTTCTGGAAATCGCCAGCCAGGTGGACCGCGAGAATGCCGTCTTCCTGTTCAACTCTGCGGGCGACCCAACCCTGATGCGCGAAGGCAACGACCTGTCGGCGGTCTATGTCGTCATGCCGATGCGCGTGTGACGCAAGCCGGGGGGTTTTGCACCCCCCGGACCCCCCGCAGGATATTTGCGAACAGAAAATGAAGAAGGACGGGTCGTGTCAGGGCTTGCGATCACGGCGCTGACCCTTTCGCATTTCCGCAGCTACCGCATGGCGCGGCTGCGCCTTGACGGCCGGCCCGCCGTGCTGTTCGGGGCCAACGGTGCGGGCAAGACCAGTGTGCTGGAGGCGGTTTCGCTGCTTTCACCCGGCCGGGGGCTGCGCCGCGCCGCGCCGGAGGATCTGGCCCACCGCCCCGGGGCACCGGGCTGGAAGATCGAGGCCCGGCTGCATGGCCCGGACCGGATGCATGAGATAACAACCTGGTCCGAAGGTGCCGGGGCGCGGCAGGTCCGCATCGACGGCAAGCCCGCCCCGCAGACGGCGCTGGCCCGGGTTCTGCGCATCCTCTGGCTGGTGCCTGCGATGGACCGGCTGTGGATTGAAGCCGCCGAGGGGCGCAGACGGTTCCTGGACCGTATGACCCTGTCCTTCTGCCCCGACCATGCCGAGGCGAGCCTTGCCTATGAAAAGGCCATGCGCGAACGCAACCGCCTGCTGCGCGACGGCATCACCGATGCGATCTGGTACGGCGCGCTGGAAGGCCAGATGGCCGAAGCCGGGGCGACCATCATCGCCAACCGTACCCTTGCCCTGTCCCGGCTGGAAGCGGCGCAGGAGGGGGCCGATACCGCCTTTCCCCGCGCGGCGCTGCGCCTGACCAATCCCGGGCCGCTGCCGGACGACGCGGGCGGCCTGGCGGCGGCGCTGGCCGAGGGGCGGCGGCGCGACCTGGCGGCAGGGCGCGGCCTGACCGGCCCGCATCGCACCGATCTGGCGGCAGTCTATGCCTTGAAGGGCGTTGCTGCGGATCAATGTTCCACCGGCGAACAGAAGGCCCTGCTGATTTCGCTGATCCTGGCCAATGCCCGCGCCCTTGCGGGCGATTTTGCAACCCCTCCGGTCCTTTTGCTGGACGAGGTGGCAGCACATCTTGATGTTGATCGCCGCGCTTCGCTTTATGACGAGATTGCAGGCCTTGGCGCACAGGCCCTGATGACGGGCACCGGACAGGACCTGTTCGCGACGCTGGGGAACCGGGCGCAACAGTTCGCGGTCACCGAAACCGGCGGTGTGTCGCAAGCGGCAGAGGTGCCGTCATGACCATCACCCCGGACGGCCTGCTTTTGTATTGCGGGGCCCTTGTGATCCTGTTCCTGACCCCCGGCCCGGTTTGGGTGGCGATCATTGCGCGCGGCCTGACGGGCGGGTTCAGCGGGGCCTGGCCGCTGGCCGTCGGCGTGTCGGTCGGCGACATGGTCTGGCCGCTGGCGGCGATCTTCGGGCTGAGCGGGATCGTGTCGGTCTATGCCGGTTTCATGGATGCCATGCGCTGGGTCGCGGTCGCGATCTTTGTGCTGATGGGCTGGCTGCTGATCCGGCACGCCGACCGCCCCATCCCGCAGGACAGCCGCCTGACACGGCCCGGCCGCTGGGCCGGTTTTGCCGCCGGAGTGGCCGCCATTCTGGGAAACCCCAAGGCCATCCTGTTCTACATGGGGATTCTGCCCGGCTTTTTTGATCTGCGCACCATCACCGTCCCAGATATTGCGGCGATCCTTGCCGTGTCTGTGGCCATTCCGCTGACCGGGAACCTGATCTTCGCACTGACTGTCGGCCGGGTCAGATCCGTCCTGTCTTCGCCTGCCGCGCTGCGGCGGCTGAACCTGACGGCGGGGGTTTTGCTGCTTGTCGTGGGCGGGGCCATCGCGCTGATGTAGCGGTGTTGTGCAGCCCCGCACCCGCCACCAAATCTTGTGTCCGTTGCGTGACAATCGCCCACGGACCGACTATAAGCCGCAGTCAGGAACAAGGACGGGTCCGCATGGCCGAAGCTGCAAAGAAACAGGACGATTACAACTCTGAATCCATAAAGGTTCTCAAGGGGTTGGAGGCCGTGCGCAAGCGGCCCGGGATGTATATCGGCGATACTGACGACGGCTCGGGCCTGCACCACATGGTCTATGAGGTGGTGGACAACGGCATTGACGAGGCGCTGGCCGGTCATGCCACTGCCGTCACGGTGAAAATCCATGCCGACAACTCGGTTTCGGTGCGCGACAACGGGCGGGGAATCCCGGTGGACATCCACGCGGAGGAAGGTGTTTCCGCCGCCGAAGTGATCATGACCCAGCTGCATGCGGGCGGGAAATTCGACCAGAACAGCTACAAGGTTTCGGGCGGTCTGCACGGCGTTGGCGTTTCGGTCGTCAACGCCCTGTCCGACTGGCTGGAACTGCGCGTCTGGCGCAACGGCAAGGAACATTTCGCCCGCTTCGAGCATGGCGATACGGTGGAACATCTGCGCGTTGTCGCCGATGCGCCGGGCGAAAAGGGCACCGAGGTGCGTTTTCTTGCCTCCACCCGGACCTTCTCGAATCTCGACTATGTCTTCAGGACGCTGGAAAACCGCCTGCGCGAACTGGCCTTCCTGAATTCCGGCGTGCGCATCGTGCTGGAGGATGAGCGCCCCGCAGAACCGCTGCGGTCGGAACTGTTCTACCAAGGCGGCGTGCGCGAATATGTGCGCTATCTTGACCGGTCCAAGACCGCCATCATGCCCGATCCGATCTATATTCTGGGCGAGCGCGCCGGGATCACCGTGGAAATCGCGATGTGGTGGAATGACAGCTACCATGAAACGGTTCTGCCCTTTACCAACAACATCCCCCAGCGCGACGGCGGCACGCATCTTGCAGGCTTTCGCGGTGCCCTGACCCGCACGATCAACAGCTATGCCCAAAGCTCTGGCATTGCCAGGAAGGAAAAGATCGATTTCACCGGCGATGACGCGCGCGAAGGCTTGACCTGCGTGCTGTCCGTCAAGGTGCCTGATCCGAAATTCTCCAGCCAGACCAAGGACAAGCTTGTATCGTCCGAAGTGCGGCCAGCGGTGGAAAACCTGGTCAACGAAAAGCTGGCCGAGTGGTTTGAAGAGAACCCCGGCCCCGCCCGCCAGATCGTCGGCAAAATCATCGAGGCCGCCCTGGCCCGCGAAGCCGCCCGCAAGGCGCGCGAGCTGACCCGCCGCAAGACCGCCCTTGATGTCGCCTCGCTGCCCGGAAAGCTGGCCGATTGCCAGGAACGCGACCCGGCAAAGTCCGAACTTTTCCTCGTCGAAGGTGACAGCGCCGGCGGATCGGCCAAGCAGGGCCGCAGCCGGGCCAACCAGGCGGTATTGCCGCTGAAGGGCAAGATCCTGAACGTGGAACGCGCCCGCTTTGACCGGATGCTGGGCAGCCAGGAAATCGGCACGCTGATCACGGCGCTTGGCACCGGTATCGGGCGTGATGAGTTCGACATCAGGAAACTGCGCTACCACAAGATCGTCATCATGACCGATGCCGATGTCGATGGCGCGCATATCCGCACGCTGCTTCTGACCTTCTTCTTCCGCCAGATGCCGCAGGTGATCGAAGGCGGCTATCTTTATATAGCCCAGCCACCACTTTACAAGGTGATGCGCGGCAAGTCCGAAGTCTACCTCAAGGATCAGGCAGCGCTGGAAGACTACCTGGTCCAGATGGGTGTCGAAGGAGCGGTCCTGCGCCTTGGCACCGGCGAAGAGATTGCCGGCACCGATCTTGCCCGCGTGATCGAAGGCGCGCGGCAGTTCCGCCGCGTGCTGGAAGCCTTTCCCACCCATTACCCGCGCCACATCCTGGAACAGGCCGCACTGGCCGGTGCCTTTGACGCGGGCAAGGCCGATGCCGACCTGCAGAAGGTGGCGGATACCGTGGCGCAGCGGCTGGACGCTGTCGCGCCGGAATTCGAACGCGGCTGGACGGGCCGGATCACCCAGGATCACGGCATCCGTCTGTCGCGCGTGCTGCGCGGCGTGGAAGAGTTGCGTACGCTGGACGGGGCCGTCCTGCGTTCGGGCGAAGCACGGCGTCTGTCGCAGGTTTCCGGGGCCACGCGCGAGGTCTACGGCGCGCCGTCGCGGCTGATGCGCAAGGATCGCGAACAGACCATCTTCGGGCCGGTCGACCTGCTGAAGGCCGTGCTGGCCGAAGGCGAAAAGGGGCTGAGCCTGCAGCGCTACAAGGGCTTGGGTGAAATGAACCCGGATCAGTTGTGGGAAACCACGCTCGACCCCGAAGCGCGCACGCTGCTGCAGGTGAAGGTCGAGGATCTGGCCGAGGCCGATGACATCTTCACCAAGCTGATGGGCGATGTCGTTGAACCGCGCCGCGAGTTCATCCAGCAAAACGCGCTGAACGTCGAGAACCTGGATTTCTGAGGCCACGCTTCAGGCGCCCTGGTCCCGAGCCGGAACAGCGCCGGTGACGCTTTGGCCCGGCCCCTGTTCCTGCCGCTGGTCGCAAAGATGTGGAGACATCTCATGCCCTGGACCCTGCAATCTGAAACCGGCCGCCTGACGGACGTGCTGTTGTGCCGCCCCGACAATTACGACTGGATCCCCACCAATGCCATCGCCCGGGCCACCCTGTTGTCGGGCACGCCGCTGGACCGCGCCCGGCTGGATGCGGAATATGCGGAATTCGAGGCGGCGCTGCACGAGGCCGGGGTCACGCGCCATTACCTTATGCCCGAAGCGCATCTGAAGTATCAGGTCTATACCCGCGATTCGTCGCAGGTCTCGCCGCTGGGCCCGGTGCTGACCATGCTTGCGATGCCGCAGCGGCGCGGCGAATATGCTGCGGTCCTGAATTTCTTCGACAACAGGATGTGGAAAATGGCGACCGCAGGCACGGTCGAAGGCGGCGATATTCACCTGATCCGCCCCGGTCTGGCAGCCATCGGCACCAGCGGCGGGCGCACCGACCCCGCCGGGGCCGCGCAATATGCGGGCTGGCTGCGGGCCGAAGGGTGGGAGGTGATGGTGGTGCCCTTTGACGATCATTTCCTGCATCTGGACGTGATCTTTTCGATGTGCGCGCCGGGCCTTGCCCTGGCCTGCCCCGATGCCTTGCCGCCCGAATTCCTGGAATGGCTGCGCGATCACCAGATCCGCCTGATCCCTGTCGGCTACCGCGAGGCCATGGCGGACATGGCCTGCAACGTGCTGGCCCTGGGCCACGACCGCGTGCTTTCGCCGCGCCATTCCACCCTGACCAACGCCGCCCTGAGGGCCGAGGGGATCACCGTGCTGGACCCCGAATTGCGCCTGTTCGCCCATGGCGGCGGCAGCGCCCATTGCATGACCATGCCGCTGCGGCGGGAAGATGACTGAGGGCGTATCAGATCACGTGACACACTCTTGTCCGTCCCCGCCAGGAGAACCCCGTGAATGGCGGATGCCCGCAGGGTGCACGACCTGAAACGGGCCATTTCCGCCTTGCGTCCGCAGACAGCACGATCCGGGTCTTCTCGTCTGACCTGTGCGGCTTGCACGCCGCGCGCCGGATGTCCTTCATGACTTGCGCGGCAGGAGCCGTGTTCGTCACGGGGTTCTTTGTCATCCGCACCGCCATGCGCGGTCAAGATGAGCCGCAAAACCCCCGCAGCGCAATCACGCCAGACTGTTCCGTGGGTGCCGATGGCGGACACCCCTGATCGCCCGTGTCGGGCGATTTCCCTGTCTGACAGGATCGCCCGCATGACGAAACCGACGATGAAGGCGCGTCGGGCGGCCAGGGCGCTGTCCGTCATGTGGCCGGAATTGCAGGTCAGAGCTTTCGTGAAGCGCTTGTTCCGGTAACGGAACCCCAGCGCGGTGATCGAATGGATCAGCTGCATCGGGTCCACGCCGGGGCGGTGTAAGCCCGTCGCGACACCCTTGTTCAGGATCGCCGTCGCGCGGCCAAGAAGCACACCTGTCCAACTTGCGCGACCCCTGACTTCTGAAGACAGGCGGTACCGGGCAGGTTTTCCGGGTTCACCAATGCGATGAAATCGGGATTGGCGACGCGGCAGTCCCAGGTCGCTTCCGGCGGCTTTCGGATCGCGTCCGGCGGTTCAAGGTGTTCCGGGACAAGGCCCTTTCCATTGCCCGGATGCCAGGACAGGCCTGTTCCGGAACCGCACGGCCGGGACCCTCTTGCGATCCTGTCCGGGCCCGCGCCGGTCATGGGCAGATCAGCCCCCGGCGGTCCCCGGTGTCGGCCCGGCAATGCCCTGCCGCCGCAGTGCCGGGACCATCACCATGGGCGGGAATGCCGCATCCGGCGACCCGGCGGCGGGAAGATCCGGCGAAAAGATGGATTGACCCCGGAACTTTGTCCGCGCCGGTTGACGGGCGTCCCTGCCCGTCCGCCCGCGCGCGGGATTGCCTGCCATGACCCATCGGCAAGCCGTTCTTCCCCGGGGCATTATTCCGGCTGTCTTCGGCGCATCAGAAGCACGTTGCGGCCCGCCTGCACCAGGACGCCATCCTGATTGCGCACCTCGAACCCAAGCTGAACGACCCCGCGGTCACCCGAGGAGGCAAGGCGCATCTCTGCGACCGTGATCGTCGCCCAGATGCTGTCGCCGGCAACGATGGGTGCCTTGAACGACCAGTCTTTCCAGCCCAGCGAGGCGACCGCCTGCAACTGCGCCCCGGCGCGGTTCTTCAACCCGTCGACAAGGCAAAGGCCAAGCAGGCCATGGGCGATGCGTCCGGCAAAGCCCTGTTCCCGCGCGAACCTGTCATCCATGTGCACATCAAAGAAGTCGCCCGAAATTCCGGCAAAGGCTACGATGTGGGCTTCGGTCACCGTGATCCGGCCCGTGCGGAACCAGGCACCGACCTGAAGGTCGTCGTAGAAATACTCTCCTGCGGGCAGGGGTGATGCGGGGGCGTCCGTCATGCGGTTGCCCCGGGGGCGGGAACGGGGAAGGCAGGCGTGCCGGGGATCAGGCCCCCGTCGTCTGAGGGGGGGCGGCATTCATCCCGGATCGTCGCGGTCACCGTCATGCCTGATCGCGGCGGGCCTTCGCTGTCGGGTGGGCAGATGTCGTGCCGCGCGGGCCGCGTCCCGGCGCGGGCACTGGCGGGTGCGGCGGGGTGATCGCCGGTGTGGGTCCTGGCGTCCGGGCCGGGGGCTGCGGGTGTTTGCGGGAAATGCCCGCGCCCGATACCGGGCGCTGCGTAACCGTCGCCATGCAGGGCGCGCGCTGCGCCCGCCGCATGGCCCCACAGTGCAGCCGCCGCCACCGTCACCCCGCCACGCCGTGTTGCCAGCGGTTCCGGCCTGTCTGGCATCCCGTCCGGCGCGCCTTCGCTGCCGCTGCGCCGCAAGGTCCTTGCCGCCCCGCGCAGGACGGGCAGGCACGCCTTGCCCCCGGCGAGGTCGCGGCGTTTCGCCGTGAGACTGCCGCGCACCGCCGCGGCGGCAGACCCGGGCCGCACCGGTGCGCACAAGGGATGCTTGCTGACGACCCGACCGGAAGCCAGCCGCCCGCAGAAGACAGGATCACCATCTTCGGCATCGGTGAACCGCCCTGCGACAGGGTTCCTGCGCCGCACCGCCGTCTGCAAGTGCGGCCCTGCCTGATCACGCATGGCCTGCACCCGTCCCTGCCGGTTCTTTCGGGGCGGCACCGGGGCTGTCTTTTGCGAAGCAGGCCGGGTCCATAAGCGCAAGACCGGGCGGGATCACCGGCCTGAACGCCATGCGGTCCAGCACATCACGCTGCAGGTCAATCCCGGGTGCGATCTCGACCAGGGTCATTCCGGCCTCGGTCAGTTTGAAGACCGCGCGCTCGGTCACATAGGTGACGGGCTTGTGGCGCCGACGGGCTGCGGGGCCGCAAAACGTCACCTCGCGGACCTTTTCGATGAACTTGGGGATGCGGCCGTGGCGTTCGATGGCCAGATGCCCGTTGTCCACCTGCACGGCCAGCCCGCCTGTTTCGAAGGTTCCGCAAAAGACAACAGCCTTCGCGCCTTGCGAGATATCGACAAAGCCACCCGGCCCGACCACATCCTGACCCAGGCGCGATACGTTGACATTGCCCTCGGCATCAACCTCTCCCGCGCCCAGAAACGCAACATCAACACCGCCACCGCTGTAGAAATCGAACTGGTCCGTGGATCGCATGATTGCGCCGGGAAAGGCCGCCGCCCCGAACAGCGCACCATCGATCAACTGGCCATTGTGGATGCCCTGCTCGACGGTCAGCCAGATGTCCCCGAGCCGGGCCTGCGCCGACAGGACCGCCGCGATGCCCCCGGGAATGCCGAAGCCGAAGTTCACCGACTGCCCGGCAAGAATTTCGTTCGCCGCACGCCGGGCGATGACGGCCCGCGCGCCGGTCGGCATGGCAAGCCCGCCGAACCTTCCGGCCAGTTCCGTTCCGGCATGGGGCAGTCCCGCAAGGCTTGCCTCATAGCCGCCCGCATGGGTCTGGGGCTGGTCAGGTGCCAGCACGACCCGGTCAACCAGAACGCCCGGAATCTGCACCAGCCGGGCCATGCAGTCCTTGCCGCTTCGCCTCTCGCGCACCTGCGCCAGAACGCGGCCGCCCGAATTCCTTGCGCTGAGCGCCACGACATGGGCGTCAAGGTCGCCCGCCTCTTCGGCGCAGGAGATGTTTCCCCGCTCGTCGCAATAGGTGCCCCGCACGATGGCAATGTCCGGCCGGATCGGGAAATAGCGGATGAATTCCTCGCCACCCAGGCTTACGATCTCGTTTATCGGCAAGGCGGCCCGCGCCGCGTCATTGGCTGCCCCGCCGCCCCGGCGCGGATCAAAAAAGGTATCCAACCCGACCCGCGTGATCAGGCCGGGACGATTGGCACCGGTTTCCCGCAGCACCAGAGAGATGACGCCAGACGGAAGGGTGAAGGCCTCGATCCGGTTTTCATGCGCCAGCCTCTGCATCCGGGGCGACCAGGACCAATGGCCGCCAATCACCCGCCGGACCATGCCCGCATGGGCAAAGCGGTTCACCCCGCGCGCCTTTGCGTCGCCCACACCCAGCGCATGGACCAGCACAAGGTCGCGCGGGTGGCCGGTGGTCAGAAACCGCTCTTCGACAGCGGCAAAGATTTCGTCCGCCTCAAGCATGCCGCCGCCGTTTCCGGTGATCGCGACGACGTCGCCATCCCGGATGACTGCCGCCGCTTCGCCGGGCGATACTTCGATCACGCGTCCCTCCGCGCCTGCCACAGCGGCTGTTCAGCGATCAGAGAGTTAAAGAGAAACCGATGGCTGTCAACACGGCCTTGCTCCAGCGCAACAGACGGCCCGGTCGCCGCATCGGTGCAAAGGGGCGACCTGAGCCGTTTTGTCTGATCGCAAGCCCGCCGGAACCTGGCACGGCCCGAAAGGATCGGGGGTTGCCGCACCGGTCCGGAATTGCCGCCGCAGGGCCCCTTTGCCCAAGGGTCGGCCGGGGGGCAATCCGGCCCGGTTGCCTGCTTTGCCGGGTCTTGCACCGTTTTTATGCCCCGGACAGTATCCGCATGGCGCACTGATGCCTTGGCAGCATCTTTCCCGGCCCCGCAGGTCAGTGCCGCAGTGGCCCCGGTCCCTTGTCTGCCAGAGTATGGCCAAGGAATGTCAGGTGCGCGGCAAGGCCCTGTCGCATCGGCGTCGCCGTGATGCCGAAGGCCTGCGCGATCCTGGAACTGTCAAAGCGATAGTCCTGTTCGAACTGATAGGACATCTCCAGAAGGCCGCGGACGTTGGCATTGAACAGGCCGACCATCCGCAACATGATTTTCGGAACCACGCTGTGGCGGGCTTGCGTGCCCAACAGCGCTGCGATCAGGTCCACCAGTTGCGCGCCCGTCAGCGCATCCGGATCGGTTGGCATGTGCCAGATGTCGTTGAAGGCGTCCTGCCGCTGGCCAAGTGCGGCAACGGCACGTCCCGCGTCCGGGATATAGGTCAGCGAATGAACCTTGTCGTCGCTGAGCAACAGTTGCGCCTTGCGGCCCTTGACCAGTTTCCCGGCAATGTCCCTGACCATGTCGAACGGGCGGTAATTGCCATAGAAGTCCGCGCTTCTTGCGATCAGGCCGCTGATGGTTCCCTTTTCGACCGCATCCATCAGGACGCGGGCAGCGCGGGCGCGGGCAATGCCCTTTTGGGTCGTCGGATGATCGGGCGTCTTCTCTGTCATGATGCCCGGCACCGGGCCGTACATATAGACATTGTCGAAATAGACCAGCCGCGCGCCAACCCGGCGGGCCGCTTCGACGGCATTTGACACGGCCCGCGGAAAGCCTTCCAGCCAGATCTTCGCATCATAGGGCAGGCCGATGATAAGATAGACGACATCCGACCCCCCGACCGCCCTCGTCAGGCCATCAAGATCGAAGACATCCGCGCTTGCGGTCGCGACAGACGGCATGACCGGTCTGGGATGTCTCTGGACAACCCGAACATTGCACCCTGCCGCCACCAGATGGCGCACCGTTTCCTCGCCGATGGTTCCGTTGCCGCCGATAACGCTGTGCACTTGCATGTCATGCCTCCCGCACCGGATACGTGCTGCCATGCGATCACGCGGCACCCCGACTTGCAGCCAATGGGCTGACAAGAATCGATCCAGCATCTATGTTGTTGTCATCAACATAGGTATTCCGGGAATGTTGTCAATGCCTGCATCATATGCGCAACCTGCTGCGTCGGCCCCTTACCACCATGGCGACCTGCGGATGGAACTGCTGCGCGTCTGCCGGGAACAGCTCAGGTCCGGCGGGCTGAATGCAATATCATTACGCAAGGCCGCGCAAGTGATCGGCGTCTCGCACGCATCCCCGGCCAGACATTTTGCCGACAAGCGCGCGCTTCTTACCGCGCTTGCGGCCCAGGGCTTTGCCGAGGCCGCCCAGGCGCTTCACAGCACGCACCCTGACCCTGACTGCCGGGACGATCTGCAGGCCATGTGCGAACGCTACGTCGCATTCGGGTTGAGAGAGCCTGATCTTTATGCCCTGATGGCACAGCCGAAACTGATCGATCTTTCCGACCCGGCACTTGCCGGGCCGCGCAACGCCTGTTTCCTTGCCCTTATGGCGGCTGTCGCCGGGTCCCTTGATGGTGCAGCCGATGATCTGGAGGGCAGGACCGTTGCCCTGTGGTCCTTTCTTCATGGATTTGTCATGCTGACGGAAAGCGGCGTCTTCGGCCATGATCACGCAGGGACTGCCGCAACTCCCTGTCTGGCGGCGCTTTTGCCGCATGTCAGATCGGGTATCTGCCGGACCCCTTCGCGCTGACCGAAGGCCAGCAGGGCCCTGAAACAGCAATCCGGCTGCCTGCCTGCCGGGAAAATCTTGCCCGCCCGGGGGCAGGGATTGCCCCTTTGGGCAGGGAAAACGCGCCCGCGTTTTCCCCGCCTGCGCGCGGCGCTGCCACTGGGACCCGTGCCGCCCGCACCAACGGCAGGCCAGCGCCCGCCGGCGGCATCAACGCATGGCACATGACGTGGGCGGGGTTCACGAGTTGTCGCGCATGGGCTATTGTCCGGACGTCGGCAGAATTGCGCAGTGGCGACAGGAAGGCAGGATCATGAATGCCTGAAAGTGTAATCTCGGAATACTTCCGTCTTTTCAACGAGATCGGAATCATCGAGCATTTGTCGCGAAACATTCTTGAGGAGCGGCTGCCACCCGGCTTTGTGCTGGCGCAGTTTTCCGTATTGAACCACCTGGTGCGGGTTGGGGACGGCAGAACGCCCATGGCCATTGCCAGGGCGTTTCAGGTTCCCAAAACCTCGATGACCCATTCGCTGGCCGTTCTGGAACGTGAACGTCTGATCGAGATCCGCAAGAACCCGAAGGACGGCAGGTCCAAACTGGTATACATCACGGATGCCGGGCGGAAGCTTCGGCAAGAAACGATCGATTCGCTTGCCCCCGACGTCAGGCGGATAGCCGCCGCATTCCCTCCCGATCAGGTGGCGCGCCTGCTTCCCGATCTGGAAGCACTGCGAAAATTCCTTGATGCCGATCGTGACAGGCCTGCTTGATGCCCGGCATTTTCAAGCGGCGGAACGATCATCGCTGAAAGAAGCGAACCGGTGGCCGCAGCTTGTGCCTGCGCCGCTTGGCACTGAAACGCCACACAGTCGTTCGCCCGGTGCATAAGCGGGCCTGCCCAAGGTCGGGCGTTCGCCCGACCCTGCGGGCAATGGGGCAAGGCCCCCCCGGCGGTCACACGCCCGTCCTACCCCAGCGCGTCGTTGCACCTTGCGCAGGTGTGGGGGTGTTTGTGGCTGCCGACATCGGGCAGGATCTTCCAGCAGCGCTGGCATTTCTGCCCTTCGGCCAGTTCGAACACCACGCCCACGCCGGGCACCTCGGGCAGGCGGAAGGCCTCTTGCGGGGCGGGATCGGCGGTGAGTGTCAGGGCGGAAGTGATGCAGAGGTCGGCGAAATCGACCGACCGCAGCGCGGTCAGCGCGCCCGCATCCTCGACATGCACCACAGGGGCGGCTTCCAGCGAGGCACCGATCACCTTGGCGGTGCGCTGCACCTCCAGCGCCGCCGTCACGGTGCGGCGCACCTGGCGCAGGTTCACCCATTTGGCGGCCAGCGCCGTGTCCAGCCAGGCGGCGGGGGTTTGCGGCATGTCCTGCAGATGGACCGATCCCTCATCCTGGGGAAAGCGTGACAGCCAGACCTCTTCGGTGGTGAAGACCAGAATGGGGGCAAGCCAGGTGGTCAGGCGGTGGAACAGGATATCCAGCACCGTGCGCGCCGACCGCCGCCTGTGGCTGCCGGGGGCGTCGCAATAAAGGCTGTCCTTGCGGATGTCGAAATAGACCGCAGACAGGTCCACCGTGCAGAACTGGAACAGCTTCTGGAACACGCCCTGGAAGTCATAGGCGGTGTAGCCGCGCCGCACCTCGGCGTCCAGTTCGGCCAGGCGGTGCAGCACCCAGCGTTCCGGTTCCGGCATCCCGGCGGGATCAACCTTTTCGGCGTCCGAAAAACCGGCCAGGTTGCCCAGCAGGAAGCGCAGGGTGTTGCGCAGGCGCCGGTAGCTGTCGGCGACCCCTTTCAGGATTTCGGGGCCGATGCGCTGATCGATGGTGAAATCCGCCTGCGCGACCCACAGCCGCAGGATATCCGCGCCATATTCCTGCACGACCTTTTCGGGAACGATGGTGTTGCCCAGCGATTTGGACATTTTCATGCCCTTTTCGTCCAGCGTGAAGCCATGGGTCAGCACGCCGCGATAGGGCGCGCGGCCCAGCGTGCCGCAGGCCTGCAGCATCGAGGAATGGAACCACCCCCGGTGCTGATCGGTGCCTTCCAGATAAAGGTCGGCTATGCCGTCTGCCGTGCCATCGGGGCGGTCGCGCAGCACGAAGGCATGGGTGGAGCCGCTATCGAACCAGACATCCAGAACGTCGAAAACCTGTTCAAAATCATGCGGATCATGGTCGTTGCCAAGGACTTTCTCCTTGAATCCTTGCATATACCATACATCGGCCCCATCCGCCTTGAACGCCGCGATGATACGGGCATTGACGCCTGCGTCGCGCAGCAGGAAATCCGGGTCGGTGGGTTTGGCACCCTTGCGCACAAAGCAGGTCATCGGCACGCCCCAGGCGCGCTGGCGCGACAGCACCCAGTCGGGACGCGCCGCGATCATGGAATAAAGGCGGTTGCGCCCCGATTGCGGGGTCCATTGCACAAGCTGGTCGATGCTGGTCAGGGCGCGGGTGCGGATCGTGTCACCGTAAGCGCCCTTGCCATCGTCCAGCACCTTGTCGATGGCCACGAACCATTGCGGCGTGTTGCGGTAGATCAGCGGCGCCTTGGACCGCCAGGAATGCGGGTAGCTGTGCTTCAGCTTTGCCTTGGCAAAGAGCGCGCCGGTATAGGCCAGTTGCTTGATGACACTGACATTGGCCGGGCCTTCCTTGCCATCGGGCATGATGATGTGCTGCCCGCCGAAGATCGGCAGATCGGCGCGGTAGGAACCGTCGGGTTCGACGTTGTAGGTCATCGGCAGGCCGAACTTCTGCCCGAGCTGATAGTCGTCATCCCCGTGGCTGGGCGCGGTATGGACAAAGCCCGTGCCCGCATCATCGGTCACATGATCGCCGGGGAGGAGGGGGACGGGGTAATCCCATTCGCCTCTTCCATCGGCAATACTTAGGAAGGGATGTGTGCAAATGGCACCTCTAAGCTGAGACGTATGCAGCGAACCCCGCCTCGAATAAGCAGTTGCCTTTCCAGCGGACATCACAAGTTCTACAAGTGTGTCAGCTACGATTACTTCTTCACTCGGCCTAGCACTGCCGCCTTCCGCCACGGCCTCAACGCGATAAAGACCGTAGGCAATACTGGGATTAAACGCGATTGCACGGTTCTGAGGAATAGTCCAAGGCGTTGTGGTCCAGATCACGACACTGCGGCCAAGAATGTCTGCGCTTCCCAGTTCGCAGTTTTCTACCGCTGCCATGCCAGTCGCGGAGAGTTTAAACCGCACCCACACCTGATGGCTCGTATGGTCGTGATACTCCACCTCCGCCTCGGCCAGGGCGGTTTTCTCCACCGGCGACCACATCACGGGCTTTGACCCCTGATAGAGCGAGCCGTTCATCAGGAATTTCATGAACTCTTCCGCGATCACCGCCTCGGCGTGGTAATCCATCGTCAGATAGGGGTCGGCCCAGTTGCCGGTCACGCCAAGGCGCTTGAATTCCTCGCGCTGGACATCGACCCAGCCTTCGGCAAAGCGGCGGCATTCCTGGCGGAAGGCGACCTTGTCCACCGCATCCTTGTTCTCGCCGCGGGCGCGGTACTGTTCCTCGATCTTCCATTCGATGGGCAGCCCGTGGCAATCCCACCCCGGCACATAGCGGGCGTCAAAGCCCATCATCTGCCGGCTGCGCACCACCATATCCTTCAGGATCTTGTTCAGCGCATGGCCGATATGCAGATGCCCGTTGGCGTAAGGCGGGCCATCATGCAGCGTGAAGGGGGGGCGGGTGCCGCCCGCCAGCGCCGCCTTTTCGCGCAGCCGGTCATAGACGCCGATCCGCGCCCAGCGTGCCAGCCAGTCCGGCTCGCGCTGGGGCAGGGCGGCGCGCATGGGAAAACCGGTCTCGGGCAGAAAGACGGTGTCGCGGTAATCGGTCTGGTTCGGGCTGACGGGTTCGGCGCACATCGGATGCGGTCCTTGAAAACGGGGCGTGATCGGGCGAAGGGCGGTGCGGCTGGCACCTTGTCCCGGCGACTGAAGCTCAGCGCGCCGGGCCGGTAATTCGCAGCGGGTGGGGTGCTGTCCGATCCATCATGGCGGGGCTTATAGACGGGGGCAGCGCCCCGGTCCAGTGTGCTGCGGGCAATACCCGGCGGGCACTGGACCGGCGCGGCAGGTGACGCGCGGCGATGTGACCCGATGGAAGGGTGACCTGCATCCAATCCGTGCCGTCAGATGCTTAGCATCGGTCGCAGTGAGACTGCGGCCCTGACGACCGCTGCTGAAACGGGCCCTTTCAGACCGGCCCGCCCCAAAGCCGGACACGTTCCAGCAACAGACCGATCAGCGCCAGTGCCGCGAACTGCGGCAGCATCACGTAAAGTGAGAGTTCCGCCCGTGGAACATACACGGCAAACGGCGCCATCGCAGCGCCTGTCATGCCCAGAATAAGCAGCAGGGGGCTCTTCACCCCGCTGAGGATAACGGCTAAGGCCGGAACCAGAAGCATAGCCCCAAATACCAGATGTCCAGTGTCTTCTGTTTGGACAAGACCCTCTGTGATCAGCGCGACACAGGCGCTGTACAGCAGAAAAAGGCCTGCTCCTGCGCAGATGAAGGGCAGAAAGGCGATGCCCTGGCTGGGCCTGCGTTTCAGTCTGCGCTCTGTCCATGCGCCGTAAACCATCAGGCCAAAGCCGAAGCCGACCAAAACGCCAACCTGAACCCATGGGTCCAGCGGGGCGTCACCAAAGCGCCTTCTCATGCCCGCGGTCCCATATGTGTATCCGGCAACCATCAGGAGCCCGGCAATACCGAGGCTGAGCCAGTTGCCCAGCCAGTTGGCGCGATGCGGTTCAAGGGGCATCGGGTCTGGGGCGCCAGCCTCTGCAACGGCACTTTCCCGGGGCATGCCCGTTTCTGGTATCTCTGCCACGATGGTCCGGTCCTTTCTCGGGGCCAGGGCCTGCCCAATCGAGTCGACCTGAGAGACCAGCCTTGCCTGGATCAAGGACAGCAGCGGCAATAACAAGGGCCAGAAAAAGATCGCGGAAAGCGCGGCAGCGATGAACATCCAGTTTCGCCTCACTTTTCGCAGAAATGGGTCTTTTGCCGGGACTTTGCCCCCTGCTGCCGGTTGCGGCGGAAGGGGCACCGTTTCGCCGGTGTCTCTGGTCACCTGGTCCTGGCCCGGCAAGGCATCGTCATCACCAGGGGCGGATACCAGAGTCATGGTACCGGTGCCTTGGCTGGCCACGCCCTGCTGCAACGAGATCACGCGCTGCAGACCGGCGACGCGTGACGCAAGCCGCCACTGACTGATCGCAACCGCTGCCAGAAGGAATGGCAAAATCAACAGGCTTGCAGTGGTTGCAGAGATCATGAACTTAACAAACAACATCGGGGAAACTCCGGGACCATCAGCCCACGCAGGTGGGAAGGTGCAGGATAGCTGAACAGGCTCTTTGCAGGAAACCTGACAAAACGGCCATGATGCGCCCTGCCCCCCGGGTATCCTTTGTGTCCGGGAACAGCCCCGCCAGTAAGCGGGACGCGCCGGGTTCTTCCCTGGCGCAAAGGGGTCAGGGACGGCACAGCTCACAGGGCACAGGACCGGTGAAAGACCTTGCGCCGCGCAAAAGGCCGGGGCCATCGCCCCTGCCACAGCGCAACGCCGGGATCAGGACCGGCCGGGGGCCCAAAGCCCCCGGCCAGCGCCCGCCCCGCCCACGGCGGGCGCTGACCTCTGTTCTTCCCGGACCTGCCGGTCTGCAGGGAACCGTCCCGCGCGGGCGGGGGAAACGCGGTGCGTTTCTTGATCCCGCCCGGAGAGGTGAAGGCACCGTCACCGCCCCCAATGGCAGGGGCCATCGCCCCTGCCACAGCGTTACGCAGCCCCTTGCCCGGCCGGGGGCCAAAGCCCCCGGCCAGCGCCCGCCCCGCCACCGGCGGGCGCTTCCCGCCCGCCGGGTCGGGCGCTGGCCTCTGTATCTCGCGGAACTGCCGGTCTACAGGGGACAGTCCCGAGCGGGCGGGGGAAACGCGATGCGTTTCCTCTTCCCGCCCGGAAGGGTGGCCCTGTC
>JADCDI010000057.1 GCA_020251025.1 Rhodobacter sp. | reverse complement strand
TCAGGTTGCCGAACTCCAGGTCCGCATAGGCGTCCTCAACGGCTACACCGCGCTCGGCATCCCCGTCACAGAGGCCGTGGGATAAGTCTGTCCGGGGAAAGGGGTACCTCGGTCGTCAGGTGATTTGCGCAACAGAGCCCAGGCCGCGCATACCTGGTCCGGGGTCGAGATTGCGCTGTGGGATGTTCTTGGCCGGGCACGGGGTGAACCGGTCTGGCGGCTGCTGGGCCAGGACAGGGCGCATCCGAAACTGCCCTACGCCTCTGTCCTGTTCGGCAAGACGCCGGAAGAAACCGGCGCTGCCGCCCGGGCAATCCGCGGGGCGGGCTTCACGGCGGCCAAATTCGGCTGGTCGCCCTTCGGCCTTGACCTGGCCGAGGATATCCGCCACCTGGAGGCCGCCCGCGCGGGCCTGGGCGAAGACGGCATCCTTCTGATAGATGCAGGCCAGATTTTCGGCGAGGATACAGAGGCTGCCGCCTTGCGCCTGCCCGCCCTTGCCGCCGCCCGCGCCGCCTGGCTGGAAGCGCCTTTCGGGGGTTCGGCCCTTGGGGCCTATGCCGCCCTTGCCGCGCGGTCATCCGTGCCCCTTGCGGGCGGAGAGGCGGCGCACAACGCCGACATGGCCGAACACCTGATCGACTTCGGCCGCGCCGGGTTTGTCCAGATCGACACCGGCCGGATCGGCGGCCTTGCCCCGGCCCGGCGCGTGGCGCTGAAGGCGGCGGCTGCGGGGGTTACCTACGTCAACCATACCTTCACCTCGAACCTTGCGCTGTCGGCGTCGCTGCAACCCTATGCCGGCCTGCAGGACCACCGGCTCTGCGAATATCCCACCGGCCTTCAGCCCCTTGCCCGCGACCTGACCGCGACGCGGATCGCGCCCGGACCTGACGGCCTGATCCGTCTGCCCGACGGTCCCGGCCTTGGGGTAGAGGTCAACCCCGATGCGCTGACCCGCTATGCGGTCGAGGTCGAGATCAAGGTCGCGGGCCGTGTGCTGTTCGCCTCGGGCAAGCCATGACCGGGGCGGTGGGGCGGCTGGCAAGGGTCGGGGCGCGGGTCGGCGAGGCGCCGCTGTGGCTGCCGGACCGAAGGGTCTGGCTGTGGCTTGATCTTCAGGGCCGCACGGTGCACCGCCATGACCCGGCGACGGCGACCGACCGGATCATCGCCTCGGGCTTTGCCGAAGACCTGGCCTGTCTGGTCCGCCGGGCGGATGGGGCGGCCCTTCTGGTGTCGGTGCGCGGGTTTCACCGGCTGGACCCGGACAGCGGACAGACCGCCCCCTTGCCTTGCCCGATCGACCTGCCGCGTGGCACGATCTTCAACGACGGCAAGGCCGACCGCTGCGGGGGGCTCTGGGTGGGATCGTCGGATGCGGCGGAAGCGGCCCCGCTTGGCCGGATCTGGCGCGTTCATGCGGGCCAGGTCACCGAGGTTGCCGCAGGGTTCACCGTCTCAAACGGGCCGGCTTTTGCACCCGATGGGACGGTCGCCTACTTTGCCGACACTTTCGCCCGGCGGATTTTGCGCTTTCGCCTCGACGCGGCGGGCAAGCCGCTTTCGCATGACCTCTTCGCGACGATCCCGGACAGTGACGGGTATCCCGACGGCATGACGACCGACAGTGCGGGCACCCTTTATGTCGGCCACTGGGACGGCGCGCAGATCAGCCGCTGGTCCCCCGACGGCACCGCCCTGCCGCCGATTCCGGTACCTGCAAGGAACGTCACCTCGCTGGCTTTCGGCGGCGACGGGATGCGCACGGCGGTGATCACAACCGCGTCCCTTTTTCCCGGTCAGGCACCCGGCCCGGATCCTGGCTGGGACGGCGATCTTCTGGCCATACGAAGCGGGGTGTCCGGTCTGGCCGAGCCGATGCTGGCCGCCGGTTTTGCAGACGGGGTGATTGCGGAATCCTGACCGGCCGTTGTGCAGGCTGCCTGTCGGCCGCTGCGTGCCGCGTCGCGCCCGATCACGTCCGGTGTTGCCGGACGGCAGGCCCGGCAATGGTCCCCGCTTGTTTCCCGGTTCGGCCCGGGCGGTCCAGGCCCCTTTGTGCAGGATCGTTGTCCCGGCCTGGGCCACAGCGCAAGGCTGCCCCTTGCCCGGCCCGGGCGGGCGCTGACCTTCTGCTGTTCCGGGACCTGCGGGTCTGCGGGGGACCGTTCTGCGGGGGCGGGGGAAACGCGGGTCGCGTTTCCTGTTCCCGCCCGAACGGATGACAACACCTTCACCGCTTCACTGGCAGGGGCCATCGCCCCTGCCACAGCGCCACGCCGGGATCAGGACCAGCCGGGGGCCAAAGCCCCCGGCCAGCGCCCGCCCTGCCCTCGGCGGGCGCTTCGCCCCCGCCAGGTCGGGCGCTGGCCTCTGTTTCTCCTGGACCTGCCGGTCTGGGTGGCACCGTACCACGAGGGCGGGGAAACGCGATGCGTTTCCTGTTCCCGCCCGGAGGGACGTTCCTACGTACTGCACGATGCCCGGTCTCTCTGGCAGGGGCCATCGCCCCTGCCACAGCGCCACGCTGGCATCAGGACCGGCCGGGGGCCAAAGCCCCCGGCCAGCGCCCGCCCCGCCCCTGGCGGGCGCTTCCCGCCCGCAGGGTCGGGCGCTGGCCTCTGTGTCTCCTGGACATGCCGGTCACCGGGGCACTGCCCCACGCCCAGGGGGGCAACCCCTGTCCCCGGATCGGCAAGAGTGTCCCGTCGGCCAAACGGCCGGACGGCTGCCTCAGCGCCCTGTCAGCGCCGGTCTGGACGGGCGAGGGCACGCGCGGAAGCGCAGGGGCCGGAAACGCCCCGCCGCCAAGGCGTGTCGGACCGGCGGCCTTCGCCTGCGCTGTGCCGAACGGCCTTGCCGCGCCCGCCCCACCCTTCACGACGGTGGCGCAACAGGTCTGTCCGGGGACGGGGGCCGCCCGGCTTTGGGCAGATCTGCGCGGCGGGGCTGCATGTCAGTCAACCTTTCGCCACAGTCGGTGACAAAACCGGGGGCGTGGCGGGGCGATTCGCACATAGCTGTTGCGTCCATTGTCAAGACTGCGGACTATAAGGCCGGAAGACGCAGGAGTCCGACAAGTCAGGAACAATACGGATGTCCAGAATCGCCCTTGTGGACGACGACAGGAATATACTGACATCCGTGTCGCTGACGCTGGAGGCTGAAGGCTTCCTTGTGGAAACCTACAATGACGGCCAGTCCGCGCTGGAGGCATTCAACCGCCGCATGCCGGACCTGGCCGTGCTCGACATCAAGATGCCGCGCATGGACGGCATGGATCTGCTGCAGCGGCTGCGGCAGAAGACATCGATGCCGGTGATCTTCCTGACATCGAAGGACGACGAAATCGACGAAATCCTCGGGCTGCGCATGGGCGCGGATGATTATGTGAAAAAGCCGTTCTCGCTGCGGCTTCTGATCGAGCGCATCCGCGCGCTGCTGCGGCGGCAACAGGCCATCGCAACAGGCGAAGCCGCCACTTCCGAAGAAACCAGGATCATGGACCGCGGCGCGCTGCGCATGGATCCGCTGCGCCACTCCGTCAGCTGGAAAGGCAAGGACGTTGCGTTGACGGTGACAGAGTTCCTGCTGTTGCAGGCCCTTGCCCAAAGGCCGGGCCTGGTGAAAAGCCGCGATCAGCTGATGGACGTGGCCTATGACGATCAGGTCTATGTCGATGACCGAACCATCGACAGCCACATCAAGCGTCTGCGAAAGAAAATGCGCAGCATTGACAATGAGTTCTCTGCCATCGAAACCCTTTATGGTATCGGCTATCGCTACAACGGGGAATGACGGCCCTGCCACGCTTCGGTTCAGCCAGAACTGCGCCCGCCAAGAAAGGCCGCGTCCCTTCGGGCGGGAACCGGGTGCGCGACGGCGCACAGGCCGGTCCGGCCCTGCGGAAGGGTCGGGTGCGTCGCCGCTTGGGGTCGCTCAACCGGTCGCCGCTGGCGCGCAAGATCATCGTCTTCAATCTGCTGGCGCTTGTCATCCTTGTGGCGGGCGTTCTGTTCCTGAATCCGTTTCGCGACAGCCTCGTGCTGCAGCGCGAAGCGGGGCTGGTCAGCGAAGCCCGGCTTGTCGCCAATGTGCTCGAGGCAACATTGCCCAAAGCGGGGGGCGGCACAGCTTCCGCAACCCTTGGCCCGGACGTTGAGGCCAAATTGGCGCGTCTTGACCTTGCCCCCGGGATCGAAGTGTTCGTCTTTGATGTCTCGGGCAGGCTGCTTGCCAAAGTCATGGGTGCCGCCGCCCCGAACCCGGGCCCCGCCCCGGACATGCGGTCAACGCTGATTACCGACGTTCTGAACATGGCGTGGGATGGCGCTGCCGAGCTGCTGGCGATGGGCCGTCAGAGGCCGCCGAAAGTGGACGCCGAAGGTCTGGCACGCGCGATATTCCCCGAAGCTCTGACCGGCAGGACCGGCGTCAATACAGGCCTTGATGCCACCACCGGGGCTGCGATCTTTTCGGTTGCAACCCCGATCCGCGCCGGCGGCACCGTGACGGGTGTCGTCGCCCTGACCAGTGCTGCGGGAGAGATTGACAGGCTTGTGCGCGCCGACCGCGAGCAGGTGCTGCAGATGTTCGTCATCGCCTTGCTGGTGTCCGTCGGTCTGTCGCTGGTGCTGGCGTCGACCATTGCAAACCCTCTGTCCGATCTTGCCGCCGCCGCCGAACGTGGACGCAGCCGCGATGCCCGCAGAATGGCCCGGGGGCGTGTCAGCATTCCCGATCTGGCGTCCCGGCCCGATGAGATCGGCCGCCTTTCGGTGGCGATGCGCGGCATGGTTGCCGCCCTGTACGACCGGATCGATGCCAACGAACAGTTCGCCGCCGACGTGGCGCATGAGATCAAGAATCCCCTGGCCAGCCTGCGGTCCGCCGTGGGCACCATGCGCTTTGCCAGGGAAGAGGATCAGCGCCAGAAGCTGCTGGATGTGATTGAACATGATGTCCGCCGCCTGGACAGGCTGGTCAGTGACATTTCCAAAGCGTCCCGCCTTGAGTCCGACCTGGTGAAGGAAGAGGAAACATCCTTTGACCTTTGCAGGACGCTGGCGGGCCTCAGCGCGCATCTGGGCGCGCGGGCCGCCGAAAAGGGTGTGTCCTTTGCCACCGACCTGCCGCCGCAGCCGATCATGACCCGGGGGCTGGAAGAGCGGCTTGCACAGGTTTTTGTGAACCTGATCACCAACGCCATTTCCTTTTGCGAAGCTGGCGATGCCGTGCGCGTCAGGGCGCGCCAGAGTGAGAACCGCGTGCTGGTTGTTGTCGAGGATTCGGGTCCGGGCATTCCCGAACAGGCGCTGGGCAAGATCTTCAACCGCTTCTATTCGGAACGCCCCGCAGGTCAGTTCGGCAATCACTCTGGCCTGGGACTTGCGATCTCAAAACAGATCGTCGAGGCGCATGGCGGCACGATCTGGGCGGAAAACATCCCCTCGCCCCATGCCGATGGCACCTCTGGCCCTTTTGGTGCCCGATTTGTGGTGGATCTGCCGGTGTGAAGGGGCCGCGTTCCTTTCGGCTGCATGCCTCTTGCGTTGCGCTTGAGGGCCGGGGGCTTTTGATTCTCGGCCCCTCCGGGTCCGGCAAATCGTCGCTGGCCCTGCAGATGATCGGCCTTGGGGCCGCTCTGGTGGCAGATGATCAGGTCGATGTGACATGCGCGGGCGACGCCCTTGTCGCCGCTGCGCCGCCCGCGCTTGCCGGATTGATCGAGGCGCGGGGCGTTGGCCTTCTGCGGGCCGGAACGGTCGCTTGCGTTCCCCTTCACCTGGCCGTCGATCTGGGGCAGCCCGCATCACCCCGTCTGCCGGACCAGGACGCGATTGTGCTGCTGGAAAGGCGGATCGCGCTTGTGAAAGGCCCCCTGAGCACCCATCTTCCCGCCGCACTCCTGCTCTATCTGCGCGGGGGACGGCACGCGTAACGGGCCTGACGATGGACGCCAAGACCAGGACGGCGGCAAAGACCGCAGGGCAGAATCTGCTTCTTGTCACCGGACCCTCCGGTGCCGGGCGCAGCACGGCGATCCACGCGCTCGAAGACCTTGGGTATGAGGTGATCGACAATCTGCCCCTGTCGCTGGTGCCGCGTCTGATCGACGGGCCGCCGCACACAAGGCCCCTTGCGCTGGGGCTGGATGTGCGGAACCGGGATTTCAATACGACGGCCCTGATCGAACTGATCGACAGCCTGACACGTGACCCCCGGATCGTGCCCGAGGTGCTTTATCTTGACTGCGCCCCCGAAGAGTTGAGCCGGCGCTACAGCCAGACGCGACGGCGCCATCCGCTTGCGCCGACCGAAACCCCATCCCAGGGCATCGAGCGCGAAACGGATCTGCTCCGTCCGGTCAGGACGCGGGCCGACCATCTGATCGATACCACGGAAATGAGCCCCCATGATCTGAAGGCCGAAATCGCCAGATGGTTCAGCCGTGTCACGCCGGCGCGGCTGGCGGTGTCTCTTCAATCCTTTTCCTACAGGCGCGGGGTGCCGCGCGGGGTCGATACCGTCTTTGATGTGCGTTTCCTCAAGAACCCCTATTGGTCGCCCGCCTTGCAGGACCGCGACGGAAGGGACCCCGCCGTGGCCGCGCATATTGCCGAAGACCCCCGGTTTGAGGCCTTCTTTCAGAAGTTGACGGAGCTGATCCTGTTTCTGCTTCCCGCCCATGTGGCCGAAGGAAAGGCGCATCTGACCATCGGTTTTGGCTGTACCGGGGGGCAGCATCGGTCTGTTGCAGTTGCAGAAAAACTGGGCATTGTGCTGTCTCAGGCCGGCTGGGTGGTGGCGCTGCGTCACCGCGAGCTGGAACGCAGGGCGCAGGGTGCGCCCGGTCAGGAGACAGGGTGAACGGCGCGTGATCGGGATCGTGATCGTCGCACATGGCGGATTGGCGCGGGAATACCTTTCCGCCGTCGAACATGTTGTCGGCAAGCAGGAAGGCATGCGCGCGATCTCGATCGAAGACGACCATGACCGGTCTGCCAAACAGAGTGAGATCTGTGCAGCGGTCGATGCTGTCGATACCGGCGATGGCGTGGTGGTGGTGACGGACATGTTCGGCGGATCGCCGTCCAATCTGTCGCTGCGGGCCTGCGTGGCAACAGACCGCCGCATCATCTATGGCGCGAACCTGCCGCTTTTGATCAAGCTTGCCAAGTCGCGCAACCTGAGCGTGCCTGCAGCAGTTGAAACCGCCCTTGAAGCCGGTCGCAAATACATCGACAGCTTCGATGCGGGCGGACGTGACCCTGGATGACGGGGCAATCGTGATTGCGCGGCATTTTCAGATCGTCAACGAAAAGGGGCTGCATGCCCGCGCATCGGCGCGGTTTGTCGAGGTGGTGGAACAGCATGATGCCACGGCCGAGGTCATCAAGGACGGCATGACGGTATCCGGCGACTCGATCATGGGCCTTTTGATGTTGGCAGCCTCGTGCGGAACCTCTATTGAGGTTCGAACCTGCGGAACCGAGGCTGAACAGCTTGCCGATGCCCTTGAAAACCTGGTCGCAAGCCGTTTCGGGGAATCGTTCTGAACCGATATCTGGCCCGGCACCAACTGCCGTGGTGGAGGACGAAGGCCTTTGACTGAAAGTGCAGACCAGTCGGGTCTGGTCGGTGATCCCGACTACCGGCCCTATGACAAGCGACGCCTGTCTTATGCCGGCACCTTCACTGACCCGCGCAAGGCGGCGCTTATCCGTGCCATCGAATGGTCCAGCGGCAAGCTGACCCTTCTGCGGCTGATCCGCAGGTTCGAACGGATGGGACCGGCCCGCGGGCTGGAATTCTGGCAGCGCGCGCTGGATGTGATGAACATCAAGGTGACGACCCCGCCCGAACAGGTGGCGCTGATCCCGAAAACCGGGGCGGTTGTGGTGGTGGCCAACCACCCGCACGGGCTTGTCGACGGTCTGGTCATGGCCCGGCTGGTCATGCAGGTGCGCCCCGATTTCAAGATCCTGACCCGATCCCTGCTGACCGGTATCCCCGAGATTGCCTATCACATGGTGCCCGTGCCCTTCCCGCACGAGGAAGACAGCCTGGAAAAAGGGCTGGAAATGCGGAAGATCTCGATGGATCATCTGGCCCAGGGGGGGGTGCTGATCCTGTTCCCGGCGGGCAAGGTGGCGACATCGGCGGGCTGGTGGGGACCGGCGATCGAGGCGGAATGGAACCTGTTCACCGCCAAGATGGTCCAGAAAAGCAAGGCCACGGTGCTGCCCATCTTCTTTCCGGGGCAGAATTCGCGCCTTTATCACATCGCCGACAAGATTTCCCCGACGATCCGGCAGGGCCTGCTGCTGCATGAGGTTGTCCACGCGCTGAACAAACCGCAGCGCCCGGTCATCGGCCAGCCCGTGCCACCCGATGAAATCGCCAAATGGGCAGGAAACCCGCGCGGCTATCTTGCCTGGCTGCGCGAGCTGACGCTGGCGCTGAAGGACAAGTGACGCCCTACCGCGTCGGAACCGGCACCGGTCCGCGATAGTCGTAAAAGCCGCGTTCGGTCTTGCGGCCCAGCCAGCCCGCTTCGACATATTTCGTCAGCAGGGGGCAGGGGCGGTACTTTGTATCTGCCAGCCCGTCATGCAGGACGTTCATGATGGCAAGGCAGGTATCCAGCCCGATGAAATCGGCCAGTTCCAGCGGCCCCATCGGGTGGTTCGCCCCCAGCTTCAGCGATTCGTCGATGGATTTGACCGAACCCACGCCTTCGTACAGGGTATAGACCGCCTCGTTGATCATCGGCATCAGGATGCGGTTGACGATGAAGGCCGGAAAATCCTCGGCGCTGGCGGCGGTCTTGCCCAGCCTTTCCACCACGCCCAGCAAGGTCTGATAGGTGGCCGCATCGGTGGCGATGCCCCGGATCAGTTCGACAAGCTGCATCACCGGCACCGGGTTCATGAAGTGAAAGCCCATGAACTTTTCCGGCCGGTCGGTCCGGCTGGCCAGCCGCGTGATCGAGATGGACGAGGTGTTCGACGTCAGGATCGTATGCGGTTTGAGGTGCGGCAGAAGGTCTTCGAAGATGGCCTGCTTGACCGTCTCGCGTTCGGTTGCCGCTTCGATGATCAGGTCGGACGGGCCGATGTCTGCCAGACGCAGGGTGGTGCGGATGCGCGCCATGGCGGCGGCCTTCGCCTCGGGCGTGACCTTGCCGCGCGAAACCTGGCGTTCGATGTTGCGGTCGATCTGCGACAGCGCCTTTGCCAGGCTGTCTTCGCTGATATCGCTCATCAGCACATCAAACCCCGCCAGCGCAAAGACATGCGCGATGCCGCTGCCCATCTGCCCGGCCCCGACGATGCCAACGCTTTGGATGTCCATGCTGCGCCCTTCTGCTGTGCGGCGAAACCATATGCGCCGCGCCCGCCGGGACGCAAGGCAAGGCGGGGAGAATTCGTAAGGAATTCGCGGTCCGGGGGGATCGATACGATACGGCTTCTGTGTGAATGGCTGCGCCTGACCGGCGCGCGCCGGAATCTGCGCAAGGGGGCGGCACGCGAAGACCGCCGAGGCCATCCCGGCACCCGGGGCTAACAATCCCTTCACGCGCAAGGACATCCTGGGCTGTCCTGCCGGAGGGACCCTCGATCTCGACACCCCCCGAATGGCGCAAGTCGCCCCTGCCGGGGCCACCGGCACCGGGAATGGCCGCATCCAGGCCTGCCGCGACCGGGTCAGCCGTGATCTTGACGGGCTGACCGGTGATTGCCATGCCCCCGGGCTGCCGCGCTTCCCCGGCCTTGGGGCCACCGCCATGGCCGGGGCCGGGGTGGAATTCTGCGGCCGCACCGCCACCGCGCGCCGCTTCTTCCTGCCCCCCTTGTGCCACTTGCGCCTGCCGCGCCCGCCGGGCATCACGACCCGCCGTCACCCGGTTCCGGATGCGGCCATCCGCCAGGACCCGATGCGCGGGCAAACCGGACCCCTGTTCGTTCAGGGGCCGGGTCCGGGTGCCGCGCCGTCCAGCGCCGCCAGAAAAGCCGCAATCGCCCTGTCCAGCGGACCATCGTTGCGCACGTCCGTCACCTGAAGTCCTGGCGGCACCTCGAAGCTTTGGCGCCCGATGCGCGCTTCGATTTCGGCGCGCGTCTCGCGGCCCCGGGCCACAAGACGCTCTGTCAGGACTGCAGAGGGGGCCGTGATGCGGATCACCTGCAGGTCGGGAAACACGCTGCGCGCCGGTTCCAGCGCGGCGCGCGACGCGTTGACCAGCAGATCGCGCCCCTCGTTGCGCAGCGCCAGCGTTGCCGCAGGAAGGCCATAGCTCAGCCCATGCGCGCGCCAGTCCAGGGCAAAGGCACCTGCCGCCTTGCGCCGGTCGAATTCGGCCTGGGTAACCCCGTCGAAATCCTCGCCCCCCAGCGCCGAGGGCCGGGTGATCACGCGCCGCACGATCACCAGATCGGGCCGCTGCCTGCGCGCCGCGTCGATCAGCGTGTCCTTGCCGGCGCCTGACGGCCCGACCACGCAGATCAGCCGCCCCGTCATGCCGCCACCCCGGGTGTAAAGACGCTGACATCCACCGACCGATCGCACAGTCTTTCCCGCGCCGCTGCGTCGTGGAAAATGCCGACAATCGCCGCCCCCGCCGCCTTCGCCTCCTCGACCAGCGCCAGCACCACCTCGCGGTTCACCGGATCAAGGCTGGCTGTCGGTTCATCCAGCAACAGCGCCGGATAGGGGTGGACAAAGCCGCGCGCGATATTCACCCGCTGCTGCTCGCCGCCCGAAAACGTGGTCGGCGACAGGTGCCACAGCCGCTGCGGGATGTTCAGCCGGTCCAGCAGATGCGCGGCCCGCACCCGCGCGGCCTCGGTCGGAACGCCCAGGTTCAGCAGGGGTTCTGCCACCACATCCACCGTCGGCACGCGCGGCACCACCCGCAGGAACTGGCTGACATAGCCCAGCGTCTCGCGCCGCAGCCGCAAAATCTCGCGCGGCGAGGCGGTGACCACATCCAGCGAGCCTACCCGGATCGACCCCGATCCGGCCAGGTAATTGCCCCAGATCATCCGCATCAGGGTCGATTTTCCCGCCCCCGACGCCCCCACCAGGGCCACGCATTCGCCCGGATGCACTGTCAGGCAGGCCCCCGCCATCACCGGGATCACCGTCCCGCCCTGATTGTGCAGGGTGAAGCTTTTTGACAGACCTTCGATCCGGATCATGGTCACACCTGCAGGACGGAAGAGACAAGAAGCTGTGTATAGGCATGCTGCGGATCGTCCAGCACCTGATCCGTCAGGCCCTGTTCCACCACGCGGCCCGATTTCATCACCATCAGCCGGTCCGCCAGCAGCCGCACCACGGCCAGATCGTGCGTCACGATGATCGCGGACAGGCCCATGTCGCGCACCAGACCGCGCAGCAGGTCCAGAAGCCGCGCCTGCACGCTGACATCCAGCCCCCCCGTCGGTTCATCCATGAACACCAGGCGCGGCCCCGTCACCAGGTTGCGCGCAATCTGCAGGCGCTGCTGCATGCCCCCCGAAAAGGCCGAAGGCCGGTCGTCGATGCGCGCGGCGTCGATCTCGACCCGGCCCAGCCAATCCGTCGCCGCTTCGCGGATCGCGCCATAGTGCCGCGCGCCCAGGGCCATCAGCCGCTCGCCGACATTGCCCCCGGCGGTCACCCCCATGCGCAGACCGTCGCGCGGGTTCTGATGGACATAGGCCCAGTCGGTGCGCGACAGGCGGCGGCGCTCCGGTTCGTCCATCCGCAGGGTGTCTTTCGGGCCGTCGGCGGTGTCAAAGATCACCTGCCCCTCATCCGGGGCCAGATGCCCTGCCAGACAGGACAGCAACGTGGATTTGCCCGATCCGCTTTCGCCCACGATCCCCAGCACCTCGCCCGGCCACAGGTCAAATCCGACATCCGCGCAGCCGATCCGCGCGCCGTAGCGTTTGGTCAGACCGCGCACCTGCAGCAGCGGCGCCCGCGCGGCCATGATCGTTTCGCGCCCTTGCGTCATGCCGCCGCCCCCGCCGGGGTGCCCAGACGCCCGACATGCCCTGCGGCACGGCGGCCCCGGCAAAAGTCGGTGTCGGAACAGACGAACATCCGGCTGCCTGCGTCGTCGATGATGACCTCGTCCAGATAACTGTCCCCGGCCCCGCACAGATCGCAGTCATGATCGGCCTTGCCGGGGTCAAAAGGATGATCGTCGAAATCAAGGCTGACCACGCTTGTATAGGGCGGCAGCGCGTAGATGCGCTGTTCCCGCCCGGCCCCGAACAGTTGCAGCGCGGGGCAGCCCGACAGTTTCGGGTTGTCGAACTTGGGGATCGGCGAGGGGTCCATCACATAGCGGCCTTCGACCTTGACGGGGTAGTCATAGCTTGTCGCAATGGCACCATGCCGCGCGATATCCTCATAAAGCTTGACATGCATCAGCCCGTATTCCTCCAGGCTGTGCATCTTGCGCGTTTCCGGTTCCCGCGGTTCCAGAAAGCGCAAGGGCTCGGGGATCGGCACCTGATAGACCAGAATCTGATCCTCGGTCAGCGGATGTTCCGGAATGCGGTGGCGGGTCTGGATCAGCGTCGCTTCTGCCGTGGCCTCGGTCACGGCAATGCCCGCCGTGCGGCGGAAGAAGCTGCGGATCGACACGGCATTGGTGGTGTCATCGGCACCCTGATCGATCACCTTCAGACGGTCTTCGGGCGTCAGGCAGGCTGCCGTCACCTGCACCCCGCCCGTACCCCACCCGTAAGGCATCGGCATTTCCCGGCTGGCGAACGGCACCTGACAGCCGGGCACTGCCACCCCCTTCAGGATCGCGCGGCGGATCATCCGCTTGGTCTGCTCGTCCAGATAGGCAAAGTTGTAGGCCTGTTCGGTCATTCTGCCGCCTCCTGGCACCGCGCCGCACCCTCGGCCCGCAGCTTGCGGACAAGTTCCGTTTCCGCCTGGAAATCGACGTAATGCGGCAGCTTGATATGCTCCAGAAAGCCGGTCGCCTGCACGTTGTCGGCATGCATCAGCACGAATTCCTCGTCCTGTGCCGGCGCGCCTGTGTTATCCTCGCCCAGTTCTTTCCAGCGCAGCGCCCGGTCCACCAGGCTCATCGCAATGGCCTTGCGCTCGGTCTGGCCAAAGACCAGGCCATAGCCCCGGGTGAACTGCGGCGGCTCGGTCTTTGACCCGGTGAACTGGTTGACCGTTTCGCATTCGGTCAACTCCACCTCGCCGATCTCGACCGCAAAGCCCAGTTCGGGAATGTCCATCTCCACCGCCACCGTGCCGATGCGCAATTCGCCTACAAAGGCATGGGTGCGCCCGTAGCCGCGCTGCGTCGAATAGGCCAGCGACAGGATGAAGCCTTCGTCACCCCGCGTGATCGCCTGCAGGCGCAGCGCGCGCGGGGCGGGCAGTTCCATCGGTTCGCGTGTCAGATCGGGCGGCAGGTCATCGCCGGGACGGTCGGTTTCGATCAGCCCTTCGCGGTTCAGAAAAGACGTGATGTGCGGCACCGGCCCCGCCACGGGGTCTGCCGTTGCGGGCCGGGGCAGGGCCTGCCCCTCGGCGGCCAGCCGGAAATCCAGCAGGCGGTGCGTGTAATCAAAGGTCGGCCCCAGAACCTGCCCGCCCGGCGCATCCTTGAAGGTGGCGCTGATCCGGCGGCTGCAGGCCATGGTACCGGTGTCCACCGGGCGCGACGACCCGAAGCGGGGCAGCGTGGTGCGATAGGCGCGGATCAGGAACACCGCCTCGATCAGATCGCCGCGCGCCTGCTTGATGGCCAGCGCGGCCAGATCGGGATCGAACAGTGATCCTTCGGCCATGACCCGGTTCACGGCCAGTCGCAACTGTTCGCGGATCTGCGCCACCGACAGTTCCGCAACACCGGTGTCGCCGCGCCGGTCTTCGGCCAGCAGCGCATGGGCGTTTTCGATGGCACGTTCGCCCCCCTTGACGGCCACATACATCAGAAATCCTCCACACGGGTGGACCGGGGCAGACCGGCCACGCGGTTGCCACAGGTCAGGAAGGTGTCAAACCCCAGCGGGAACAGCGCATGGTTGGCCCGGAACGCCTCCGGGTCGGGCAGCGTCAGCCGGGCGCGGTCGCGGATGCCCGGCCCTGTCAGGACCGGTCCTTCCGACTGCAGCACAGGCATTTCGACGATCAGCGTCGCCGCCCGGTCGGGATATTCGGGCGTGCCGATGGCGAACCGGCGCGGCGGTGTCAGGTCCGCCCAGCGGCCCACCGCAAAGACCGCCGCTTCGGCGGGCACCAGCGGGGCACCGGTGTGAAAGGTGATCCAGCCGCGCAGGGCATCACAATCGATATCACCCGCCAGATGCACCGGTGTCGTGCCATCGGCCAGCGTCAGCAGCAGCGTGCCTGCGGCGACCGACAGCGGTGCGGGCGGCCTGGCCCCGGCGATGACATGGATGCGGCCGGGGCGCGCCATCGCGTCCAGCGCCGCCCGGAAGGCCCGCGCGGACTGGATCGGGGCATCATCGAACCCGCCGCCAAGCGTTTCTGCCGTCAGGGGGTTGGTCATCAGCGGTCTTCTCCGCGCACAAGGGTAAAGAATTCCACTTTCGTGGCGGCTGCCTTTTCGGCGCGCGCACGGCGGCGGTCGGCCTCGTCACGCAGCAGCGGTTCCAGAACATCGCGGCGCAGCTGTGCCGCGCGGCCGGTCTGCATCAGCGCATCGACCAGCGCGGCGCGGCGGGCATGGTCCTTGCTGCGCCCCTGCACATGGGCATGCCCCACCGCACCGCTTTCCAGCCGCAGCGAACAGCGCGTGACCGTCATTTCCCCCAGGTTGAACGGGCTGCCTGCGGCACCGATCCTGCCCTGCACCATCACCGTCCCGATTTCAGGCTGGCGCAGGATGACCGGGCCCGAATCGGGTTCGTCCGGCACAAGCTCTGCCAGTCTTTCAGGCCGCGCCCGTGCCAGCAGGCCCATCCAGGTGCGGCGGTCTTGCAGGTCTGGCGGCGGAACGAAAACAGTCATGGTGGCCTCGCTTAGGGTTTGCCGTGCAATTTCCTATACAACTATACAAATTCTATCGTAAACACGCGCCAGCGTCCCGTGAATTTTTGATGACGGAAGGCCGCCATGACCCGCAGCCCGATCTGGAAGGCGATTGCCGATGCCTTGGCATCCGACATTGCGGGCGGGCGGTATCCTGCAGGATCGAAACTGCCGACCGAGGCGGATCTGTCTGCCCGCTTCGGGGTCAACCGCCACACTGTCCGGCATGCCCTGTCGGCGCTTGCCGCGCAGGGGCTGGTGGTGTCCCGGCGCGGGGCCGGGGTTTTTGTCACCGCGCCTGCCACCGACTACCGGATCGGCAAGCGGGTGCGGTTCAACCAGAACATCGCGGCGACGGGACAGGTCCCGTCGCGGCAGATATCGCGCCTGGAAACCTGCCCCGCGACCTTGCCCGAAGCCCGGGCGCTTCATCTGGCCGCAGGCACACCGGTGCATGTCGTCGAAGGTCTGTCCCTGGCCGACGGGCAGCCCCTGGCGCTGTTCCGGTCGGTCCTGCCTGCGGCCCGGTTCCCGTCGCTGCTGGATGATCTGGCGCAGACCCCGTCGATCACCGCCGCGATGGCCAGCGGCGGTCTGGCCGACTATACCCGCGCCCAGACCCGGCTGACCGCCCGGCGCGCCGATGCGGTTCAGGCGCTGCACCTGCGGCTGGCCGAAGGTGCCCCCCTGCTGCAAAGCGTCGCCGTGAACGTGGACGGCGCAGGGGTGCCTGTCGAATACGGAACCACCTGGTTCGCTGGCGACCGGGTCACCCTGACGATCCAGTCCGATGACTGAGGTGCCCCGGCAGCGTCATACTGCCGTTGCAAGGGCAGGTTATCCACAGGCGTCCCCCTGATTGATGGAGCCGCGATGTCCCTTGCCCTGCCGCCGCTGCGCCTGACCGGTGCCACGATCCTTCGGGACGGCGAGTTGCAGCGCCGGTCCCTGTCACTGGCGGACGGGCGGCTTACCAGGGGGCCGCTGCCGGAAGTGAACCTGAGCGGTTTCTACATCCTGCCCGGCATCATCGACCTGCACGGCGACGGGTTCGAACGGCAGATCTTTCCCCGGCACAGCGCCCCCTTTCCCTTATCGGCTGCCCTGGCCGCAACCGACCGTGAAGCAGCCGCCCACGGTGTCACCACCGCCTTTCTTGCCCAGGGGTGGAGCTGGGAAGGCGGAACGCGCGGGCCGGACCAGGCCGAGGCGGTGATGCAGGCGGTCGAGGCCTACAGGCCCGCTGCCCTGACCGACCTGCGCATCCAGCTGCGTGCCGAAATCCGGTTTGTCGAAGGTGTCGCGCGCCTGCTGGCGGCGGTGGAGCGGTTCGGCGTGGGGTATGTGGTCTTCAACGATCACCTTGAAGAGGGGCTGCAGATGGCCCGTCAATCGCCGGCCGATTTTGCCGTCTGGGCGCGCAAGCTGGGCACCCGGCCCGAGATGCTGCGCGCCCGGATGGATGCCGCGCCCGGATGTGCCGCCGAGGTGCCGCGCAGCCTGTGTGCCATGGCCGAAGCCTTTGACCGGCTTGGCGTCAGCTATGGCAGCCATGACGACCCCGATGCCGAGACGCGCGAATACTACACGATGATCGGTGCCCGGATTGCCGAATTTCCCCTGACAAGGCGGGCCGCATCGGCGGCGCATGCGATGATGTGCCCGGTCATCATGGGGGCGCCGAACGTGGTGCGCGGCGGATCGCAGGCGGGCAATGTGGCGGCCCGGGAACTGATCGCGGCGGGGCAGTGCGATGCGCTGGTGTCCGATTATCACATCCCCGCGCTGGCGCTGGCGGCCTGGACCCTGGTGGACAGCGCCGTGCTGGACCTGCCCCGCGCCTGGGCGCTGATTTCGGAAAAACCGGCGGAAATCCTGCGCCTGCCGGACCGTGGCAGGCTGATCCCCGGCCTGCGCGCCGATCTTGTGGTTGTCAACGCCGCAACGCGCGCGATCGAGGCGACGATCACCCGCGGCCGGCTGACCTATCTGGCGGGCGAGGCAGGCTGCCGCTTTGTCAGCCAGCCGCAGGCGCTGCGGATGGCCGCCGAATAGGCGGCGCTGACCCTTCGTACCGGTCGAGAAAAGCCTCTGCCGTCAGGTTCCGGAAATCCTGCAGCGCACTGCGCAGCTGCTCATGGGGCCAGTCCCACCAGGGCAGGGCCAGCAGACGCTCTGCCACCGCTTCGCAGAAGCGTCGGCGCAGCGGGGTGGCGGGCACCCCGGCCACGATCATATAGGGGGCAACATCGCGGGTCACGACCGCGCCGGCGGCAATCACGGCCCCGGCCCCCACGGTTACCTCGGGGCGGATGATCGCCCCGTGGCCCACCCAGGTATCCGGCCCCAGCACGGTGCGGCGGGCCGCGCGGCGGGCGAAAAAGGCGGCGTCATCCGGCGCGTCGTCGAAGTAGTATGAGGACCGGTACAGGAAGTGGTGCAGGCTGGCATGGTCCATCGGGTGGTCGGTGGGGCCGATGCGGGTAAAGGCGGCGATATTGGCGAACTTGCCGACCGTGGTATTGGCCACATCGGCGAAGCGGTCGCAATAGGCATAGGCAAGGAATTCGGAATTCTGGATGCGGGCACCTTCGCCCACCTCGGTCCAGGGGCCGAAGGTGGAATTGGTGGCCCTGGCCCCGGGATGAAACAGCGGCTGGGTGGCGGAAAGTTTCGGCATGGCGGGGCGGGATGTCCTTGGGGGCGCGCCGGGGGGGGAAGGCGCGGCGGGTTGCGAAGATCAATGGGGTGACGGGCCGCGCATCATGCCCCGTCGCCCTTGATCAGCCGGCGGCGCAGCCAGCCCGACAGGCTGTCCATCGCCATGACCATCAGCACGATCAGCACCATGTAATAGGCCACCTCTTCCCAGTCCTTCTGGGTCAGGATCGCCTGGGTCAGCAACAGGCCGATGCCGCCGCCGACGATGGCCCCGATCACGGTGGCGCTGCGGGTATTGGATTCCAGATAGTACAAGACCTGGCTGAGAAGGACCGGCGTGATCTGCGGCAAAACGCCGAAGCGCGCGCGTTGAAGGCTGTTGGCCCCGGTGGACCGGACGCCGTCGATCTGCTTTTCATCGATGTTTTCCAGCGCCTCGGAAAACATCTTGCCGAAGCTGCCGGTATCGGTGATCGCAATGGCAATGGCCCCGGTCATCGGCCCCGGCCCGAAGGCGCGGGACAGGATGATGGTCCAGATCAGCCCGTCCACCCCGCGGATGAAGTCGAACACCCGGCGGGCGGCAAAGCGCAGGGGGCCCAGCGGCATGAAATTGCGCGCCGCCAGAAACGACAGCGGCAGCGCCACAAGGGCACCCGTCATGGTGCCCAGAAAGGCCATGAGAACGGTTTCGAAGATGGCCCAGGCAACATCGCCGTGCCGCCACATCCTGTTGGTCCAGAATTCAGAGGCCATCAGCGCAAGGTTCGACCGCGCCGCGTCAATCCGGTTGCCGGATACGGCAAGTGCTGCAAGTTCGGCAAAGGATTTGCCATAAAGCGGGCTGTCCAGGGTGAAAAACCACAGCTCCCACCCCGGTTCATATCTGAAGGTTTCAACCTTGGACCGCGAATAGGAAAAGCGCCCGGCGGGGGTTTTGACCGAAACCTTGTTTTGCGCCACGCTGATCCAGCCGGGGATGGGTTCCGGCGCGGTCAGCACCGGCTTGCCGCCGACGGGGCGGATGTCGATGGTGCCATAGCCCGGCACGACAAAGCGTGCCCCGGCCCCGTCATAGGTCACGACATGGCCCGTCCCCAGATCGATGGTGGTGACATCGCCCGAAACCGTCACCCAATCGGGCAGCATTCCCGGCGGATAGGTGCCCTTGCTTTCGCCTTCGATGGCAACGGTCAGCGCGCCGCTGCGGTTGTCGCGCGTCACATGGGTCTTGTGCGACCAGAAGTCGGACAGAAGAATGGCCGCATTGTCAAAGCGGGCGCGCTGCATCAGGCCGGCAATGTCAAAGCTGACGGCGGCATAGATCAGATAGGCCAGGATCATGGCCGGAACCGCCATGGCGATGCGGCGCTTACGCGCGAAGCTGCGGGTCACGCCGGACACCAGCGCAGGCGACAGCACGGCAGAGGTCATCAGAGCGTTCCCTTGACCAGACGGTGACGGTAGCTGTCCGAAACGCGGTCGATCGCCACGATGGCCAGAAACAGCAGCAGGAAGATCGCCACCACCTCGTCATAGCGGCCCTGGCCCCATTGCATTGCCAGCTTCAGGTCATGGCCGATGCCGCCTTCGCCGACAAACCCCAGAATGGCCGAGGCGCGGACGTTGATCTCAAGACGCAGCAGCGCATAGGACACCCAGTTGGGCGCCACCTGCGGAATAACCCCCAGCCACATCTTCTGCCCCCAGGTCGCCCCGACCGAAGACAGCCCTTCGACCGGTTTCAGATCGGCGTTTTCGGCGACTTCGGAAAACAGCTTGCCCAGCGCCCCGCCGGTATGAAGCGCAATGGCGATGACGGCGGGCACCGGGCCGCCGCCGATGACAAAGATCAGCACCAGCGCGATGACGATTTCCGGAACGGCGCGCAGCGCATCCATCGTGCGGCGGAAGACGGGGATCAGGCGGGGCCAGCGGGCCAGACCGCGCGTGGCCAGCAGCGACAGACCCGCCGCCATCAGCGCGCCGATCAGGGTGGCAACGGCGGCGATGTTCAGCGTCTCGATCAGCGAGGGGATGTAGCTCCACAGCAGCCCCGGAAGGTTGGCGCGGTTCGCCCAGGCCTCGGACAGCACTTCGGCGGGAAAGTCCGGCGTTTGCGGCAGCCCGTTCCAGAACCCGCCTGCGTTGCGCTGATCCGCCAGCATCCAGCCGGAGGCCAGAAGGGCCAGGAACAGGACAAGCAGAATGCCGCCATACATGCGCTTGCGGCGCACCATGTCGAGATAGACCTCGCTGGCACTGGCCGGATCGGGGCGTTTGCCCGGTTCGGGACCGAAAGCGATATCGACCATTGACCTGTCCTTGCACGAAAACGGGCCGGGCCGCTGAAGATCAGCGGCCCGGCCGGAAGACCTGAAAGCTTACATGCCTTCCTGAAGCCTGCGTGCGGCGATGACGCCTTCGTAAGCGGATTGCGCGACCGGAACGAAATCCTTTGCGTCACCGGCGGCAACATTATAGGCGCAGGCCGGGTCGGTTTCCCAAAGGTCGGCGGTCACCTGGGTAACAGTGTCTTTGACCTGCTGCGGCAGGGCCGCGCGGATGACCAGCGGGCCTTCCGGGATAAGTTTCGACCGCCAGATTTCGACCAGATCGCTCATGTCAACAAGGCCCGAATCCGCAGCGCGGCGGAATGCGCCCGAGTTGTAGCCATCTTCCCAGTTCCCCAGCCCATCTGCCCAGGACACACCCGCATCGAAATCGCCGTTGGCGACACCGACGATTGTCTGCTCGTGTCCGCCCGACATCTTCACTTCCCCAAAGTAGTCTTCCAGCGTGCCATAGGCTTCGCGCAGTTCTGCCCCCGGGATCAGATAACCGGAGGCAGAGTTCGGATCGGCGAAGGCGAAAATCTTGCCCTTGGCATCGTCCATCGAGGTGATGCCACTGTCAGCACGGGCAAACCCTATGGAGTAGTAGCCGGTGGACTCATCAAGGTTCTGCTTGGTCAGTTTCAGCTCTACCGCCGCGGGGTCGGTGAGATAGACCTTTGCATAGGCAGACGCCCCGAGCCAGGCATAGTCGATAGAACCGCCAAGAAGACCCTGGATGACGCCGTCATAGTCGGCCGGTGCGAAAAGCTTCACCGGGACACCCAGCGCCTCTTCGATCTTTGCGCGGAAGCATTCCTGATTGGTCAGGCGGTCCTGGGCATTTTCGCCGCCAAGAATGCCGATGTTGAATTCCCTGATCTCCTGCGCCTGGGCGGCACCGAACATCACGGTCGAGGCGGCAAGGACAGACAGCAACGTCTTCATGGGTCGTCTCCGGTTGGGGCCCGATGCCGGGCCGGGTGAAGGGGGATCAGGCGCGCACCATCGCCTCGGCATAGGCCGTGTCGGGGGGCAGCGCGTTGATGGAGGTGGATGTGGCGCTTTCGGAAAACGAGGCATCGGCCCCGTAGATGTCGCGCGCGGCCCCGGTGGTCAGCTGATCGGGCGTGCCGTCGAACACGACGCGCCCGTCGCGCATGCCGATGACGCGGTCGCAGTAGCGGCGTGCGGTATCCAGCGTGTGCAGATTGGCAATCACGGTGCGCCCGTCTTCGTCATGGATGCGGCGCAGCGTATCCATCACGATCTGGGCATTCATCGGATCAAGGCTGGCGATGGGTTCATCGGCCAGAATCACCTTGGGGTCCTGCATCAGGGCGCGGGCAATGGCGACGCGCTGCTGCTGGCCGCCCGACAGGGCTTCGGCGCGTTTCGGCGCCTGTTCGGCAATGCCAAGGCGATCGAGGATCGACAGTGCCCGCAGGATGTCGCCCTCGGGCCAGATGTTGAACATCGTGGCCAGGGTGGAGCGGCGGTTGAGAATGCCGTGCAGCACGTTTGACGCCACATCAAGGCGCGGCACCAGATTGAACTGCTGGAAGATCAGGGCGCACTGGCTTTGCCAGGCGCGCCGGGCGGGGCCGGTCAGGGCCAGAACATCGGTGCCGTCAAACAGGATGCGCCCCGAAGTGGCATCCGTCATGCGGTTCATCACGCGCAGCAAGGTGGATTTTCCGGCACCCGAGCGCCCGATGATTCCAAGAAACGCCGGGCGGTCCAGGGTGAAGGTCACGCGGTCAACGGCGGCCTTCGCCCCGAACAGGCGGGTCACAGAGTCGGCTTGCAGCAGCATCGCGCCCCTCCTTTTCACGGGTCTGCGATACGCAGCCGCCATGACGGGCGTGAGTCAGTCCGGTGAAGGTTTTCCAACAGGCCCCGGAACCCCCGGGGGTGTTTGCGGGCCGAAGGCCGGTCAGGCCCCGGCCAGCCTGCGGGCTGAAAGCCAGGACAGCGCCGCCATGACGCCCGCCGTGGCGAGGCAAAGCGGCAAACCGCCGGCCTGAAAGCTCAGGCCGGACAGCAGCGTGCCCAAAAGCCGGCCCGCCGCATTGGCCATATAGTAAAAGCCGACGTCGCGGGTGATCCGGTCTGCCGATCCGAAGGCCAGGATCAGATAGGAATGGACCGAAGAGTTGACGGCAAAGACAAAGCCGAACAGCAGCAGACCCGGCACCAGCGCGACCGTCAGCGCGGGCGATGGGCCGCCGGCGGCAAGGGCAACGGCGGCCAGGGCCAAGGGGACCGGCACCAGCAGCCCCGCCCAGCGGATCGCCTTGGCGACGATCACGCCTTCCGGCTGCGCCCTGCCGCCCAGCAGGCGCGGGGCCAGGGCCTGCACCGCGCCATAGGCGATGATCCACAGCGCCAGAAAGCTGCCGGTCAGAAAGAAGGCTTGCCGCCGCCCCTCGTCGGTGCCGTCCGACAGCACGGCCTGGAAATAGACGGGCACGCCAACCACGAACCATACGTCGCGCGCCCCGAACAGGAACATCCGTGCCAGACTCAGCCGGTTGACGCGGGAGTCTTTCGACCGCCAGCCACCCCAGGCCTCGTCCGCCTTCATGCGCCCGGGCAGGCCGGGCGGCAGAAACAGGGCAACGGCGGCAAGGATCACCGCCAGCACGGCAGCCATGGCCCAGACCGCCGCCTGGAAACCGGCCAGCGCCAGCAGGGCCGCCCCCAGAAAAAAGCCAAGGCCCTTGACCGCGTTCTTCGATCCGGTCAGCAGGGCGACCCAGCGGAACAGACCGCCCCCGGTTGCCGGGGCCAGCAGCTTGACGGCCGATTTCGACGACATTTTCGCCAGATCCTTGGCCACCCCCGACACACCCTGCACCGCCATGACGAAAGCGACCGAGGCCGGGATGCCCCAGGCCGGGTCAAGCCCGGCCAGGGCGATCAGCGCCGCGACCTGCAGGGCAAGGCCGGCATAAAGCGTGGCGGCAAGCCCAAAGCGTGCGGCAAGCCATCCGGCGGCCAGGTTGGTGGCGATGCCCGCCGCCTCGTACAGCAGGAACAGCCAGGCCAGCTGGACGGGCGTGAACCCAAGGCTGTTGAAATGCAGCAGCACCAGCATCCGCAGCGCGCCGTCCGACAGCATGAAGGCCCAGTAGGCCGCCGTGACGGCCCCATAGGCGCGCAGCGGATCGGGCACCGTCACATCGCCCCCGCGACCATACGGGCGATATCGGCCAGCCGGCAGGCATAGCCCCATTCGTTGTCATACCAGGCATAGACCTTCAGCTGGGTGCCGTTGATCACCATGGTCGATTGCGCGTCGATGATCGCCGAGCGCGGATCATTGGTGAAATCCGATGACACCAGCGGCCGCGCCTCATACCCCAGAATGCCGTGCAGCGGGCCGTCGGCAGCGGCCTTGAACAGGGCGTTCACCTCGGCGGCGGTGGTGGCCCGTTCCAGCTCGAACACGCAATCGGTCAGCGAGGCATTCAGCAGCGGCACACGCACCGCATGGCCGTTCAGGCGGCCCTTGAGTTCGGGGTAGATCAGGGCAATCGCCGTGGCCGATCCGGTGGTGGTGGGGATCAGGTTCAACAGGGCCGAACGGGCGCGGCGCATGTCCCTGGCGGGGCGGTCAACGATGGTCTGGGTGTTGGTCACGTCATGGATCGTGGTGATGGACCCGTGACGGATGCCGAGGGATTCGTGGATCACCTTGACCACCGGGGCAAGGCAGTTGGTGGTGCAGGACGCCGCCGTGATCAGGCTGTGGCGGGCCGGGTCGTAAAGGTGGTGGTTGACGCCGTAAACCAGGTTCAGCGCCCCGCCATCCTTGACCGGGGCAGAAACCGCAACCTTGGCGACCCCGGCGGCGAAATAGGGGGCGACCTTTGCCGCAGTCTTGAAAACGCCGGTGCAATCGATGACCAGATCGACGCCAAGGGCGGCAAGCGGCAGCGCCTCGATGGTTTTCGCATGGGTCAGGCGGATGGTGCGGCCATTCAGCGTCAGCGCCGCGTCACCCGCTGCGGCGACCGGGGTGCGCCAGCGGCCATGGACCGAGTCGAATTCCATCAGCAGCGCATGCTGTCCGGCAGTCCCTGCCGGGTCGTTGAGAAGAACGATTTCCCCCGCGATGCCGCTGTCAACAAGGTCGCGCAGCACCAGTTTTCCGATGCGCCCAAGACCGTTGATCGCAATGCGGGCCATGGGATCAGCCCCTGCCCGGCGCGGCGGCGTCCGGACCGATGCGGTCGATGCGCGCCTGCAGCGCAAGGCGGTTCAGCGTGTCGAAGGGCAATTCGGCAAAGGCCGCGATGCGGCGGCGCAGGGCGGCATAGGTCTGGGCAAAGACCAGCGCCTTTTCGGCTTCGGTCCCCGCTGCCCGGACCGGGTCCGGCAGGCCCCAGTGACCGGTGACCGGCTGGCCGGGCCAGGGCGGGCATTCCTCGGCGGCGGCAGTATCGCAGACGGTAAAGACGAAATCCATCAAGGGTGCGAGCGGCTGCCGGAATTCCGAGATATGCTTTGACCGCAGCCCGGCCAGGTCATGGCCGTTGCGCGTCAGCACCTCCAGCGCGAAGGGGTTCAGCTGCGTGTTCGGGCGGGTGCCTGCGGAATGGGCGGTGAAGCGCCCTTTGCCGATGTCACGCAGAAGCGCCTCGGCGAAGATCGAACGGGCAGAGTTGCCCGAGCAGATGAACAGCACGTTGAAACCGGCAGCGGGCATGGCGGGGCCTTTCTTGTCGGGCAACAGCAGGGGAGAGAGCAGATCAGGACGGCCGCGACCCACATCGAAGGCAAGATAACCGATCAGGGCCTCGGTCTTGTCCAGATCGACTGCGTAATACAGCGACCGCCCCACCCGCGCCGCCCGGACAAGGCCCGCGCCGGTCAGATCGGCCAGATGGTGCGACAGCGTATTCTGCTTGAGGTCCAGCGCTGCGGCAATTTCGGTCGGCCGCACACCCTGCGGGGCAAAGCGCAGGATCAGGCGGAACACCGCCAGACGGGCGGGGTGGCCCAGGGTGGCAAAGGCCTGGCTTGCTGAGATATGTTCCATGATTCCCGAATGCAGGAAATAATGGCATCGGTCCAGTGAAAGTTTTGCGACACCGGATCGGTGAAGACGGCGACAAGGGCCTTGCTGCGGTTGCTGCTTGCCGGGTCAAGGCAAGTTTTGCCGTCAACAAACAGGCTGCTGAAAAGTGCCGGTCGAATGGGCTGCCTGACCGGAAAACGGGAACCTCTTGCACCTGCGCGCGCCTTGCGCTGTGGCAGGGGCCATCGCCCTTGCCACAGCGACAGGCTGATCTTTGGCACATCGGGGGCCAAAGCCCCCGGCCAGCGCCCGCCCCGCCCCCGGCGGGCGCTTCGCTCCCGCCGGGTCGGGCGCTGGCCTCTGCTTCTCCCGGACCTGCCGGTCTGCAGGGGACCGTCCCGCGCGGGCGGGGAAACGCGATGCGTTTCCTGTTCCCGCCCGAACTGATGACAGCACAATCACCGCTTCAATGGCAGGGGCCATCGCCCCTGCCACAGCGCTGCACCGGGATCAGGACCAGCCGGGGGCCCAAAGCCCCCGGCCAGCGCCCGCCCCGCCCATGGCGGGCGCTTCTCGCCT
>JADCDI010000056.1 GCA_020251025.1 Rhodobacter sp. | reverse complement strand
GGCAGGTCCTGGAGAATCATAGGCCAGCGCCCGACCCGGCGGGAGCGAAGCGCCCGCCGGGGGCGGGGCGGGCGCTGGCCGGGGGCTTTGGCCCCCGGCCGGTCCTGATCCCGGCGCAGTGCCGTGGCAGGGGCGATGGCCCCTGCCATTGAAGCGGTGAAGGTGCCTTCGCCCCTTCGGTCGGAACCCCGGAGCGCAGTGCCTTTCCCCCGTCCCCTGCGGAGCGCTGAAATCCGGACCGACACCGCCTTCACAAATGGCCGGCACCCGCCGTGTCGGGCACCGTCCGGGGCTTTGGCCCCCGGCGGGCGGGCGGCACGCGCAGCGCGCCCTGGGGCGATGGCCCCAGCCAGACCGCAGGCTGCGCGCAGGCGGCAAAGCCCCCTGTCTTCCACGCCGCAGCCCAGGTGGCCGCACTCTTTCCCGACACCCTGTCGGCCCCCCGCAAGTCAGGGGGTGTTTGCGGCAAGACGGGCCTTCGCCGGGGTGCGTCCGGGGTCTTTCTTCCTGCCCGACCACAGGCGGTCTGCCCGGTCTGTCGCCACGATCCGCAGAGAGCCGTCCCGCGCCACCCAAAGCGCCTGCGGCCCGCTTGCGGCCAGATCATCGCTGTCGATGACCCGGCAGCCTTCCGGCACCTGCCCGGCGGGGACCGACAGGATCACCAGTTGCGCTGTCCGGCAGCTGTCGGCCAGACGCCCGGTCGCCCCTTTGCCCTTCAGGTGCACGGCGCGGAGCGGCCCCAGGGCAAAGGCCCGCGCGCCCTTCGGCCCGGTGAAACCGGGGCGTGCCGCTGCCGTGACCTGATCGGCCAGGTCGCCGTCATTTTCCAGCCAGCTTTGCGCGGCAAACCCGGCACCGGTGGGCGACGACATCGCGCGCCCTTCCGGCCCGGCCAGCCCCACAAGCGCGCCATCGGCACTGATCAGCGCGTCCGGCCGCGTGTTGCCCGCCCAAAGCGCCAGCCCCGCCGCCAGCGGCACGGCCGCAAGAAGGCGGACCGGGCCGCGCGGCAGAATGGCGATCAGCCCGCCAAAGGCCAGAAGCGGTAAAACCAGCGGCCCCGGCGTGGAAATGCCGGTGACCGCCCCCTCCCATCCTGCCACAACGCCGGCCACGAACAGAATCCAGCGGGCCCCCATTTCCATCAGCAGCAGCCCGATGCCTTCAAGACCCACCGGCAGGCCCAGCACGGCAACAACGGCACCCGGCATGATGAACAGACCCATCGCGGGAACGGTCAGCACATTTGCCACCAGCCCGTAATCGGTGAACCGGTTGAAATGCGCCGCAGCAAGGGGGGCCGTGGCCAGCCCCGCCAGGACCGAGGACAGAACAAGCGCAAAGACCGGCATCGCCCAGCGCGGAACCCGCTCACGCAGAACCCCGCGATCCAATGCGCCGAAGCCCGCAATCAACACGGCGGTGGCCGCAAAGCTCATCTGAAATCCGGGGGCCAGAAGGCTTTCCGGGCGCAGCGCCAGCAGAAGGATGGCCGCAAGCGCCACGCTGCGCATCGTCAGCGCCCGCCTGTCCGCCAGCACCGCCACCAGCATGACCGCGACCATCACGAAGGCGCGTTCGGTCGCGACATTCGCCCCCGACAACACCAGGTAAAAGGCGGCCACCGCCAGGGCCACAAGGGCCGCAACCTTCTTGCCGTTGATCCGCAGGGCCACGGGCGGCACCAGGGCCAGCCCGTAGCGGACAAGCCCAAAGACAAAGCCCGTGATGAAGGCCATGTTCATCCCCGAGATGGCCAGCAGGTGCGACAGGTTGGAATCACGCAACTGCGCGACAGTGTCCTGGGAAATGCCGGAACGGTCGCCCGTGACCGCCCCCGAGGCAAAGGCCCCGGCCTGCCCCGCAATCCGGTCCATCACAGCGGCCGAAAGGCGGGCGCGCAACCGGTTGACGCGCTGCGTGCCGGGTTCGGGCGGGGCCAGCACCAGCATCGGCGTGCGGGAATAGCCCACGGCACCCAGACGGTCGAAAAAGGCCATGCGGCGGAAGTCGAAGGCATCCGGCTCTGACGGTCCGGGCGGGGGCGAAAGATGCGCCGTCAGGATCACGGTGGCACCGGGCTGAGGTGCCGGCATGGAGGCATCATGCAGCGACACCCGGACAAGCTGCGGGGTATCCCGGGGCGACAGGCGGTCCAGCACCACCCGGTCCAGCGTCACCCGCAGATCATCGCCCTGCGAGCGGTCGATGCCGATCACCCGGCCTTCGACCGGGCCGTAATAGCGGAACTCCAGCACGGGCGCGGCCACCAGATGGGCCCGTGCCCCGGCGGCCAGCCCGCCTGCCAGCACGCAGGCCAGCGCCAGGGCGGGAGGTTGCAGCAACTCCGGCCCCCAGCGACCAAGGGCCAGGGACACCGCCAGCCCGGCAGCAGTCACGGCATAGAAGATCGGCCCCGGTTCATGCAGCAGCGAAAACCACAGACCGATGCCCAGGGCCAGGAACACCGGCACCCAAAGGAACAACAGCCCCTGACCGCGTGCGGCCTGCAGGTCTGCCAGGGGCCGCACCATCCACCGCACCTTGCCACCCCCTGCGCCATTGCCTAGACAGGCGCGCAGGCTAGCGCCCGCATGGTTTCCGAAAGGTTAATTCCGATGGCAGACGCCCCTTTCCCCCGCCCTGTCGTCACCCGCTTTGCCCCGTCGCCCACCGGGTATCTTCACATCGGCGGTGCCCGGACGGCGCTGTTCAACTGGCTTTATGCCCGGGGGCGTGGGGGCAGGTTCCTGCTGCGGATCGAGGATACCGACCGCGAGCGATCCACCCCCGAGGCGACGGCGGCGATCCTGCGCGGGCTGACCTGGCTGGGCCTGGACTGGGACGGCGAGGCGGTCAGCCAGTTCGGGCGCCGCCACCGCCATGCCGAAGTGGCGCATGACATGCTGGCGCGGGGCGCGGCCTATCGCTGCTATTCTTCGCAGGACGAGATTGCGGCCTGGCGCGAGGCGGCCCGCGCCGAGGGCCGCTCGACTCTGTTTCACAGCCCCTGGCGCGACGCCGATCCCGCGACCTGGCCCGACGGCCCCTTTGCCATCCGCATGAAGGCACCGCGCGGCGGCGCGACAATTGTCGAGGATGCCGTGCAGGGTACCGTGCGCTTTGACAATGACCAGCTTGATGACATGGTGGTGCTGCGGTCTGACGGCACGCCCACCTATATGCTGGCGGTGGTGGTCGATGACCATGATATGGGGGTGACCCATGTGATCCGGGGCGATGACCATCTGAACAACGCCGCGCGCCAGCAGATGGTCTATGACGCCATGGGATGGGAGGTTCCGGTCTGGGCGCATATTCCGCTGATTCATGGGCCCGACGGCAGGAAGCTGTCAAAGCGCCACGGCGCTGTCGGGTTGGAAGAATATCAGGCCATGGGATACCCCGCCGCAGGAATGCGCAATTACCTGACCCGGCTGGGCTGGTCGCATGGCGACGCAGAGGTTTTCACAAGCGCACAGGCCATGACCTGGTTTGATCTGTCCGGCATCGGCCGGTCGCCGGCGCGACTGGATTTCAGGAAGCTGGAGAATATCTGCGGACAGCACATGGCCATGGCGGAAGATGCTGCGCTGCTGCAGGAACTTCAGGCCTATCTTGCCGCTGCCGGGCAGCCGGCCTTGTCCCCGCAGCAGGCCGGTCTCCTGCACCGGTCGATGTACTGCCTGAAAGACCGGGCGAAAACCTTTCCCGAACTTATTGAAAAAGCTTGGTTTGCTTTGGCCACAAGGCCGATCGTCCCGGATGCGGCCGCAGCGGGGGCGCTGGATTCGGTATCCCGTGGTATACTGAAGTCGTTGACGCCGCAGCTGCAAAATGCTAGTTGGACAAAGGATGCTCTGGAAGTGATCCTGTCGCAGGCAGCCGCTGCAAATGGCCTGGGTTTTGGCAAGATCGCGGCACCGCTGCGCGCGGCACTTGCGGGCAGAACGGTGACACCAAGTGTTTACGACATGATGCTAGTCATCGGTCGGGACGAGACGGTTGCACGATTGCAGGATGCAGCGGCCTGATCTGCGGCACCGGACGGATCGCTGCGTGCAGACCGCCCGGCATGGTGCAAGGCGGGCAAGAAACGGGGGATGGACCATGGCCGAACCGACAAAGACTGCAACGCTTGCCTTCGGGGACAAGGTCATCGACCTGCCGGTGCACTCGCCAACCCTGGGCCCGGATGTGATCGACATCCGCAAGCTTTATGCGCAGGGGGATGTGTTCACCTATGATCCCGGCTTCACCTCCACCGCCGCCTGCGAAAGCGCCATCACCTATATCGACGGCGAAAAGGGAGAGTTGCTGTATCGCGGCTACCCGATCGAGCAGCTTGCCGAGCAGTCCAATTACCTCGAAGTCTGTTACCTGCTGCTGTACGGCAATCTGCCGAATGCGGCACAGCTTGCCGATTTCGAACAGCGCGTGACGCGCCACACCATGGTGCATGAACAGATGCACTATTTCTTCCGCGGCTTCCGCCGCGACAGTCACCCGATGGCCACGATGGTGGGCGTCGTGGGCGCGATGAGCGCCTTCTACCACGACTCGCTGGACATCAACGACGAATGGCAACGCGAAGTGGCGGCGATCCGGATGATCGCCAAACTTCCGACCATTGCCGCCATGGCCTATAAATATTCGATCGGCCAGCCCTTTGTCTATCCCAAGAACGGCCTTGGCTATGCCGGGAACCTGCTGCACATGTGCTTTTCGGTCCCGGCCGAGGAATATGTCGTCAATCCGGTCCTGGCGACGGCGATGGACCGCATCATGATGCTGCACGCGGATCATGAACAGAACGCCTCCACCTCCACCGTGCGGCTGGCCGGTTCCTCCGGGGCCAATCCCTTTGCCTGCATCGCGGCGGGCATCGCCTGTCTTTGGGGTCCCGCGCATGGCGGGGCCAATCAGGCCTGTCTGGAAATGCTGCGCGGGATCGGCACGGTTGACCGCATTCCCGAATACATCCGGCGCGCCAAGGACAAGGATGACCCCTTTCGCCTGATGGGCTTCGGGCACCGCGTTTACAAGAATTTCGATCCGCGCGCCAAGGTGATGAAGCAGTCTGCGGACGAAGTGCTTGATCTGATGGGTATACACAACAACCCGACCCTGCAGGTCGCCAAGGAGCTGGAGCGGATCGCACTGGAAGACGACTATTTCGTATCCAAGAAGCTTTATCCCAACGTCGACTTCTACTCGGGCATCATCCTTGATGCGATGGGCTTTCCGACCGCCATGTTCACCCCGATCTTCGCGCTGTCGCGCACCGTGGGGTGGATTTCGCAGTGGAAGGAAATGATTGCCGATCCAACCCAGAAGATCGGCCGTCCGCGTCAGCTTTACATCGGCGAAAGGCAACGCAACTACATTCCGGTCGCCAACCGCTGACCGCCCTGCCTGCAGCGTCTGGAACGGCGGCCTCAGGGCCGCCGTTTGCCTTGGTCTTTCCTGACATGTTTCACGGCAGGAAGAATATTTGACAATCAGAACGGTTCCTCGCTAGCCTTCTGCCAGGGGCGCGGCTTTGTGGCCGCAGCACAGCGGGGGCGTGACATGACCAAACGGGTAGCGGTGATCGGGGCGGGGCCGTCGGGACTGGCGCAGCTGCGGGCATTCCAGTCTGCGGCGCAGAAGGGTGCCGCAATCCCCGAGATCGTCTGCTTCGAAAAGCAGGACAACTGGGGCGGATTGTGGAACTACACCTGGCGGACCGGCCTGGATGAATATGGCGAACCTGTCCACGGATCGATGTACCGCTACCTGTGGTCGAATGGTCCCAAGGAAGGGCTCGAGTTTGCCGACTACACCTTCGAGGAGCATTTCGGCAAACAGATCGGCAGCTATCCGCCGCGCGCGGTTCTGTTCGATTATATCGAAGGGCGGGTAAAGCGGGCCGGGGTGCGCCCCTGGATCCGGTTCCGCACGCCTGTGCGCCATGTTGCCTGTGATGCGGCGACAGGCAGGTTCACCGTGACCGCCCACGACCTGAAGAACGATCATGCCTACAGCGAAGAGTTCGACCATGTCGTGGTGGCATCCGGCCACTTCAGCACCCCGAATGTGCCCGGGTTTCCGGGCTTTGACACCTTCAACGGGCGCATCCTGCATGCCCATGACTTTCGCGATGCGCGCGAATTTGCGGGCAGGGACATCCTGATCGTCGGCACATCCTATTCTGCCGAAGACATCGGATCGCAGTGCTGGAAATACGGCTGCAAGTCGGTGACCGTGTCGCACCGTACGGCGGCGATGGGCTATGACTGGCCGGAGAACTGGAAGGAAGTGCCGCTGCTGGAAAAGGTCGAGGGGAATACCGCCACCTTCAGGGACGGCACAAGCACGCATGTCGATGCAATCATCCTGTGCACCGGCTACCTGCACCACTTCCCGTTCCTGCCCGACGGGCTGCGCCTGAAAACGAAGAACCGTCTGGCCACGGCGAACCTTTACAAGGGTGTCGTCTGGGCGGCGAACCCGAAACTGTTCTACCTCGGGATGCAGGACCAGTGGTACACCTTCAACATGTTCGATGCCCAGGCCTGGTATGTGCGCGATGTCATCCTGGGCCGCCTGGACATTCCCGGCACCGAAGCGGAACGTCTGGCGGATGCCGCCGCACGCGAAGCCGCCGAAGACGCGCTGGAAGACAGCTATGGTGCCATCGCCTATCAGGGTGCCTATGTGCAGGAGCTGATCGACCTGACGGATTATCCCAGCTTTGACATTCCGGGGTCGAACGCGGCCTTCTACGAGTGGAAGAAGCACAAGATCAAGAATATCATGACATTCCGCGACAATGCCTACCGGTCGGTCATGACCGGAACCATGGCCCCGCTGCACCACACGCCGTGGAAGGACGCGCTGGAAGACAGCATGGAAAGCTATCTGCGGAACTGATGCGCCCCCCCCCGCCGCACCCCGCCGGGGTGCCGCGGCGGGCGATCCGGCAGGAACCGGACCTGCCCGACGCCCCTGATCCGCAGCCGTGCGTGGCAACAGACCGCGCCTTGTCTTCTGCGTCGCGCCGGGCAGGTGCAGGACCGGATCACCGGCCGGTAGCGGGGGCGGAAACACGGGGTGTGGCGGCGCTGTTGCCGAACCCTGCCGAACGGCCCATCATGCAGCGCATCAGACCCGCCCCTGTGCCCAAGGATATCGCCGATGCGCAAACGCAGTGCCGCCCATCCAGCCCGTCAGATCACAGCAGCCGAAGCGGCCGGCCTTGTGCAGTCCGGGATGTGGATCGACTATGGCGGCGTGCTGTGTCAGCCCGATGAATTCGACCGGGCCCTGGCGGCACGGCGCGACGGGCTGCACGATGTCAAGATCCGCACCTGCCTGTCGACCCGGCCCCGCGCCGTGTTCGAAGAAGACCCGCAAGGCAACCGCTTTTATGGCCTGAGCCTGCATTTTTCGGGCTATGACCGGCGCAAGCACGACGCCGGGCAGATGGGCTACCTGCCCGTGAATCTGGGCGAGATTCCCGATTATTACCGCCGGTTCATCGAACCGTCGGACGTTCTGGTTCTGCGGACTTGCCGGATGGATGCAGAGGGCTTTTTCAACTTCAGCGCCTCGAACCTGTGGCACCGCGCCGCAATCGAGCGCGCGCGCTGCGTGATCGTCGAAGTGACCGACGGTCTGCCCCATTGTCCTGGCCCGGACAATGCCGTGCATGTCAGCGAGGTGGATTACATCATCGAGGGCGACAATCAGCCTGCACCGGTTCTGCCCAACCCGCCCGCCAGCGATGTGGACCGTGCCGTGGGCCGCCTGATCGCGGCGCGCATCGAAGACGGATCCTGCCTGCAGATCGGAATTGGCGGCATGCCGAACGCGGTCTGCGCGGAACTGCTCAACAGTCCGGCAAGGGATCTGGGCGTGCATACCGAAATGATGACGGACGGCATCGTCGATCTTTACAAGGCCGGGCGGATCAATGGCGCCCGCAAGCAGACCCATGCCGGGAAACTGACCTATACCTTCGCGCTGGGGTCGCAGGAGCTTTACGCAACCCTGCACCGGAACACGGATTTCATGTGCCTGCCGGTCGATCAAACGAACCTGCCCGCCAATATCATGGCCAATGACAGGGTGGTGTCGATCAACAATACCACGCAGATCGACCTTCAGGGGCAGGCGGCGTCCGAATCGGACGGTCTGCGGCACATCAGCGGCACCGGGGGGCAACTGCAGTTCGTGCGCGGGGCCTATGCCTCGCAGGGGGGGCTGTCCTTCATCTGCCTGTCGTCCACCTACGAGCGTCGGGGCGAACGCAAAAGCCGGATCAACCTGCACCTGACCCATGGCAACATCGTCACCACGCCGCGCACCGATGTGATGTATGTGGTCACGGAATACGGCATGGTCAATCTGAAGGGCAAATCGGTGCCGGAACGGGCGCAGGCGCTGATTTCCATCGCCCATCCGGACGTCCGCGAAGACCTGACACGACAGGCTTACGAGCACCGGATTCTGCCGCGCGGATTCACGTTCTAGCAGGGTGCCGCGAAAGTGCCCGCACAGGGGCTGCCTGACCGAAGGGCAGGACGGTCTTGCACCTCGGCACGCCATGCGCGTCCCCGCCGGGGCCATCGCCCCTGCCACAGCGCCACGTTGGCACCAGGACCGGCCGGGGGCCAAAGCCCCCGGCCAGCGCCCGCCCCGCCCATGGCGGGCGCTTCGCCCCCGCCGGATCGGGCGCTGGCCTCTGTGTCGCCCGGACCTGTCGGGTCTGCAGGGAACCGTTCCGCGCGGGCGGGGGAAGCGCGGGTCGCGTTTCCTGTTCCCGCCCGGACGGGCAAAGGGACGCTCAACGCTGCAATGGCGGGGGCCATCGCCCCTGCCACAGCGCAACGCCGGGATCAGGACGCCGGGGGCCCAAAGCCCCCGGCCAGCGCCCGCCCCGCCCTCGGCGGGCGCTTCGCCCCCGCCGGGTCGGGCGCTGGCCTCTGTGTCTCCCGGACCTGCCGATCTACAGGGGACCGTCGCGCGCGG
>JADCDI010000055.1 GCA_020251025.1 Rhodobacter sp. | reverse complement strand
GCATAGGCGTCCTCAACGGCTACACCGCGCTCGGCATCCCCGTCACAGAGGCCGTGGGATAAGTCTGTCCGGGGAAAGGGGTACCTCGGTCGTCAGGTGATTTGCGCAACAGAGCCCAGGCTCAAGGACTGGCGCCGCGTCGCTACCCGCTACGACAGATGTGCGAAGACCTTCCTCTCCGCCGTCGCACTGGCCGAAACCGTCTTGTTCTGGCTTTGACGATCAATGAGTCTGCACCCTAGTTGGCCGATAACCTGATTTACGCTGCCCTTACTTCCGCCGCCGGTGCTCCTCCAGCCGTGGCATGATCTCGACGAAGTTGCAGGGCTTGTGGCGGTAGTCGAACTGCCAGCGCAGGATCTCGTCCCAGGCATCGCGGCAGGCAGACGGCGATCCGGGCAGGGCGAACAGCCAGGTGCCCTGGGCCACCCCGCCGCAGGCGCGCGACTGCACCGCCGAGGTGCCGATCTTTTGCATCGACACCATGGTGAACATGGTCGAGAAGGCCTCGATTTCCTTCTCATAGATCTCGCGGTGCGCCTCTACCGTCACATCGCGCCCGGTCAGGCCGGTGCCGCCCGTGGTCAGCACCACATCGATGGCCGGGTCGGCGCACCAGCGGCGCAGATGCGCGACAATGGCCGCGCGGTCATCCCGCTCCATCCCGCGCGCTGCCAGGATATGGCCCGCGTCCGTCAGCCGGTCTGCCAGCGTGTCGCCGGAGGTGTCTGTCTCGGGCCGCCGCGTGTCAGAGACGGTCAGCACCGCAATCCGCACCGGCACAAACTCTCGTGTCTCGTCGATCCGGTTCATGATCTTGTCCTCAGCTGGGCCTTCAGGCTTAACAGATCCGCCCAGGCCTCGCGTTTGGCCGCAGGGTTGCGCAGCAGATAGGCGGGATGGACCATCGGCAACACCGGCTTTCCCAGCGCCTCGTTCCATTGCCCGCGCAGGCGGGTGATGCCCCTGACCCCCAGCAGCGCCAACAGCGGCGTGTTGCCCATGACGACAATCACCTTGGGGCCGGCAAGGGCAATATGGCGCTGCAGGAAGGGCAGCATCATCGCCACCTCGTCCGGGGTCGGGTCGCGGTTCTGGGGCGGGCGCCAGACCATGACGTTTGTGATGTAAAGCGCCTGCGCCGGGTCCTGCGCCCTGCGCGACAGGCCGATGGCCGCGAACATCCGGTCCAGCAACTGGCCCGCACGGCCCACGAAGGGACGTCCCTCAAGGTCCTCGTCCCGCCCCGGGGCCTCGCCCACCACCATCACCTGCGCGCCGGGCAGACCATCGGCAAAGACCAGTGATTTTGCCCCGCGCTTCACCTCGCAATGCCCGAATGCCGCCAGGGCCCCGCGCAGCGCCTCCAGGCTGTGCGCCTGTGCTGCGGCCTCGGTCGCTGCCCGCACCGCAACGGCGCTGTCCGGTCCGGCCGCCGCCGCGGGTGCCGCCGCCGCGGGGCGCGCCACAGCAAAGGGCGGAACCGCCGGGGCGCCCGCCGCCACCGTTTCATAGCGGTTGACCGGCGTTTCCCCCAAGGCCACGTCTGCGCCAAGCTCCATCTGCCAGGCCAGCGCCGCAAGGTCCGCACGAAAGGTCAGGTCGGTGTCCATGGCCGCAAGACTATGCCCCCCGGCCCCTGCCGTAAACCGCTTGTTCGGCCCCGGCGCGCTTTCTATAAGCGTCAGGCCGGGCCGCCCCGGCACAAGAGGGGTTCCGATGACATTCCGCGCGCGTCACCTGCTGGGGATCGAGCACCTGGCGCCCGAAGAAATCCGCACCGTTCTTGATCTGTCCGAGCGTTATGTCGATCTGAACCGCCGCACCATCAAGCGCACCGATGTGCTGGCGGGCATGACCCAGATCAACATGTTCTTCGAGGCGTCGACCCGCACCCAGGCCAGTTTCGAACTGGCCGGCAAGCGCCTTGGCGCGGATGTGATGACGATGTCGGTTGCCCAGTCCAGCGTGAGGAAGGGGGAAACCCTGATCGACACCGCGATGACGCTGAATGCGATGCAGCCCGATCTGCTGGTGGTGCGGCACCCGTCCTCGGGCGCGGTCAGCCTGCTGGCGTCCAAGGTGACCTGCGCGGTGCTGAACGCGGGCGACGGGCGGCACGAACACCCGACCCAGGCCCTGCTTGATGCGCTGACCATACGCCGGGCCAAGGGGCGGATTCAGCGGCTGACCGTGGCGATCTGCGGCGATATCGCCCACAGCCGGGTGGCGCGCAGCAACCTTTTGCTGCTGGGAAAGATGGAAAACCGCATCCGCCTGATCGCCCCGGCCACCCTGATGCCGTCGGGCGTGAACGAATTCGGCTGCGAGGTGTTCGATGACATGGCCGAGGGGCTGAGGGGCTGCGATGTGGTGATGATGCTGCGCCTGCAGAAGGAACGGATGGACGGCGGCTTCATCCCGTCAGAACGGGAATACTACCACCGCTACGGGCTGGACGCCGAAAAGCTGGCCCATGCCAGGCCCGATGCCATCGTCATGCACCCCGGCCCGATGAACCGGGGTGTGGAGATTGACGGCACATTGGCCGACGATATCAACCGCAGCGTCATCCAGGACCAGGTGGAAATGGGCGTGGCCGTGCGCATGGCCTGCATGGAGCTCCTGGCCCGCAACCTCAAGGCGGAACGGGGGCGTCAGGCGGCGGGGGTGATGGCCTGACCGGTGCGCGGCTGCGGGTGGCGCGGCCCGGCGGGGGCAAAGCGCCCGCCGGTGGCGGGGCGGGCGATGGCCCGGGGGCTTTGGCCCCTGGCCGGTCCTGATAGCGGCGCAGCGCTGTGGCAGGGGCGATGGCCCCTGCCATTGAAGCGGGGACAGTACCGTCGCCGTT
>JADCDI010000054.1 GCA_020251025.1 Rhodobacter sp. | reverse complement strand
GGGCCAAAGCCCCCGGCCAGCGCCCGCCCCGCCCCTGGCGGGCGCTTCGCACCCGCCGGGTCGGGCGCTGGCCTCTGTGCCTCCCGGAACTGCGGGTCTACAGGGCACCGTCCCACGCGGGCGGGGGAAACGCGATGCGTTTCCTGTTCCCGCCCGAACTGATGACAGTACCCCCACCGCTTCAATGGCAGGGGCCATCGCCCCGGCCCTGCGGTGCGCGTGCCGCGCACCCGCCGGGGACCAATCCCCCCGGTCGGCACCCACCTCAAGCGCTTAGGGCATTCGCCACGCCCCGGCGGGCGCTGGCCTGCTGAGGCTTATGGAACCGGTCCTTTTGCGCCCTTGGTCCCTGACCGGGCGGGAAAATGCGCCGCATTCCGGGGTCCGCCCGGCAGGGCAACCGCTTTCAGCCGGGGGGGGGGAACGATTTTTCTGTCCGGCGGCCCGGCCGGCTTGCATTTTCAGAAGCCTGTCATAGGGTGCAGCGCGACCCTGTCCGCACATCAAGCAAACTCATCCCCGCCTTCCCCGACAATGCCGCTTTCCTTCGCATTCCACCCCGCCAGCCTTGCGCACGGTCCTTGCGCCGCATCGCAGCACCCCTAGAGTGGCAGGCTGAACTGCCCGCGCCGGAGAACCCGCCGATGCCCGACTTCAAGAAGATCCTCGTCGCCAACCGGGGCGAGATCGCCATCCGCGTCATGCGGGCCGCCAACGAGATGGGCAAGAAAACCGTCGCCGTCTTCGCCGAGGAAGACAAGCTGGGCCTGCACCGCTTCAAGGCCGACGAGGCCTACCGGATCGGCGAGGGGATGTCGCCCGTGGGGGCCTACCTGAGCATTCCCGAGATCATCCGCGTCGCCAGACTGTCGGGTGCCGACGCCATCCACCCCGGCTATGGCCTGTTGTCCGAGAACCCCGATTTCGTCGATGCCTGCGAAGAGGCGGGCATCACCTTTATCGGCCCCACCGCGGCCACCATGCGCGCGCTGGGCGACAAGGCCAGCGCGCGGCGCGTGGCGATTGCAGCCGGCGTTCCGGTCATCCCCGCCACCGAAGTGCTGGGCGACGACATGGACGAGGTGCGCCGTCAGGCCGCCGCAGTGGGCTATCCGCTGATGCTGAAGGCCAGCTGGGGCGGCGGCGGGCGCGGCATGCGCCCGATCAACAGCCCCGAGGAGCTGGCCGACAAGGTTCGCGAAGGGCGGCGCGAGGCGGAAGCGGCCTTTGGCAATGGCGAGGGCTATCTGGAAAAGATGATCCCGCGCGCGCGGCACGTCGAGGTGCAGATCCTGGGCGACAAACACGGCAACATCTATCACCTGTTTGAACGCGACTGCACGGTGCAGCGGCGCAACCAGAAGGTGGTGGAACGCGCCCCCGCCCCCTATCTGACCCCCGAACAGCGCGCCGAGGTTTGCGATCTGGGCCGCCGCATCTGCGCCCATGTCGGCTATGAATGCGCAGGCACCGTCGAATTCCTGATGGATATGGATACGGACAGGTTCTACTTCATCGAGGTGAACCCCCGCATCCAGGTCGAGCATACCGTCACCGAACAGGTGACCGGCATCGACATCGTGCAGGCGCAGATCCTGATCGAGGAAGGCAAGACGCTGGCCGAAGCCACCGGCATGGCCAGCCAGGACGATATCCGCCTGCACGGCCATGCCTTGCAGTGCCGCGTCACCACCGAAGACCCGCAGAACAATTTCATCCCCGATTACGGCCGGCTTACCGCCTATCGCAGCGCCACCGGCATGGGTATCCGTCTGGATGGCGGCACCGCCTATGCGGGCGGGGTGATCACCCGCTATTACGACTCGCTTCTGGTCAAGGTCACCGCCTGGGCGCAAACACCCGAGCTGGCCATTGCCCGCATGGACCGGGCCTTGCGCGAATTCCGCATCCGGGGGGTGTCAACGAACATCGACTTTGTCATCAACCTGTTGAAACACCCCACTTTTCTGAACAACACCTACACCACCAAGTTCATCGACACAACGCCGGATCTGTTCCAGTTCCGCAAGCGCCGGGACCGCGCGACCAAGATCCTGACCTATATCGCCGACATCACCGTGAACGGGCACCCCGAAACCGCCGGCCGCCCAAAACCCGCCGCCGATCTGCGCACGCCCAGGCCCCCCGCGCCAAAGGGCGATCCGCAGCCGGGCACCCGCACCCTGCTGGACACCAGGGGCCCGCAGGCCGTGGCCGACTGGATGGCGGCGCAGACCCGCGTGCTGCTGACCGACACCACCATGCGCGACGGCCACCAGTCGCTGCTGGCCACCCGCATGCGGTCGATCGACATGATCCGCGTGGCCCCCAGCTATGCCGCCAACCTGCCCGGTCTCTTCAGCGTGGAATGCTGGGGCGGTGCCACCTTTGACGTGGCCTACCGCTTCTTGCAGGAATGCCCCTGGCAGCGCCTTCGCGATCTGCGGGCAGCCCTGCCCAATGTGATGACACAGATGCTGCTGCGGGCCTCGAACGGGGTCGGCTACACCAACTATCCCGACAATGTCGTACGCTCTTTCGTGGCACAGGCGGCGAAATCAGGGGTCGATGTGTTCCGGGTGTTCGACAGCCTCAACTGGGTTGAAAACATGCGCGTCGCCATGGATGCGGTGATCGAGGCAAACAAGGTCTGCGAAGGTGCCATCTGCTATACCGGCGACCTGCTTGATCCCGCCCGGTCGAAATATGACCTTGGCTATTACGTCAGCATGGGCAAAGAGCTGAAGGCGGCCGGCGCGCATGTGCTGGGCCTCAAGGACATGGCGGGGCTTCTCAAGCCCGCTTCCGCCCGCATCCTGATCCGCGCGCTGAAGGACGAGGTCGGCCTGCCCATCCACTTCCACACCCATGACACCAGCGGTATTGCCGGGGCCACGGTGCTGGCCGCCTGCGAAGCCGGGGTGGATGCGGTGGATGCCGCGATGGATGCCTTTTCGGGCGGCACATCGCAGCCCTGTCTTGGTTCTCTGGTCGAGGCGCTGAGGCATACCGACCGCGACACGGGTCTTGATATCGCCGAAATCCGCCGGATCTCGAACTACTGGGAAGCGGTGCGTGCCCATTACGCCGCCTTCGAATCCGGTCTTCCCGCGCCAGCGTCCGAGGTTTACCTGCACGAGATGCCCGGCGGCCAGTTCACCAACCTCAAGGCCCAGGCCCGCAGCCTGGGTCTGGAAGACCGCTGGCACGAGGTGGCGCAGGCCTATGCCGATGCCAACCGGATGTTCGGCGACATTGTCAAGGTCACGCCCTCGTCCAAGGTGGTGGGTGACATGGCGCTGATGATGGTGGCCCAGGGTCTGAGTCGCGCCCAGGTGGAAGACCCCGCAACCGACGTGGCCTTCCCCGATTCGGTGGTGGACATGCTCAAGGGCAACCTCGGCCAGCCCCATGGCGGCTGGCCTGCGGGCATTCAGGCCAAGGTGCTGAAGGGTGAACGCCCGCTGACCACCCGCCCCGGTGCCTCGCTGCCCCCGGTCGATCTGCAGGCAACCCGCGCGCGCCTGGCCAAGGACCTTGGCCTGGACGAAGACGATGCCCAGGGCGAAACGGTGGATGATGAAGACCTGAACGGATACCTCATGTATCCCAAGGTGTTCATGGATTACCGCAGCCGCCACCGTGCCTATGGGCCGGTCCGCGTGCTGCCGACGCGCACCTTCTTTTACGGCATGCAATCGGGCGAGGAAATCACGGCCGAAATTGACCCCGGCAAGACGCTGGAGATCCGCCTGCAGGCCGTGGGCGAAATGAGCGACGATGGCGAGGTGAAGGTCTTTTTCGAACTCAACGGCCAGCCCCGCGTCATCCGGGTGCCCAACCGCGCGGTCAAGGCCAGGACCGCCGCCAGGCCGAAGGCCGCCGAAGGCAACCCCGCCCATATCGGTGCCCCCATGCCCGGATCCATCGCCAGCGTGGCGGTGGCGGTGGGCCAGAAGGTCAACGCGGGCGATCTTTTGCTGACGATCGAGGCGATGAAGATGGAAACCGGCCTGCACGCCGACCGCGCCGCCACCGTCAAGGCGCTGCATGTCAGCCCCGGCACGCAGATCGACGCCAAGGACCTGCTGATCGAGCTGGAGTAACTTGGGCAAACCCGTGCCCCCCCCTTGGTCACCCCGCTTTGGCAGGGTGCTGAACAAGTGCCGGGCGCAGGGGCTGCCTGACCGCAAAGCGGGAACCTCCGCCGTCCCGCGTGCCTTGCTTGTCCTGGCAGGGACCATCGCCGCTGCCACAGCATTACGCTGCGCCTTGCCCCGCCGGGGGCTTTGGCCCCCGGCGGGCGCTTCGCCCGCGCCGGGTCGGGCGCTGGCCTCTGTGTCTCCCGGAACG
>JADCDI010000053.1 GCA_020251025.1 Rhodobacter sp. | reverse complement strand
GCTGGCCAGCGCCTCGTTCACAACCGACCGGATCTTGCGCAGCGGATGCCGGGCGGAGACGCGCTCCTCCAAGTCAACACAGCCGAACAGCGACCCGCTCGCCTCGTCCATCCCGGGCATCATCACCCTCGCCAGGGCCCGCAGAAGGTGAACCATGTTCCGCAAAAGGGCTCGGGGGCTCACTTCTCCAGCAGACTGCTAACGGCGCTGTTTCGGGCCATTGCGCGGGCCGGGGTCGCCCGGATGTGCCTTCGGTGTTGAATTTCGCCCGGCAAAGGGGTAGATGACAGGTGCGCCCGAGCCATTTGGACAGCCGGTCATGTGCCGTGATGGGGTTCCGACCATCCGGGCGTCATTCCCTGAAAACCTCTATACCGGGCCGCGTCGTGATTGATTTGCGCTTGGCGGGCTTCAGCGGATAAATCGTCCTGACCCATATCTCTTGGGTTTCGGCCATCACCTTCAGGATGAAGACCCACGGGTCGATGCCCGCCGACATGATGTAGATATCCGTCCTGCCCGCGCGCCGCTCGATCAGGATGGACCCTTTCTGCAGTGCCTCTGACAGGATCAGCAGCGTGCCAGTCGTCACACGGCGTTTCCTGGCCTCGAACTTGTCGCCATAGTCTGACGTCATCCGGACCACCCGCGCCTTGACCCCGGCGGCTTCGGCAAGACCGCCGGGCAGAACCGCAACCGGCACCGCCGCAGGGGAAGCGCCTTTCAGCACCCGCTCCGCCGCCCAGCTTGTCGCCACGTCCTTCACCGCCGCCCGCACCACCGCCTCGGGTGCGCCTTCCAGCCGGTCGCGCAGCAGCCCCTCTGCCCCCTGGCGGCGCAGCTTGCCGGGGTTGCGCTGCCAGCCGGGGTCGATCCCGACCGGCACCAGCTGCACGTCGCCGGTGCGCTTGTTCACCACCTTGCGGTCGGGGATGTCCGGCGTGGCGCTGATCCCGCGCCGTTCCGCCTCGGCCCGCGTCACCGGGCGGACCTTGCATTTGCAGCCCCAGCCGTTCGGCGGCATCCATTCGTCCCAGAACGGGCTGTCCACCGGCAGGATCAATCCTTCCTTGTCGGCGTGGTGCGGGCGGTGCTTCTCGCTGGCCCCCAGCGTGTATTCCAGATAGGGGAAGGCCCCCTTGGTCCGTTCGATCCGCTCCCACTGGCCCGCCGCGCGGGCGCTGCGCAGGTTGGCGTCATAGATCGTGCGCAGCCGCCGGGGCGACCCAAGCTGCGCCTCCACCACCTCGCCGGTCAGCGGGTCTTCCATCGCCTTGCGGCCCCACCAGTCGGCCAGCGCCGGCTTCGCACGCCAGTTCTTCTGAAAGGCGGCAAGGGGCAAACGCAACTCGCCACGCGTCTGCCGGTCAAACACGAAAAAGCGCGGGTCACGATGATCGAGGCGCGCTGGGGTCCAGCGGCTGGCGCTGCGCGCCCAGTCGATCTCGACCACGGAGAACCCCTTGCCCAGGGCATCCAGCAGATCCTCGACCATGTCGGCAAAGCCGGGATGCTCGGCTATTTCCTCGCGCACCGCCTCGGCGACCTGCCCGTCGCGCGCGCTGTCGCTGGCCGGTTCGACCTGCGGCATGATGCCGGAGATCGCGCGCTTGCGCGTGCCCAGAACCGAGAAATAATGCGGGTCCCGCTCCTCCATCTCCTCGGCCAGGATCAGGAACGCCCGCAACTCGCCCTGGTCGCAGGCCCGCAGGATCGACGCCAGCTTCACCGGGGTCAGGCCGGACGCGGCGCTGCCCGCCCAGGTCTGGCGGATGCCGGTCATGCCGCCTGCCGCCAGTGGCACGGTCAGCTTCTGCTGCCGCACCGGTCGGCCACCCGAACGGTGCAGCCGTGCTCCCTTCAAGACCACCGATGACGATCATGGGCGCGCCAAGACCCGCCGCCACCGGGTCAGACATGACATGGCCTCGCTGAACGCAGACCACTGCGCCCCCGCAGAGCCGCGCTTCCCCGGCCTCAAGGCCATCGCCATGGTCGGGGCCGAGGTCGAACGCGGCGGCAAGACCACCATCGGGCGCCGCTTCATCCTCTCCTCCCTTCCCCTTGATGCCCCCCCCTTTTCGCCCGCGCCTTCTGCGCCCACTGGGGGGATCGGGAACCGCCTGCACCGGGTGCTCGACGCGGTCTTCCACGACGGCACGATGCGTCCGCGCACTGACAGCGGGCCGGGAAAAATTCCCAAAATCAAACACATGGCCATGAACCTCATCCGACCTGCGGGCGGAAAGCACAGCCTCAAGGTCCGCCGGAAAGCCGCAGCCTGGGCCACGGCTGCCGCAAAGCCCTCAACACAGGAACTGCTCAGTAACCTTCAAGCCGTTCCCCTGCCGTGCGGGGTGACAGGGCACCGGGAAGTCGGGTCACGGAGGACTCTCGAATACCAGTTCGGGCAGAACCACTTCCCACGCGTCGCGGCGGAGCAGGTGGTGATACTCCTCGTCCCCATCCTTGCGCCGCCAGTTCAGGATGGCGGCGACCTCGCCGCGCAGGAAGGCGGTGCCTTCGGGCGGGACGAAGGCGCGCGAGAGGCGGGCAAGCGTTTGACCCCGGGCGTTGTCGATCCACCAGCGGTCGCCGTCGCGGATCAGGTAAACAGCGTCGCCAGGGCGGGCGGCGGCGATGGCCTTCAACGCGGGATCACCTTCGCGACATCGCCCGGCGAAGGACAGGTCCACCAGCTTCGGGTCGGGCGGCAGATAGCGCAGGCGGGCGCGTGGCAGGGCGGCGGTGTCCCGGGTGACGTGGCGGGAAAGGACAGCGTCACCGGGCTGCACGAAGGCGTGCGGTCCGTCTGTCAGCACGGTCAGGGTGGACCGCGCCCGCGTCATGGCGACATAAAACAGGCGGCGTGGGGCGTCGGCATCCTCGCCGCGCGAGGGGCGATCCCAGCCGCCGTTCAGGATCGCGACATGATCGAACTCCAGCCCCTTGGCGCGATGGGCGGTCATCAGTAGCAGCCCCCGCTGTTCGCCCCGCACATCCCGCGCCCATTCGCCGAACCATTGCACGATGTCGGGCACCGGGGCGGCCTTTTCCACCAGTTCCCGTGCGAGGGTTCCAATGCCTTCGCCGATCAGGTCGGTCCAGCGGGATTGCGGCTGCGCGTTCAGGATCGCGACCAGATCAGGGATCGTCAGCAGCCGCGTCCGATCCGCCAGCAGGGCACGGATGAAGCCCTGCATCTCGCGCATGCGCCAGAGATTGAGCGGCTTCTCATTCGCCATGTCGATGGGAATACCCAAGCTTTCGGCATAGCCGCGAACAGGTTCAAGCCGCCGCCAGTCGCGGGCAATCACGGCGCAGCGGCGCCAAGACCAATCGGGGTCGAGCCGGGACAGGCGCCGCAGTTCGTCCAGTGCAGCCACCGCCTGCGCGGTATCACCGCCCGCGTCCAGCAGGCTGACCCGCCCTTGCGCCACAGGGTCCAGCGCCGCCCAGTCGCCCCCCGGCATCGTTTTGGCGCGGGCGCGGTTCACCGTGATGTCATGGCCCGCCTTCATGCGCTGAGCCGCAGGACCAATCACGGCGTTTGCCGCCGCAATGATATGGGCGGTGGAGCGGTAGTTTTCCGTCAGCCAGACAGGTTTCGCAGCATAATCGGCCTCGAACCGGCGAATGAAGTTGATGCTGGCCCCGGCGAAGGCGTAGATGTTCTGATCGTCATCGCCTACGGCAAAGAGGCTGATGCGCAGGTCATCTTCCAGCGACCGTCCCGCCACGGCACCGATCAGGGCGTATTCCTCGGGGCCGATGTCCTGATACTCGTCCACCAAGAGCCAGCGGTAGCCCTGGATCAGCGTCTCGCGCAGCGCCTCGGCCTCTGCCTTGGCCAGACCATCCCCGCGCAGCAGGGCCACCGCCTGCATCACGATGCCGTCAAAGTCGCGGGGGGCTTGCGTGTCACCTGCAAAGCTTGCCCCCATCAGCCGCATTGCCAGCGCGTGGCAAGTGGAGACCGTGACCCCCGCCGCATCATCCCCGATCAGGCGGCGAAGGCGTTCGCGGATCTCGGCTGCGGCATGGCGGTTGTAGGTCAACACCAGAAAGCCGCGCGGGTCTTCACGCTTCACGCGGATGAGGTAAGCGATGCGGTGCACCAGCACCCGCGTCTTGCCCGACCCCGGCCCGGCCAGCACCAGCACGTTGGTCTGTTCGCGGTCATCGCGGACGATCTCGGCCTGGGCGGGGTTGTCGAGCGCATCGACGATTATCCGCCATGAGGTGCCGGTTGTCTGCCGCCGGATTTCCGTGCCACGCCCCGGCAGCCAGCGTTGCAGGAAGGCGTCACGGTCCAGCACAAAATAATCTTCGGCCAGGCGCTGGGCCTGATCCATCGCCTCCAGCCCCTTTTCGGCATAGGTGGCCATCACATGGGTCTGGATCGTTGTCTCGCCGTAATGCTCTTCCAGCGGCGCGAAGTGCTGCACGGTGAAGGACCCGCCCTTTGGGTTCAGATGCACCGTAATCGCCGGGCGGAACACCGTCAGGCCCCGGCCCAGGGTGGCGACCTGCTGTTCGTGGAGCCACAAAAGCGCGCGGTGCATCAGGCGGGTCATGTCCTTGACCTCGGCCCTGAGAAGCGCGTCGCCGTTCAGCGCATCCAGCATCGCGCCAAGGGTGGTTTCCACCTGAATGTCCTTGCCGCGCGTGCCCTTGGCGACCTTACCCGTCAGATGGGTCAGTAACGCCTGCGCCCCCTGCCGCCGCAGATCGGCGGTGCGGGCGACCACGGGCCACGACCGCTCCAGCCGCACGAAGATCGTGTTGCGGCTGACCTTGCGCAGCGTCAGGTTCCCCCGCCCGCCATCCTGATCGCGCCCATCCTGTGCCATGCCGCGCAAGGCCGTTTCCACCAGATCGGGGCGCACTTGGGCATGGCCCTTGTCCCGCAAGGCCTGACACGTCTCGGTCAGGTTCAACGGCTGCGCCTCGGCCCCTTCGGCGTCCGGCACCGCCTCTTGCATCAGGGCAATCAGGTCAGCCTCCATCCTGCCTGAGTGATCCAGACGGCGGGCCGAGGCATCCTCGACCCCCAGATGAACATAGACCGTGATGCCCGTGTCGTTGCTGGCAATGCCCAGCGCCTCAAGATCAGCAAAGGCCCGGTGCAACTCGCGCCCCGATAATCCACAAGCGCCAGTCAGATCATCGGTCGAAACCCCGGCATCGACAGGCGCATTCATCACATGACGCACAAGGTCCATCAGTTGGGTGCGCCTGACACCGGTGATCTGCGCCTTTTCCAGGATCGCAGCCGCCTCATCCGCCGACCGGATGCGCAGCGATGACGGGAACACCTGCACCCGGTTCTCCTCGCGGGAAAGCAGCGTCGCTTCCTCCAGCCAGGCTAGAGCGGTTTTCACGCGGGTGTCGTCGGTGGTCTTGTCGCGCTCGAACTCCTGATCCTTCTCTTCGCGCACGATCTCGCCCGGCGTGGCCACCACCTCGCCCGACTTGTGTTTTTCCATCCGCCGCAGCGCCTTCAGGATCGCGCCAATCTCATGCCGTGCCAGACGTGACCGGGCTGAGAGCGAGAATTGCCGCTCCACATCCTCGGGGCTGAACAGCAGCACGCAGTTGGCCGGGCCGCGATCCCGACCCGCGCGGCCTGCCTCTTGCAGGTAGTTTTCCAACGACCCCGGAATATCGCCATGCACGACCAGCCGGATATCGGGCTTGTCGATGCCCATGCCAAAGGCATTCGTCGCGGCGATCACCCGCAACTGGCCGGTGCGAAACGCCTCTTGCACATCGCGCTTGCGGTCGGGCGGCAGCCCAGCATGGAAGAAATCCGCCGCCAGCCCCTGCCCTTTCAGGAACTCCGCCACCTTCTCCGTCATCCCGCGCGTGGCGCAATAGACCACGGCACCGGATGCGCCTTCGGGCGGCAGGTTCGCCTCGATTGCCGAGAGGATGTCAGTCAGTTTGGTCGCCTTCTGCGTGGGCAGAACCGCGAAGGACAGGTTGGTGCGCACCGCGCCCCCGTCCAGCAGCATCAGGTCCACGCCCAGGCGGGTCTGGAAATGGTCACGGATATCACGCACCACTTCCGGCTTGGCCGTGGCAGTCAGGCACAGCACGGGCGCTGGGCTATCGCCCGAGAATTCCTTGATGAAGCGGCTGACATAGCGGTAGTCGGGCCGGAAATCGTGGCCCCATTTGCTGATGCAATGCGCCTCGTCCAAGACCCACAGCCCGACCTCTCGCTGTTGCAGGACCGTACGGACCCCCGGCGAGCGCAATTGTTCGGGAGAGATCAGCAGCATCGCCGCATCGCCCATCCGCACCTTTTCCAGCGCGTCATGACGTTCCGGCAGCGACAGCAAGCCGTTCACCGTGACCGCCGCCGATATCCCCGCGCGCGCCAGCCCCTGCACCTGATCGGCCATCAGCGCGACCAGCGGCGAGATCACCACCGTCAGTGCCCCGGTCTTGTCGAACCGCGACAGTGCCGGGATCTGGTAGCAAACCGATTTGCCCGTACCTGTGGGCAGGATGCCCAGCACCGATTTGCCCCCCATCGCCTCGGCAACGATACGTTCCTGCAAGGGGCGGCCCATGTCATCGACCGGCTGGGGGCGGAAGGACGGAAAGCCGAACCAGCGCTCCAACGCGGCATTCGGGTTGTTCTTCCGGGCGCACCAGGCACAACCCGGATCGCCGCAATTGGTGTCGCGCAGATGCCGCACGATCCGCCCCGCCTGCGGAAACTGCATCCGCACCCAGGGCGGCATGACCGAATCCCCGCCCGCGACCGAGATCCACGACAAGGCATAGGCCATCGGCCAGCCGTTGCGCGGATCGGACAGGCGGCCCAGCGTCTGATCCAGCCGATGATTGCAGGCGCGGCCGTCCAGCAGGCGACGGATAGCGGCATGGGCCGCAGCTTCACCCGGCGCGGGACCACGCAGGGCTTGGAACAACCCATCGAACCCGGCCGAGGTCTCGCCCCTCGTCGTCAGATGGTGATAGGCAAGCAGGGCATCCGGCGCCTCCTGCCCCAGCCGGGCGAAGGCCGCGATCTGATCGTCCAGCACCTGCAGCGCCAGCCGCGCGTCCTGTTCGGGGTCATTCACATGCCCGACCTGCAGGCGCCCGTCCTGATAGTGCTTGACCAGATGGTGGTAAGGATTGCGCGGAAAGGCCAAGGGGTTCAGCCAGAGCGTATCAATGGGCGCCGCCCCCAGCACGGCCAGCCGAGCCCGGTTCGCCACCAGATGCGGAAGGTCATGGCGCAGGATGTTGTGCCCCACCAGATGCGCCGCCCCTTCACAAAGCGCCTCCAGCCGCTCCAGTGCGGGCTCCAACGCTGCGCCTTTGTGAACCAGTGCCTGTTCTCCCCGTATCGCCGCAAAGGCAAAAAGCCGTGCAGACTTCGGATCGACCTCCAGATCAACCGAGATGCAGCGCGACATGAAGGTGGGGGCGTAGGGGCTCAAGCGTCAAAACCGGGCTTTGGTGGCTGAGTTATCCATCAAACGATTGATAACATTGCCACTCAGGCATGCAAGGAAGGGTTTCGGGCGCAACCGGACCGGCTCGTCACCCATATTGGCAGCAACCGGTCCCCGCCCGGGGTCGCCAGGATCACGATCCCCGCTGATCCCCGGCACTTCAGCGCTCACGCCGGGCCGTCCGCGCCTGCGCGGGCTGGTCCGCACCGCGATGCGAAGGCTGGGAAGTTCTGCCTCGGCAAGCAAGGGCCGGGGCTGTTCTGGAATGTTGCGCCGCCGGCGAGGGGGTGAAGCTGTGTGTGCTTCTTGACCGATGGGCAGACCTGATGATCTGGGTCAAACCAAAGCACCCTCATGTTCTTTGGTCGATGCACACAGAACATGCATCCTCGTCCGTTCAATCGTATCGGGCACAGCCCGTCCAAATCATCCAGCCTGAGTTCGGTGAGCCGGTCTTGTGCAACAATTCCGATGCCGGATCATGTCCCATGACGCGGTGCGGCTTCTGGTGCCCCCATGATCCCGGACTTGTCCGGGCTGCTCATGCAGCGGGGACTGGCGGCAGCATGACGATGGGACTGAGCAGGAGCGGAAACTGGTCCGGGGGACCAATTTCCTGACGGACGCGCATCGGGGTGATGGTTTCAGGGGTCATGCAGCGGGCAGTCTGAGCGGCCCATTCTTCGGATTGCTCCATCAGGATGGCACCGATGAGTCGGGCTATGGGCTGCCTGTCGGGAAAAATCCCGACGACGCCGGTTCGGCGTTTGATCCCGCCCTCGGACGCCTGATCGGGTTGGTCGGGTGCAATTTGGCGCGGTTGGCGGCGGAAGGCCCATACAGGGCAGCACATCGTGTCCGGTTGTGTCCATGGGCGTGGCCAGTTCGGGGCGCTGCGGGCCGAGCTGACCGGCGATGCCGCGCCACTGGAGACGGGCGGGGTCTGGCCTGTCCCGTGCCAAGGCTCTGGCGATGAAAGCAGATACGACGCGCCGTCCGCTTTTTTTGCCGGCATGCGCGAGGGTGTTGCGCATGAAGCGGACCCGGCAGCGCTGCCACGTTGCGCAAATCAACTTAAGGACCGCCGCCTTGATGCCTCTCATGCGCGTCGCTGATCACCAGCTTGACCCCGCGCAGCCCCAGGTGGGTGCGCTTGCGCAAGAACTCCGTCCGGAAGGGCTCCGCCCCGGAGGCCCCGATGTCCAGGCCCGGCACCCTGCGGCGGCCATCGCCGTTGACACCCACGGCAATGATCGCGGCGACCGGGACGATCCTGGTGTTCTGACGCGCTTTCACACAGGTGGCACCGATCCGGACACAAGGCCGTTGACCGCGCTGACTTTCCCCCCAGACAGTCGGCGAAACGGTCCGGGGGACAGTTTCCATGCGGATCAACCCTTCAGGCGGGCGGTTCAGGAACCCTTGCTCCTTCCTGCCGGTTTCCCCGCATGACCGCGACACCTGGCTCTTGGAAATGCCCTCCATGCCCATGGCCTTCACCAGATCATCGGTAGACCGCGCCGGGATGCCCTGCACATCGTCCGGCATCGGCCTTGACCCCCCTTGGCGGCTCGATGCCTCATACCGAATGACCGCCGCCGGTGGTCGCCCGCTCTGCCGGACCGATGGCGTTCGCGGTCTCACTTCCGGCCGTCCGGCGCGGATCGAGAAGATCGGGAAAGCAACTCCTTTTGCGCAGCTTCAGGATGCGCAACTCCTCCGTCACCGCGCCCGCCTGTGCCGGTCCCTCTCCCGGCAGCCGTTGCGCTGCACCACCCGCCCGGGGGCCTTCCCGCTACACCCGGCCCGGTCAGCGCACCGACATCCAGCGCCATCAGCCGCTCAGCGGCAAAGCCAGTCATCTGCCGCGGCATGTCCGTGTCAGAGGTCTTCTCAGGCAAGGCATTCAGGCTCACCATCGTTTCGGTCATCGCGGTTGTCCGGATCAAGGTTGCGTTCGCAACCCAAACCTGCCCGGGATCACCGATGACCACCCGCAAAGCCGCCCGCGCCGCCAGCTGTCCGAAAGGGCAGCGCGGGCAGCCTTGCTGCCGGCAAGCTGCACCACGCGCCGGGACACGATCAGGCGCCTGGCGCGCAGGCAGGCCCGGATGCGGGTGAGCGTGCCCTGTCGGCCGACCCGCGCTTCATCCTTGAACCACACCTTCAGGGGTTTGTCGCGGGCGTGATCCGGCAGGGCCCGCGCCGCGACTGATCCCGGCCGGGCGACGGCCAGACAGCCCTTGCCGCCCTTCGGCGTTGCAGCGGGGACCCCAATCCGGCAGCCTTTGCCGGTCCATCCCGCAGCTCCCGGCGACGGCTTTGCGCGCAACGCCCTTCAGGACCCGCGCGATTGCCGGCTGTCCTCGTGCCGCCTTCGCATCGGATGTCTTCGCCGCCGCAGCCCGAAGCCTGCGCGCCGGCATGTCCCGGCCTGTGATCGCAACCGCCAGCGGCCCCCTTGTTTTGATGGAACAGAACCACAGCGGCGAACCGGGGGGAATCCCGCCCGGGTCAAGGACCGGGGGCCTTTGGCATCAGCCGCCCTTTCCGGCCTGGTCACCGGCGAAGGTGCCGCCGGTGACCTGAACGCTGATCCGGGTCGTGCCCGGTTCGGCCTGCGCCAGAAAGCCGGTGCAGGCGGGGAGGGCGGCAACCGTCCCGGCAAGCCGGGCGTTCTTCAGAATGCGCCCGCCCATGCGGATCGGATTGCGCAGGTCACTTGGCTTTGCTGGCTTCGAAGTCGGCGACATAGCCTGCCGCGACCGCGCGGAGCGCCCGGCCGATGTCGTCATAGACGTGCTCGGGCAGGTTCGCGAAAGACACCCGCACCGACCAGGACGGCGCGTCGAACCCGCTTCCGTTCAAAAGGACGATGCCGTGATCCTCGGCCAGCTTGAAGACCGGGTCGAGCGGATGGACGTTCTTCTTGACCCATTCCACAACCTCATCGCCGATGTATTTCCGCATCCAGTACTCGAAGTCGATCAGGCCATAGTAGAAATCGTAGTGATCGTTTGGCCCGACCTCAATGCCCAGCCCCGCGATGGTCGCCTGCACACGCTGCTTGACGATGCCGATGCAGCCCTTCTGATAGTCATTCTTCGCGTCCATCAGTTCTGACAGAGAGAAGAGCATCATCATGACCTGCTGTGGCAGGGAAAGCCCGGCGGTGTGGTTAAGCGCCACGTCGCGGCTGTCGGCCACGATTCTGTCGATAATCCCGATCTTGCGCGGGGTCAGCGACAATGCGGAATACCTGCGGTCAAGGGCCAACAGCGTTTCTTCCGGATGAGCCGCGATCAGCTTGTCGAAGATGTTGTCCTCATGCACTGCGATTGTGCCCAGACGCCAGCCGGTGCAGCCGAAGTACTTGCTGTAGGAATAGACCCCGATGGTGTTGTGGGGGAATGCACCGAGAAGACCCCGGAAGCCCGGAACGAAGGTGCCATAGACGTCATCCGTCAAAAGGATCAGGTCGGGCCGCTTGACAAGGATATCGCCGATCTTTGCGATGACCGCCTCCGACATGGCAATCGAACTGGGGTTGCCGGGGTTGACGACGAAGAACGCCTTGATCTTGGGATCAAGAAGCTTGTCCAGTTCCGCGTCGCTGAACTGAAACCCGTTTTCCTGTGTCGCGCGGATATCGACGATGTTCAGCGCGTAATCCTCAAGATGCGGCATTTCAAGGTAGGGGGTAAAGATCGGCACCCCCAGCGCGATTGTGTCGCCGGGGTTCAAGAGACGGTTCGACTTCATCGTCTTGAAGATGTAACACATCGCGGCGGTGCCGCCCTCGACCGCGTAGATGTTGAACTTGCCCGCGGGGGCCGGTTCACCGCAGATCGCCCATTGAAGGTATTCACGGACGATCTGTTCGTTGTGAACCAGCATCCGGTCAGGCACCGGATAGTTGTCACCGATGATGCTGTCGACCAATTCGTGGACGAACTTGTCCGGGTCAAAGCCGAAGTGCCTGATCGCCCAAGGCAACATTTCGGCCAGTGTTGATGCGCCCGGCAGGGCGGCATTGGCGGCAAGCCAGGCCTCGGCCCGCGCGGCGATTCCCGGCGCCTTCGGCATCCCGCCAATGCCCGGCGGCAGGTCCATAACACGCCTGCTTTCGGTAAGCGCGAAATGGCCCAGAGTGAAGAAGGCCTCGCGCGCTGCGGTGGCGACCCAGTTCGGGTTGCCACGCCCTGCGTTTATGTAGGTCAGTGCCGGGGCATCGGCGGCCTTCAGGGCGGCCTTGGCCAGGAAGTCTTTGATTTCAAAAGGGCTAAGCCTTTCGTATTGTGCCAGCGAACGTCTGTCCATGATCTTCTCCAGATGGGACTGCCAGGATTTCCGCGTGTGGGCGGCCGGTTGACCATGATGCCGCAATGGCCCGGATGACGCGTTCGCAGGATGTTGCGGCGAACCGGGCCTTTGCCATTGACCGGTCGCGGGGTGAAGTTTTCCACTCTTCCCGGACCGGTTCAAGATCAGACAGGACAGCCCCGGGGCAATCGCTTGAACGCCCGGGCAAGTCCCGCAGGGCGGATTGCCTGATGCATGGGGGCCTCAGTCGCGGAGGTTTCGCTTATCCTGCCAAGAGTATCGGTGCAAAAGGCAAGCCGTCAGGCCCGAAGCAGGCGGAAGCCGGCCGAGGCGGCCCAGCCCGCCACAACCGCGATCAGCAGCGACAACAGCCCGTAGACCAGCGGCTGCTGGCGGGCAAGATTGGTAAGCCAGCGTTCCAGCCCCTCTTTGCGGACATTGATCGTGCTTTCCAGCGAATCGATCACCACCCCGCCGCGCGTCAGAAAGATGCGGACCCGGTAATCACCCTCGGTCAGGTTGGCCGGCAGCGCCACATCGGCCCGGAAAAGCGTGTCCTCTGACAGGGTCACGGCACCTTCGCGCATCCCGTAAGCCCCCGATGCCGCGCGGATGCGGATCAGCGCCTCGGTAAAGCTGGGGGCATCCAGATTCTCGGCGGCGACGCCCACGGCGCGGATGGCGCGGGGGATGGAGATGCGGTGGCGCAGATCTTCGGTCTCTGTCAGGATCTGTGCCAGCGGTGCGGTGGTTGCGATGGCGTAGAAGCTGGGGGCCTGATCGATCTGGACGGCACCGGTGTTCACCCACAGCCCAAAGCGGCGGTCCTTGCTGCGCACCATGACCGGCATGGCCGGGCCTTCGGCGGTGATGATCACTTCCAGCGGTGGCCCTTCCGGTTCGGGCGCGTTGCGCTTGACGGCACCATAGATCAAGATCTCCGATCCCTCGAACTGTGCGGTGATGGAGACCTTTGTCTGGCTGAGACCGGCCACCACCGTTTCCTGCGCAAAGGCCGGCGCGATCATCATCAGGAAGGCGAACAGCCGGATCATGGCAGGCGCATCGGGGTCAGCGAATAGAGCTCCGCCGGCTGCAAAAGCAGGTCAAGCGCGATCTTTGCCGCAACCGCCAGCACCAGAAGCGCCAGCAGGATGCGCAACTGTTCCGCCTTCAGTTTCAGCCCCGCCTGCGCGCCGATCTGCGCGCCGATCACCCCGCCGATGATCAGAAGCAGGGCCAGCGCCATGTCCACCGAAAAGCTGGTGGTGGCATGCATCACCGTCGTGAAGCCGGTGATGAAGATGATCTGGAACAGCGATGTGCCGACCACAACCTTTGTCGGCATGCCCAGAACATAGATCATCGCCGGAACCATGATGAACCCGCCGCCCACCCCCATGATGGCCGCCAGAAAGCCGACGAGGGCCCCGACACAGACCGGCGGAATGACACTGATATACAGCCCCGAGGTCCGGAACTTCATTTTCAGCGGCAGGCGGTGCACCAGAAGGTGTTCATGGCTTCGGCGCAGCTTTGCCCCGGGCCGGGTCCTGCGGTGCAGGGCGCGCAGGCTTTCCTGCAGCATCAAGACCCCGATCAGGCCCAGAAACAGCACATAGGACAACTGGATCAGCAGGTCCACCTGGCCTGCGGCACTGAACCGCGCGAAGACACCGATCCCCAGTGTCGATCCGGCAAGACCGCCCGCCAGCAGCACCAGCCCCATGCGGAAATCCACCGTCCGCCGCCGCAGATGCGCCAGCACCCCCGAAACCGACGAGGCGACAACCTGGTTGGCACCGGTGGCCACCGCAATGGCCGGCGGGATGCCGATGAAGAAAAGAAGCGGCGTGATCAGAAAGCCACCGCCGACCCCGAACATGCCCGACAGAAAGCCCACAATGCCACCCAGCCCCAGAAGGACGAAGATGTTTACCGAAACCTCGGCAATTGGCAGGTATATTTGCATCGCGGCCATGCGGGACAGGGGCGTGAGACAAAGCCTTGGCCCGCTGCGGCAGCACTGTCAAACCACAACCGCATCCCGCGCGCGGATTACAGCGGCACCCTTGCACAAGGGACTCAGATCGGGTCGCTGCCCAGCCCGCGCAGCATGCGGCGCAGGACCTTTTCCAGCTTCACCGCGCCCAGCGGGGCCATGGCCTTGGTGTGTTCGTGGCTGATCCTTTCGGTGCCAAGGCCGGCAGCCATGTTCGTGACGGAAGAAATGGCAGCCACGCGCAGCCCAAGGAAACGCGCCAGAATCACCTCGGGAACCGTCGACATGCCCACGGCATCGCCCCCCAGAAGGCGGATCGCCCGGATTTCGGCGGGGGTTTCGAACGAGGGGCCGGAATACCAGGCATAGACGCCTTCGGGCAATGCCACGCCTTCGGCATCTGCCGCAGCGCGAAGGCGGGCGCGCAGGGCAGGATCATGCGCATCCGTCATCGGCACGAAGCGGGCATCGGTCGGCTCGCCGATCAGCGGGTTCAGACCCGAGAAATTGATATGATCGGACAGAAGCATCAGATCACCGGGCCGGATATCGGCGCGCATCGATCCGGCGGCGTTGGTGGCAATCACCGCTTCGGCCCCCAGCGCCTTCAGCACCTCCAGCGGCAGGCGCATCGCCGCCGGGTTGCCGGTTTCATAGTAATGGGCGCGCCCGCCGAAGACGGCAACGCGGACCCCTTCCAGATCGCCCACAACCAGTTTCGGATCATGGCCCGATACGGCGGCATGCGGAAAACCGGGCAGGTCGGCGTAATCGATGTCCACGCCCTGCACGGCACCCGCCAGATGGCCAAGGCCCGAACCAAGGATCAGCCCCAGACGCACCGGTGCCGCACCTGCGCGCGCCCGGATCAGGGCGGCAAGCTCAGCGCTCTTTGACATAGGGCTCGCCCCCTGCGCGGGGCGGGATCGCCTTGCCGACAAAGCCCGCCAGAACCAGCACCGTCAGGATATAGGGCAGCGCATCCAGCAGCGACACCGGTATCCTTACCCCCGCCACGCCTTCGGCAACGTCGGGGCGCAGCGCCAGCGCCTGGAAAAAGCCGAACAGCAGCGTGGCCCACAGCGCCCCCCAGGGCCGCCATTTCGCAAAGATCAGCGCCGCAAGCGCGATGTAGCCGCGCCCTGCCGTCATCTCGCGCCCGAACCCGGCCTGCAGGGCCGTCGCCATATAGGCCCCCGCCAATCCGCACAGGATGCCTGTGATCGCCACGGCGGCATAGCGCAGATAAACCACCGAAATCCCCGCCGTATCCACCGCCGCCGGGTTCTCGCCCACGGCCCGCAGACGCAAGCCAAAGCGCGTGCGATAAAGAACCCAGGCCGTCGCCGGAACCGCAAGCAGCGCGACATAGGTCAGGATCGTATGGCCCGACAGCAGGTCGGCATAGATCGGCCCAAGGATGGGCACGTCCCTGACCGCATCGGCAAAGGGCAGGGTCAGGTGCTGGAAGCGCGCGGCACCGTCCAGCGGGGGCGTGCGCCCGCCCTGGCCGAACAGCCGCTGCGCCACAAGGACGGTGATCCCCGACGCAAGGAAGTTCAGCGCCACACCCGAAATGAGCTGATTGCCCCGGAAGGTGATCGACGCAACCCCATGAAGTGCCGCCAGCAGCAGCGAGGCCGCGATCCCCGCCCCCAGCCCCAGCCAGACCGACCCCGTCAGCGCCGCCACCGCGCCCGAGGCCATGGCGGCCATCAGCATCTTGCCTTCCAGCCCGATGTCGAAAATCCCCGCACGTTCGGAAAAGAGGCCCGCCAGACAGGCCAGCAGCAGGGGCGTTGCCAGCCGCAGGGTGGAATCAAGGATCTGGATAAGGGTTGCGAAATCCATCATGCGGCCTTCGGGCTGCGCAGGCGGAACAACCGGCCCAGCAGCATGCGTACCATCTGGTCCAGCGCCCCCGTGAACAGGATCACCAGACCCTGCACCACGATGCGCAGCTCGATCGGGATCGATGTCCACAGGCCAAGCTCGGCCCCGCCCTGGTAGAGAAAACCGAACAGAAGTGCCGCCAGCAGGACACCGACGGGGTGGTTTCGCCCCATCAGCGCCACGGCGATGCCGATGAACCCGGCCCCTTCGGTTGAATTCTGCACCAGGCGTTCGCTTTCGCCCATCACGTTGTTGATCGACATCAGCCCGGCAAGCGCCCCCGACAGCAGCATGGTGACCATGATGATGCGGAAGGGGTTGATCCCGGCATAGCGCGCCGCCGGTTCCGACCGGCCAAAGGCGCGGATCTCATAGCCAAGGCGCGTGCGCCACAGCAGCGCCCAGACCAGAACGCAGGCGGCCAGGGCGACAAGGAAGGTGACATTGGCAGGCACTGTCCTGGTGAAGATCAGGCTGAAGCCGGGAATCTGGTCCAGCGTGGGCAGGTTGGTGCCGGCCGGAAAGCGCGCTGTCGCCGGGTCCATCTGGCCCGCAGGGCGCAGCACATCAACGAGCATATAGACGATCAGCGCCGAGGCGATGTAGTTGAACATGATCGTCGTGATCACGATATGGCTGCCGCGCCGCGCCTGCAGATAGGCCGGTATCGCCGCCCAGGCCGCGCCGAACAGCGCCGCCCCCAGGCTTGCCGCCAGAAGGGCCACGGTCCAGTGCGGCCAGGGCAGGGCCAGGCAGACCAGCGCCACGCCCAGGCCGCCCAGCTGCGCCTGCCCTTCGCCACCGATGTTGAACAGGCTGGCATGAAAGGCGATGGTCACGGCAAGACCGGTGAAGATGAAACTGGTTGCGTAATAAAGCGTATAACCCCACCCGTAGGGCGAACCGAGCGCGCCCGTGACCATGACGTTCAGCGCCTCGACCGGGTCCTGTCCGATGGCCAGAATGACCAGGGCCGACAGAACGGCGGCGCACAGAAGGCTGATCAGGGGCACCAGCACCACGTCGGCCCATCCGGGAAGCTTGTCCATCAGGCCGCCCCCTTCACCGGTTCGGGTCCGGCGACCCCGGCCATAAGCAGGCCCAGCTCGCGTTCGTTCGTCGCGGACGGATCGCGTTCGCCCATGATGCGCCCGTCGAACATCACCACGATCCGGTCGGACAGGCTCATGATTTCATCCAGTTCCACGCTGACCAGAAGAATCGCCTTGCCCGCATCGCGCAGCGCCAGGATCTGCTTGTGGATGAATTCGATCGCACCGATATCGACGCCGCGGGTCGGCTGACCGACCAGAAGCAGGTCGGGGTTGCGTTCGATCTCGCGCGCGACGACGATCTTTTGCTGGTTTCCGCCGCTGAAGCTTTTCGCGACAAGGCTCGGGATCGGCGGGCGCACGTCAAAGCGTTCCATCTTGCGGGCAGTGTCGGCGCGCAAGGCGTCATTGTCCATGAACAGGGCGTTCTTCTGGTATTCCGGTGCATTGTGATAGCCGAAGGCCATGTTTTCCCAGGCGGTGAAATCCATGATCAGGCCCAGACGCTGGCGGTCTTCGGGCACATGGGCTATGCCCAGACGCCGCCGCGACTGCCCGTCGGAATGCCGCCCCGTCAGGTCCAGCACCTGTCCGTTCAGGCGCAAGCGGCCGGTGCCGCCGGCGATGCCGCCCAACACTTCCAGCAGTTCCGACTGGCCGTTGCCGGCGACGCCCGCGATCCCCAGGATTTCACCCGCCCGGATGGAAAAGCTGATACCCTTGAGCCGTTCGATGCCGTCCTCATCCTTCACCCGCAGGTCTTCCACCTCCAGCACGGTCTTGCCCGGGGTGGCGGGACGCTTTTCGACGTGCAGCAGAACCTTGCGGCCCACCATAAGCTCGGCAAGCTGTTCGGGGCTGGTGCCGGATGTCTGGACGGTTGCCACCATTTCGCCGCGCCGCATGACGCTGACGGTATCGGTGATGCGCATGATCTCGCGCAGCTTGTGGGTGATCAGGATCACCGTCTTGCCCTGTTCGCGCAGCCCGGCCAGGATGCGGAACAGATGGTCGGCCTCATCCGGTGTAAGCACGCCCGTCGGTTCATCCAGGATCAGAATTTCTGCCTGCCGGTACAGGGCCTTGAGGATTTCAACCCGCTGCTGAAGCCCGACCGAAAGATCCTCGATCAGCGCATCGGGATCGACGTCAAGCTCGTACTCGCGGCTGAGGTCTTCCAGCACGCGGCGGGCCTTGGCCAGCGAGGGGCGCAACAGGCGGCCATCTTCGGCACCCAGCACGACGTTTTCAAGGACGGTGAAATTCTGCACCAGCTTGAAATGCTGGAACACCATGCCGATGCCGGCGCGGATCGCGCTCTGGCTGTCGGGAACCTGGGTGGGTGTGCCGTTGATGAATATCTGCCCCGAGTCGGCCTTGTAGAACCCGTAAAGGATCGACATAAGCGTCGACTTTCCGGCGCCGTTTTCGCCGATGATGCCGTGGATGGTGCCGGGGCGCACCAGAATGGAGATGTCCTTGTTGGCCTGCACCGTTCCGAAGGCCTTGGAAATGCCGCGCAGTTCAATCGCGGGTGCCAAGGGGGCGGCAGTTGCCTGCCGCCCCGAAGGGATGTCGCCGGTCATCACAGACCCTTATTCGACCGGGCAGGTGTTGTCCGACATGAAGTCATGCACGATGATTTCGCCGGACTTGATCTTGTCGGCAGCGGCATTGACAGCGTCCTGCATGTCCTGCGTCAGCAGGGCCGCGTTGTTTTCATCCAGCGCATAGCCGACGCCATCTGCCTTCAGGTCCATGACCGAGACGCCTGCGGTCAGGTTTTCACCCTCCTTGAACGCCTCATAGACCGCGTTGTCCACGCGCTTGAGCATCGAGGTCAGCACCTTGCCGGGGTGCAGGTGGTTCTGGTTGCTGTCGACGCCGATCGACAGGATGCCCCCGTCGGCTGCGGCCTGCAGAACGCCAACGCCGGTGCCGCCGGCTGCGGCAAAGATCACATCCGCGCCCTGGCTGATCTGGGCGGCGGTCAGCTCCGCGCCCTTGACCGGGTCATTCCAGGCGGCCGGGGTGGTGCCGGTCATGTTCTGGATGATCCTGGCATCGGGGTTCACCGCCTTGACGCCCTGGGCATAGCCGCAGCCGAAGCGGCGGATCAGCGGAATATCCATCCCGCCGATGAAGCCCACCGTCCCGGTCTTGGAGGCCATGGCAGCCAGCATCCCCACAAGGTAAGAGCCTTCCTGTTCGGTGAAGACGACGGATTTCACGTTCGGCTGGTCGACAACCATATCGACAATGGCGAACCGGGTATCGGGATAGTCGGGGGCGACCTGGTTCAGCACATCGCCAAAGGCAAAGCCGGTCATGACGATGGGGTTGGCACCCGATTCTGCCAGGCGGCGCAGGGCCTGTTCGCGCTGCGCTTCGGACTGCATTTCCAGTTCCTTGAACGTGCCACCGGTTTCGGCGGCCCATTTCTGAGCACCGTTGAAGGCCGCCTCGTTGAAGGATTTGTCAAATTTGCCGCCAAGGTCAAAGATGATCGCGGGGTCGGCCAGGGATATGCCGGCCGTCAGGGCAAGCGTTGCCGCTGCACCAAGCAGTGATTTCATGTAGGTCATCGAACCCTCCCGGTTGATGTGTTCGGCTGCCGCCGGGGTCGCCCGGCGGATTACCCCTGATTTAGGGCCGGAACGACAAGGCCGGTCAAGTCCGATTCTGCGCAGCCCTGCCACGTGTCGGCCGGGCAGGGGCCGGCGGGTCATCTTTATCAGGGTGCTGAGAAGTGCCGGCCGCCGGGGCGGCCTGACCGGAAAGCGGGACCCTCTTGCGCCTGCGCGCGCCTTGCGCATCCCGGCACGGGCCATCGCCCTTGCTTCTCCCGGACTTGCTGGTCTACAGGGGACCGTCCCGCGCGGGCGGGGGAAACGCGATGCGTTTCCTGTTCCCGCCCGAACTGATGACAGTACCTTCACCGCTTCAATGGCAGGTTCAATGGCAGGGGCCATCGCCCCTGCCACAGTGCTGCGCTCGGATCAGGACGGGCCGGGG
>JADCDI010000052.1 GCA_020251025.1 Rhodobacter sp. | reverse complement strand
TGATGAAGATTATGCCACTCAGCACGCGCCGGTCATCGACCCGCGGCTTGCCATGGCTCTTTGGAAAGAACGGCTTCAACCGCTCCATCTGCTCGTCGGTCAGCCAGAAAAGGTTGCTCATGATCACCCCCGTCAGTTCGGGAGATTGAATCACGCAAGCCGAGCGGCCTCAAGAAGAGCAATGGGTCCTGAGCCTGGTCCAAAAATCTTGGCGAGTGTGCCCCCCTGAGAATCCTTCAGGACATAGCGCTGTTCGATCATCATGAATTGAAGCATCCCTACCTGATAGATCGCCTTACAAGCTTAACTCACCCACACTTCGAATGCCCACACGACCCGCAGGTCAGGCAGCCCTCCACCATCCGCAGGTCATTGCTCCCACAGGCCTCGCACGCCTTCCCCCGCGCGGCCTCTCCGACCCGCAACACCTCCGCCTTGGGGTCAGATTTCAGGCCCAGCCCCTCGCCCTCGATGAAGCCGATCTCGATCAGGTGGCGTTCGATCACCCCGCCGATGGCGGCGAGGATCGAGGGGATGTAGCGCCCCTCCATCCAGGCCCCGCCGCGGGGATCGAAGACGGCTTTCAGCTCCTCGACCACAAAGGAAATATCCCCGCCGCGCCGGAACACCGCACTGATCATCCGGGTCAGGGCCACGGTCCAGGCGAAATGCTCCATGTTCTTGGAGTTGATGAACACCTCGAACGGGCGGCGGTGACCGGCGATGACGATATCGTTGATGGTGATGTAAAGCGCGTGTTCGGAGCCCGGCCATTTGACCTTGTAGGTCTGGCCCTCCAGCGCGGCGGGCCGGTCCAGCGGGTCTGACAGGTACACCACCTCGCCCCCCGTCACCGGCTGCGATGCGACGGGGGCGGTCTGCGTCTCGCTGACGGTCAGCACCGACCCGGTCACGTCGTTCGGCCGGTAGGTCGTGCAGCCTTTGCAGCCCTGGTCCCAGGCGGCCATGTAGACATCCTTGAAGGCGTCAAAGCTGATGTCCCCGGGACAGTTGATGGTCTTGGAGATGGAACTGTCGATCCATTTCTGCGCCGCCGCCTGCATCCGTACATGGTCCAGCGGCGGCAGGGTCTGGGCATTCACGAACCAGTCGGGCAAGGGCGCATCGCCGAACTTCCCGCGCCACATCTGCACGGCGTAATCGACCACCTCTTCCTCGGTGCGGCTGCCGTCCTTTTGCAGGACCTTGCGGGTATAGGCATAGGCAAAGACGGGTTCGATCCCGGACGAGACATTGCCCGCATAAAGGCTGATCGTGCCGGTGGGCGCGACAGAGGTCAGCAGCGCGTTGCGGATGCCGTGCTGGCGGATCGCCGCGCGCACATCCTCGTCCATCCGGGTCAGCGACCCCGAGGCAAGATATTTCTGCGCGTCAAACAGCGGAAAGGCCCCCTTTTCGCGTGCCAGATCGACCGAGGCCAGATAGGCGGAGCGGGCGATGGCGCGCATCCAGCTTTCCGTCTGCGCCGCCGCCGCTTCCGAGCCATAGCGCAGGCCCAGCATCAGCAGGGCATCGGCCAGCCCGGTGACCCCCAGCCCGATGCGCCGCTTGGCCTGCGCCTCGGCCGCCTGTTCGGGCAGGGGAAAGCGCGAGACGTCGATGACATTGTCCATCATCCGCACCGCGACGCGCACAAGATCATCCAGCGCCGTCAGGTCCAGCACGGCCCCGGGACCGAAAGGATCAGACACCAGCCGCGCCAGGTTGACCGAACCCAGCAGGCAGGCCCCATAGGGTGGCAGCGGCTGTTCACCGCAGGGATTCGTGGCGGCGATGGTTTCGCAATATGCCAGGTTGTTCAACTGGTTGATCCGGTCGATGAATATCACGCCCGGCTCTGCCACCTGATAGGTGGACTGCATGATGCGGTTCCACAGATCACGCGCCTGCAGCGTCCTGTAGACCCGCCCGCCGAAAACCAGATCCCACGGACCATCGGCCTTGACCGCGGCCATGAAGGGATCGGTGACCAGGACCGAAAGGTTGAACATCCGCAGGCGTGCGGGGTCTTTCTTGGCGTCGATGAAGGCTTCGATATCGGGGTGGTCGCAGCGCAGGGTGGCCATCATCGCCCCGCGGCGGCTGCCCGCCGACATGATGGTGCGGCACATCGCATCCCACACATCCATGAACGACAGGGGGCCAGAGGCATCGGCGGCCACGCCCTTTACCTCGGCCCCGCGCGGGCGGATGGTGGAAAAATCATACCCGATGCCGCCGCCCTGCTGCATGGTCAGGGCGGCTTCCTTCAGCATCTGGAAAATGCCCGACAGGCTGTCGGGGATGGTGCCCATGACAAAGCAGTTGAACAGTGTCACCGACCTGCCCGTGCCCGCCCCGGCGGTGATCCGCCCGGCAGGCAGATACCTGAAATCCTCCAGCGCCGCGTAAAAGCGGTCTTCCCAGGCGGCCGGGTCTGCCTCGTTCCGGGCCAGCGCACGGGCGATGCGCCGCCAGGTATCTTCAACGGTTGCGTCCAGGGGCGTGCCGTCTGCCTCTTTCAGGCGGTACTTCATATCCCAGATCTGTTCGGCGATGGGGGCGGAAAAGCGGGACATGGCGAAAACCTCGGCTTGCGGGGTAAAGGCGCGGACACCACTGGATAGGCGCGCCCGGACGGGGGGTCAACTTGAAGTCGGGCGCGCTTGCGTTACCCTTGGCGGGCGGGACAATGGGACTCATCGTGGCCGATCATGTCAACCTGCTGAAGCTGTGCGTCGGTGCCGACCGGGTGGAAGACCTGATCGCCTGGCAGGACAGCCACCGCGCCGGGTGGGCGGGGGGCCTGCCCGTGCATGTCACCCGGATGTGGCCGAAGCGGGCGCCAGAGGTTGTGAACGGCGGATCGCTGTATTGGGTGTTCAAGGGGGTCATTCTGGCGCGCCAGCGCATCCTGGGGCTGGAGGAACACCTGGGCGGCGATGGTATTGCCCGTTGTGCCATCGTGCTTGACCCCGATGTGGTGCGCACCGAAGGCGCGCCGCGCCGCCCGTTCCAGGGCTGGCGCTATCTGCTGCAGAAGGATGCCCCCCGCGACCTGCCGCAGGGGCGCGCCCGGGAAGAGCCCCTGCCAGCCCCTCTGGCACGGGCGCTGGCAGAAATCGGGCTGCGCTGATCCGGTGCGGCAGATGGTCTGCGCCAGAAGCATGCGGGACCGGAACGTGTCGGGATTGCCCTTCGGGATGGTGCCGATACCCTCATCAATGCTGCCGTTGACCCATGTCACCCGATCGCCCGGCAGGGGCATGTCCCGGCGGGTGGCGGAATCGGTGCCACAGGAAAAGCACATCCTCTTGCCGTTGACGGTCGTGTTGCGCCGACTGAGGAAGTTTGCTGGCGTCGTGCCCGGTGTGTTGAAGGAGACAGTGGTTCGGGCGGCGAGGTCAAAAGGCATCGGTTCGACAGGCTGAGAGAGGGTTTCCCAACACTCGACCTTCCGCATCCCTGTCCGGCCAGCGGCGGGCAGCGCCCAGAGCAGGGTCGGCACGGTCCGGGTCCTGATGCGGTGGCGCAAACGCCTTGTGTTTCCTGACCCGCCCTGAGGTGGCAATACCTTTCCCCGGACCGGCAAGATGTTCCCGGCCTGCAGGCCGTTGAATTGCTTTTCCAGCACCCTTCGAACAGGGTGCTGGAAAAGGGTCGGCCGCAGGGGCTGCCTGAGGGCAATGAGGGAAAGTCTTCGGCCCCGCGCGCCTTGCTTATCCTGGAAGGGGCCATCGCCCCTGCCACAGCGCCGCGCTGATCCTTGCCCGGCCGGGGGCCCAAAGCCCCCGGCCAGCGCCTGCCCCGCCCCCGGCGGGCGCTTCGCCCCCGCCGGGTCGGGCGCTGGCCTCTGTGTCTCCGGGACCAGCCGCTCTACGGGGCGCTGTCCCGCGCGGGCGGGGGAAACGCGATGCGTTTCCTGTTCCCGCCCGGACGGGCGAAGGGACCTTCAC
>JADCDI010000051.1 GCA_020251025.1 Rhodobacter sp. | reverse complement strand
CGGGATCAGGACGGGCCGGGGGCCAAAGCCCCCGGCCAGCGCCCGCCCCGCCCTCGGCGGGCGCTTCCCGCCCGCCGGGTCGGGCGCTGGCCTCTGTCCTTCCCGGACCCGCCGGTCTACAGGGCACCGTCCCGCGCGGGCGGGGGAAACGCGGTGCGTTTCCTGATCCCGCCCGGAAGGACGAAGGGATACTCACCGCGTCAATGGCAGGGGCCATCGCCCCTGCCACAGCGTCCCGCCGGGATCAGGACCGGCCGGGGGCCAAAGCCCCCGGCCAGCGCCCGCCCCGCCCTCTGGGGCAATCCCTTTCCCCGGGCCGGCAAGAATTTCCCGCCAGGCATGCCGGACGGCACTTTCTCAGCACCCTGCCGGTGCCTGCGCCACCATGCATCGCAGGATGTCAGCGCCTGCACGCCCTGTGCGCGCCCGGTCCGGTCGCCGTCATTGCGGCGGCGCATGACCGGGCCATGGCCGCAAGGGTGCCGGATGATGAACGCACGCGGCGGAAATCCGCCGCTGACCGGGACCGGCCCGCGGCAGGTGCGGTGGCTGATCGACAAAACCCACCCTGCCGGCCCCCGCAGGGCGGCAAAGGCAACCGGGCGCAGGCCCGGTTCCGGCGCGCGGCACCCCGGGTGCGGCTTGCGGCGGCTGTCCGGACGCCGGACCAGACGCTGCGGCAGTTCCGGTGCTGACCGGGGCAGGTGCCTTGCGGTCATGGCCGGGGTCCGTCTTTCGCCTGTCGGGATGGAACAACCGGGAAGGGCGGCTCAGGCCGCGCATGTTGCCCATCCTTTCATGGCGGATGCAGTGCTGTGCGGCCCCGGGGGAACGCAAAGAACAGCGACCGGTCCCGACGCTTGCCGGACCGCACCTTGCGGCGCGTCAGCGGATTTTCAGCGTGGCCAGCCCGATCAGCGCCAGGATCAGCGAGATGATCCAGAACCGGATGACGATCTGCGGCTCGGCCCAGCCTTTCTTTTCGAAATGGTGATGGATCGGCGCCATCAGGAAAACGCGCCTTCCGGTGCGCTTGTAGTAAAGCACCTGGATGATGACGGAAAGCGCCTCGACCACGAAAAGACCGCCGACGATGGCCAGAACGATCTCGTGCTTGGTGCAGACGGCGATCGCGCCCAGAGCGCCGCCCAGGGCCAGACTGCCGGTGTCGCCCATGAAAACGGCCGCCGGCGGCGCGTTGTACCACAGGAATCCCAGGCCCCCGCCGATCAACGCCGAACAGAAGATCAGGATTTCGCCGGTGCCGGGTACGAAATGCACGCCCAGATAAGTCGTGAAGTTGAAGTTTCCGACAACATAGGAAATCACCCCCAGGGCCCCTGCCGCGATCATCACGGGCATGATCGCCAGCCCGTCCAGCCCGTCGGTCAGGTTCACCGCATTGGCGGCACCGACGATGACGATCATGCCGAAGGGCACAAAGATGATGCCAAGGTTCAGCAGCACATCCTTGACAAAGGGCAGCGCAAGCTGGCCGGTCAGTTCCGCCGGATGAAAGTTGGAAGCCGCAAAGGCCGCCAGCCCCGCGATCAGCAGCCCCAGCAGGATGCGCACGCGGCTTGAGACGCCCTTGGTGTTCTGTTTCGTCACCTTGGCGAAATCATCGGCAAAGCCGATCAGGCCGAAGGCCAGCGTCACAAACAGCACGATCCAGACATAGGGGTTGTCCAGCCGCGCCCAGAGCACGGTCGAAAAGGTCAGCGCCGACAGGATGAGCAGCCCGCCCATTGTCGGGGTGCCCGCCTTGACGACATGTCCCTCGGGGCCGTCTTCGCGGATGGGCTGGCCCTTGCCCTGCCGCCGGCGCAGCAGGTCGATCAGCGGGCGGCCGAACAGAAAGCCGAAGATCAGCGCGGTAAAGAAAGCCCCACCTGCACGGAAGGTGATGTAACGAAAGAGGTTGAAAACATCGCCCCCGTCCGAAAACTGGGTAAGCCAAAACAGCATTCAGTCGGTTCCTTCATGACCCTGGGCAACCGCCTGCCCCAGCTTGCGCAGGGCGTCAACCACCAGCGACACCTTTGTTCCCTTCGACCCCTTGACCAGCACGATATCCCCGGCATCGACCAGATGGCGTGCCTGCGGGGCCAGTTCGCCCGCCGTTGCCACCCAAAGCCCCCGCTTGCGCAGCGGCAGCGCGGCGTGCAGGGCGCGCATCCGCGGGCCGACGCAGTGGATCGTGTCGATCTCTGCCAGCCGGGGATGCTGCGCGATCGCCGCATGCAGTTCGTGCTCGGTCGGTCCAAGTTCCAGCATGTCGCCCAGAACCGCAATCCGGCGGCCCGGACCGACGCGGCCCACACCGTCAGTGGGCGCGATCACCGCCAGCAGATCAAGGCCGGCCGCCACCGAGGCGGGGTTGGCATTGAAGGCATCGTCGATCAGTTCGAAGGACTGGTCCTCAACCCTGTCCATGACGATCTTTTCGCGCGTGCCCCGCCCCGCCGGCGGTATCCAGCGCCCGATGTCGCAGGCCGCGATGGTCGGGTCCAGCCCAAGCGCATCCGCAGCCGCCAGCACCGCCAGCGCGTTGGGCGCAAAATGCCGGCCCGGTGTCATCACCTTGAACAGAATGGGATTTCCACGCGCCGTTGCCTTGACCACAGTGGTATCCGGCGTCAGGCGGATGTCGGTGATCCTGTAATCGGCGCGGTCGGATTGCCCGAAGGTGACGCATTTCACCCCCGCATCGGCAGCCTTGGCCAACAGTATCGGCGTGGTTGCGATATCGGCATTCACAATTGCGGTGCCCCCGGGCAGAAGGCCGTCGATGATCGATGCCTTTTCATGGGCAATCCCCTCGACGCTGTCGAAGGCTTCCAGATGGGCGGGGGCAACAAGGGTGATGATGGCCACGTCCAGCCGGGCCAGCCGGGCCAGCGGCGCAATCTCGCCGGGGTGGTTCATTCCGATCTCGATCACGGCAAACTCTGTCTGCGAAGGCATCCGGGCCAGCGTCAAGGGCACGCCCCAGTGATTGTTGTAGCTGGCTTCGGCCGCATGGGTGCGCCCCTGTCCGCCCAGCACGGTGCGCAGCATGTCCTTGGTCGATGTCTTGCCGACCGATCCGGTCACCCCGACCATGCGCGCCCTGGTGCGGGCGCGGGCCGCCGCCGCCAGCGCCGTCAGCGCCGCCATGACATCCGGCACAATCAGCAGCGGTGCATCCGCCGCCACGCCGGCGGGCCGGTGCGTGACCAGCGCGGCGGCAGCCCCCCCGGCCAGCGCCGGGGCGACAAAATCATGCCCGTCGCGCAGATCCTTCAGCGCCACGAAAAGATCACCCGGCTGCAGGCTGCGCGAGTCGATCGATACCCCGGTTGCCTGCCAGTCGGCGGTATTGGTGCCGCCGGTTGCCGCGGCCGCGTCGGCACTGGTCCAAAGCACGGTCATATCAGACCATCCAGTGCCGCCACGGCAACGCTGGCCTGTTCGGCATCATCGAAGGGATAGACCTGGCCTGCAATGGTCTGCCCCGTCTCATGCCCCTTGCCCGCGATCAGCAGCGCATCCCCCGGCCCCAGCGCATCGACCCCGCGCAGAATGGCCTCGGCCCGGTCGCCCACCTCGTTCGCCTCCGGGCAGGCGGCAAGAATGGCCGCACGGATGCTGGCCGGGTCTTCGCCGCGCGGGTTGTCATCGGTTACAAACAGCACATCGGCATGTTCGGCGGCGGCGCGACCCATCAGCGGGCGCTTGCCCCGGTCACGGTCGCCCCCCGCGCCGAACACGATCACGATCCGCCCCATCACATGGGGGCGCAGCGCCTTCAGCGCGGTTGCAACGGCATCCGGCGTATGGGCGTAATCGACAAAGACCGAGGCACCGTTGCGCCGCGTACCGACCAGTTGCATCCGCCCGCGCACCGTGGTCAGACCGGGCAGCACGGCAAAGACCGCATCGGGGGCGTCACCCGCCGCAATGGCAAGCCCCGCCGCAAGCGTCACGTTTTCCGCCTGAAATCCGCCGATCAGGTTCAGCCGCACCTGATGCGTGGCACCCTGCCAGCGCAGGCGCAGATCCTGCCCCGTGGCATCAAAGCGCTGGCCGATGATGCGCAGGTCGCACTCGGGTGCATGGCCGACGCGCAGAATCGCCTGGCCGCGGTCGGCGGCAATTTCGGCCATATCCGCCCCGCGCGGATCATCGAGGTTGATCACGGCCACGCCGTCTTCGGCCAGGACCCGGTCGAAGAGCCCGGCCTTGGCGCTGAAATAGGCCTCGAATGTGCCGTGGTAATCAAGGTGGTCCTGGGTGAAATTGGTAAAGGCGGCGGCGGTCAGGCGCACCCCGTCCAGCCGACGCTGGTCCAGCCCGTGGCTGGAGGCTTCCATCGCCGCATGGGTCACCCCGGCATGGGTGGCCTGCGCCAGCAGGCGGTGCAGCGTGACGGGTTCGGGCGTGGTATGGCCCGACGGCGCATCCCAGGCCCCTTCGACCCCGGTCGTGCCGATGTTGATCGCGGCATGGCCCAGCGCCGTCCAGATCTGCCGGGTAAAGGTTGCGACAGACGTCTTGCCATTGGTGCCGGTGACGGCCACCACCGTCCTGGGCTGGTCGCGGAACCAAAGGGCCGCCGCCCAGGCAAGGGCCGCCCGCGCATCCTCGGCAATGACCAGCACCGCGTCCGATCCCGCCAGCGCCGCCTGCGCCAGACGCGCGCCTTCGGGATCGGTCAGAATGGCGGTGGCACCCTGGCGCAGCGCCTGCGGCACGAACTGCGCCCCGTGGGCCGCCGTACCCGGAAGCGCCGCGAACAGGAAGCCGCTTTGAACGGCACGGCTGTCAACGGCAAGCCCGGTGATGCGCGCCTCGCGCCCGCCCTTTGCGGTCAGGCCCAGCGCCGCAAGGGATGCCGTCCGATCTGCCATCTGCCCTGCCCTGCCCTGTGCTGCGGTTCAGTTCCGGATCAGTGTTACCGCATCGGCGGCGGCGGGTTCAATGATGGGCCTTATCCCCAGCAAGGGGGCCACGCGCCGGGTGATTTCGGCGGCAACCGGCACGGCCGTCCACCCGGCGGTACGGCGCGGGACCGGCCCCGTGGTTTCAACCGGTTCGTCCAGGGTCACGATCAGAACGTATTTCGGATCGCCCGCCGGGAACAGGCTGGCAAAGGTGTTGATGACCTTGTCGTGGTAATAGCCGCCCGTCGCCTTGGGCTTGTCTGCGGTTCCGGTCTTGCCGGCCACCTGATAGCCTTCGACGTCGCCCAGGCTTGCCGTGCCTTCGGTCACGACACCGCGCAGCATGTCGATGGCCTTCACGGCGGTGTCGTTCGACATGACGCGGGGGTTGTCCTGCGGCCTGTCCACCCGCAGCAGCGTCGGCCGAACGGCCTTGCCGCCATTGGCGATGGTGGCATAGGCCGCCGCCAGGTGCATCGGACTGGCCGACATGCCATGCCCGTAGGATGCGGTTATGGTAACGATGTCCGTCCAGCGTTTCGGGATCAGCGGCTTTGCCCCGGCCGCTTCCACCAGCTCGACCTGGGTCGGCCCGAAAAAGCCCAGCGATTTGAGGAAGTCCTGCTGACGCGCCGCCCCGATCATCAGGGCGATATTCGCAACCCCCACATTCGACGATTTCACGATGACATCGCGCACCGACAACAGCGGGCCGTAGTTGCGGTTTTCAAACTCCTTGATCCTGTGCTTGCCCCAGACCATCGGCGCATTGGCATCCACCATCGACGAAGATTCCAGCAGCCCAAGGTCAAGGGCCTGCGCGGCGGCAAAGATCTTGAAGGTCGACCCGAGTTCATAAACACCCTGCACAGCCCGGTTGAAAAGCGGGCTGTCGGCGGGATCGCCCTTCAGCAGCGCCTGGGGGCGGTCATTGGGATCGAAGTCCGGCAGCGATACCAGCGACAGGATTTCACCCGTGTGCACATCCAGCAGGATGGCCGCCGCGCCTTTGGCGTTCATCATCTTCATGCCGGCTTCCAGCACTTCCTGCGTTGTCGCCTGAACCGTCAGGTCCAGCGACAGCGCCACTGGCTTGCCTTCCAGCGCGGGGTCGCGCAACTGCGCGTCCAGATACTTCTCGATGCCTGCCGTGCCGATCACTTCCGCCGAATGCACGCCCTCGGTGCCAAAGCTGGCCCCGCCCAGCACATGGGCGGCAAGGCGGCCGTTGGGGTAAAGGCGCATCTCGCGCGGCCCGAACAGAAGGCCGGGGTCGCCGATGTCGTGCACGGCCTGCATCTGCTCGGGGCTCAGTTTCCTGCGGACCCACATGAAGCTGCGCCCGTCGGTAAACCGGGCCAGCAGCAGCTTTGCATCCAGATCCGGAAAGATGCGCGCCAGTTCCCCGGCAACCCGTGCGGGGTCGATCATGTCCTTTGGCTGGGCATAAAGCGAATGGGTCAGCAGGTTGGTCGCCAGAATGCGCCCGTTGCGATCCGTCAGGTCGGCCCGCCCGGCCAGGATCTGGGCCCCCGAAGCGGCAGTGCGCGGCTCGGACGGTTCGGTTGCCGCCAGCAGGCCCATCCGGCCGCCGATGACGGTGAAGGCCATGGTAAAGGCGATCCCAAGCAGCAGAAGGCGCCCTTCTGCCCGGGCGCGGTCGCGGTCGCGCGTCTTTTCCTGCCGCAGGCGGATATTCTCGCGCTCGATGCTGTCGGGGTTTTCCCCGCGCGCCCGGGCGGACAGGATGCGGGCCAGCGGCCTCAGGGGCGTGCGGATCATGGTACCTGTTCCTCTTGCGGGGTTATCGTTCCTTCCGCCTTGGCGCTGTCGCTGTCCGGGGCATCGGGATCGGACGGCGTTCCGCTTTGGCCGGCGGTTCCGGGGCCATCCGGCGTGCCGTCCGGAGCAAGGGTCGGCGGTAAGGGATAGCTGACCATACCGATCTGCCCGAACTGGGTCGGCTCCAGCGGAAACAGGCCAAGACGGTCGAAGTTGATGGTTGACAGTTCGCGCAGGCGGTCGGGGCGGTTGAGATAGGCCCATTCGGCCCGCTGCACGGCCAGCGCCTCGCGCAGGGTGCTGATTTCGGCCTGCAGTTCTTCGACGTGGCGCAGGGATTTCTGCGTCGCGTAATTCTCGCGATAGGCCCAGAAGGCAAGCCCCATCACCGCCAGAAAAGACAGCGCGTAAAGAATGGGGCGCATCACCGGCGTCCTTTCTGTTGAAACGCCGGAATACCCGGCACGTCGGGGTCACCGGGACCGGCCGGGGCGGCGGTGCGTTGCGCCACGCGCAGCCTGGCCGACCGCGAGCGGGGATTTTCCGCCAGTTCCAGATCATCCGGAACGATGGCGCGGCGCGTCAGCAGGGCAAAGCGCGGGGCGTCGGCCCCGGTTGCCGGGGCATGGCGGTTGGCATTGCCCTTGCCCCCGGACCGCTGCAGGAAGAACTGCTTCACGATCCGGTCTTCCAGCGAATGAAAGGTGACAACGGCCAGCTTGCCGCCCGGCTTCAGCGCGCGCTCTGCGGCCTTCAATCCTTCGGCAAGCTCGGTGAATTCCGCATTCACGGCAATGCGGATCGCCTGAAAGCTGCGGGTTGCCGGATGGCTCTGGCCGGGTTTCGGGTGCGGCAGGCAGCGCGAGACGATCCCGGAAAGCTGCAGCGTGGTGGTGATCGGCGCGACCGAGCGGGCAGCGACAATGGCGCGCGCGATGCGGCGCGCGGCGCGTTCCTCGCCATAGTGGTACAGGATATCGGCCAGCGTTTGCTCGGACGCGCTGTTGACCAGATCGGCGGCACTCTGGCCGTGCCCGCTCATCCGCATGTCCAGAGGGCCGGCCTTGGCAAAGGAAAAACCGCGTTCCGCCTGATCAAGCTGCATCGACGAAACGCCCAGGTCCAGCACGATGCCGTCCAGCGGTTCGCCCGCCAGCCTGTCAAGGGCTGAAAAGGTGCCTGCCACCAGACGCAGGCGGTCGCCATAACCGGCGGCCCAGGCGGCGGCCATGTCAAGCGCCGAAGGGTCGCGGTCAATCCCGATCACCCGGTCTGCCCCCGCCGCAAGCAAGCCGCGCGCATAGCCGCCCGCGCCAAAGGTTCCGTCAAGCCAAAGACCGCTCACCGGGGCAACCGCCGCCAGCAGCGGGCGCAGCAGAACGGGGACATGCGGCGGGCGGACGTCTGACGCGGCGCTTTGCGCCATGCTCACGCCTCCGGGTCGGGAAGAAGCGCCAGCATGTCCAGCCCGCCGGACAGCTCTTCAACCGCCGCCAGGCTTTGGGCCGCGATTTCGCTGTCGTAGACATCACGCTTCCAGATCTGAAAGGTCTCCAGCGTGCCCGCAAAGATGGCGTCAAACCCGGCGGCCAGGTCGGCCGGGGTGACACCGATCTTATCGCGCACGCGCGGGGGCAGCACGATGCGGCCGTCTTCATCGATTTCCACGGTGGCCGACAGGGTGATCAGGTTGCGTTCCAGCAGACGGCGGTTGGGCGACCCTTTGGGCAGCCGCGCGATCAGTGCCTCGACGCGCTTCATCTCGGTAATCGGATAGCATTCGACAAAGCGGCGGCGCTCGTCGCCATAGACCATCACGACTTTGGGGCGGGGGGGGACGGAACAGGACGGATCACCGGCTTCAAGAACGCGGCGGAAGGCTGCCGGGATGGAAACCCGCGCCTTGCTGTCAACCTTCTGGCTGAGTTCGCCTCTGAAACTCTCGGACACGGCCTTGCGGCTCCTCCCTGCATTCGTCTGCCCGGCCCCTGAAACGGACAACGGCGGATCGGGACTGCTGCCACGCCCGATCCGCCGCCCTGTCCCATCTCTGGGTCTGTCCAACTGCGCAGGTCACCTGGGGGGATGTCTGCTCGCCCGCGTGCCGGATCTTCGTTGTATCGGAAGCGGCGGTTGCCTGTATGAAGCTGCCTTTGCCTTGGTCGGGGTCTTGAGTGCCCTTTTCTTGTCTTGGCCGCTGCTTCCGATGGCTTAGGGATGACATGGTAATTTGCCCCACGCAAATGGAATCTATGGGTGGGCAATCAAGGAATGTTCCAGCCGGATGTAGAATTTCCTGCCATATGCCGGAACTTCGTGGGAACAGGTCAAACATTTTGGGTATTTATTTGAATGCAGCACTAAATATAGTCTTCTGGTCTTGTTCCATGATTTCCCAGAAACATGGAAAACATTTTCAACAACCGTTGCCCGGATTTGGAACAAAAAGAGAATATTCTGGCCGGTCGCCGGCCTTCACGCCTGATCGCGCGCATGTGATTCGCTGCAAGCCGACGTGCCGTCGGCTGCAGTACCAGGAATTCCCGTAAGCCGGACGGCGGTCAGGCCATGCCGCCGGCAACCAGCCGCCCGGCCAGCGCCGCATAGGCCTGCGCCGTGTCGCCGTCGCCCGCCGCGATCGGGGTGCCGGAATCCCCGGCGATCCGCACATCCAGCGACAGCGGCAGCTCGCCCAGAAAGGGCAGGCCCAGCTTCCGGGCCTCGGCCCGCACGCCGCCGTGGCCGAAGATATGCGCCTCGTGACCGCAGTTCGGGCAGATGTAGGTTGACATGTTCTCGATCAGGCCAAGGACGGGTGTCTTGAGCTTTTGGAACATGTCCAGCGCCTTGCGCGCATCCAGAAGCGCCACATCCTGGGGGGTGGATACCACGATGGCCCCCGTCAGATGCGTGCGCTGGCACAGCGTCAGCTGGATATCGCCCGTGCCGGGCGGCAGATCGACGATCAGCACATCCAGACGGCCCCAGTCCACCTGCGTGATCAGTTGCTGCAGCGCCCCCATGATCATCGGGCCGCGCCAGACCACGGCCTCATCTTCCTTCAGCATCAGCCCGATTGACATCATCGTCACGCCATGCGCCTGCAGCGGAATGATCGTCTTGCCATCGGGCGAGGCGGGGCGCCTGGACAGGCCCATCATGCGCGGCTGCGACGGGCCATAGATGTCGGCATCGAGCAGCCCCACCCGTCGCCCGGCGCGGGCCAGCGCCACGGCGAGGTTGGACGAGACGGTGGATTTGCCCACCCCGCCCTTGCCGCTGGCCACGGCGATGATCCTGTCAACACCGGTGACGCGCTGCGGCCCGCCCTGCTGGGGGGTCGGATGCTGGCCGATCTTCAGGCCGGGTGGCGCGGCCTTTGCCGCCGGGCCATGCGCCGTCAGCAGGGCCTGCACCTGCGCCACCCCCGGCAGCGCCCGCAGGGCGGCCTCGGCGGCGGCGCGCACCGGCTCCAGCGCCCGCGCCTGATCGGGATCGGCGGCTTCGATGACGAACCGCACCTGACCGCCCTCGACCGTCAGCGCCCGCACGAGGTCCCGTGATATCAGATCGCCGCCACCGGGCACATGAATCTGCGCCAGCGCCTGCTGTACGGACGGAACGGTGGGGGACATGCGTTTCTCCTTTGTCCTTCTATGGCGCATAGGTCGTCATTCCGGCGGCACCCGACAAGGGAAAGTTCACACAAGGCCGGGATTTCCGGCACAGCGTCCGCAGGTTTGTAAAGGATTCATGAATACAGCCATGCACTTGCCGCATAGCAGCATTGAGCGCGGCCGGTATTGTGCAGATGCAGCATCGGGTTATCTACCTCGCAACGGTCCGACAGACAGGATGCGTGACCGACACCGATATGAGGCCAAGCAATGACATATGTGAATTTGACCCGTGCCGCCAGTGGCAGCTTTCAGAACCGCCTGGCGGCGGTGACCAAATACGTCCGGGCCGCGCTGGTACGCCGCCGGGTATACAACCGGACGGTACGCGAGCTGAGCGCCCTGACGGACCGCGAACTGACGGACCTCGGGATTCACCGTGCAGATATCCCGCAGATCGCCCTGCAGGCGGCCTGCGGCAGTTAAGGTTGTTTGCCGAACCCCGCGCCCTCCTCCCGCGGGGGTTTGCAGCACAGGCGGCGGCACGTCCTGTCTTCCTTCGTGCCGCCGCCCCTTCTTGCCAGGCCAGGGCTTCGCTCCGCTGTGCGAAAGGCGCCACCTTCTGCCGGGGCCGGTCGCGCGTGGGGCGACCCGCCCCTCCTTCCCGGGGTTGCCGCCCTTGACCGGGATTCCAAGGGCCGGTCGGATGGCGCAAGGCCCGACCTTTGCCCATGGGGGTGCCAGAGGGGTGTCGCCGAACCGTCGCAGGGTTCTTCGGCACCAAAGGGGCCGGTCGCCCCAAGGGATGCAACGGGTCATCTCCGCTTTGGCCCGTCGTCTTTGACGGCGGTGTTCCCCCGGCGCGAAACGCCGCCGCTTTCGTTTGCGGCCAGCAGTCCGGCCGCACTTTCGACAGGGGGTGACGCGGGCCTTGGGGGGATCATGACGCCTTCAATGGTGTCTGCGGCCTTTGTCGCCGCCCTGAACGGCTGCGGTTCGACTGTTGCGCCCGTGCTGTCTGCCGTCTTTGCATAGGGTGCGAATGCGGCACAGGCCGCAAGATGGGTTCGGGCGGTCTGCCTTGTGATGGCGGCGGGAAGCGCGGTCCCGGGCCGGTAAGCCCCTGTCGCCGCCCTTCCGGCCCGGTCCACGCCGGGCGCGGCACTGATCGCGGCCCGTTCGGGCTTTACCATCCATGCGGCGGCTGGGGTCTTTATCCAGGCGGGGGGCCTGATCGCGCTGACCGGCCTGTTCCGGGCGCTGGACGATCTGGTTGTCCGGTGTCCTGAAGACATCGCCCCCGGCCCTGCTGGCGGGCGTCCTTTTGCCCTTTGTGCTGCGCCCCGGGGGGCCCTGCAGACCTCTGCGTTTTCTGCCCTGCCAATGATCGCGGTCTTTGGCCCCGTGCGCCTGCGCCACACGTCCTTTGCGGTGCCGGCTGCTTTGGGTCCGGGTCTGTTGCCGGGGCTGTGGGGCGTTCCGGTCGGCGCAGCGGGCTTCACCACGCCCGCCCCCATGATCATCCGGCCCGTGTTCGACATGGGCGCCCGGATCGGTCCTGGCGTACTGCTGCACCTTGTCACCATGGCCTTGCCGAACCTGCCGGGCCTTGCCGCCCTTCGCGCTGCCGGATATGGGCCGCCCGCCCGGGACCGGTGACGGCGGGCGGACTGTCCGCCGTCCCGGCGCCGTTCGGGGCGCATCCGGTCAGCATGGCGGTCCTCGCTGCGGCCATCTGCCCTGGCAATGATGCCCATCCAGACTGCGGCAAGCTTTGGAAGGTCAGCCTGGCCTGCGGCGGCGTCTGGGCGCTGCCGGGTCTGTTCGGCCCGGTTGTGATCGCCTTGATGTCGATCCTGCCGCATCCCATTGCCACAGGCCTTGTCGCCCTGGCCCTGACCGACCGGCCCGGCTGCGCATCGGGCGCCGCCTTTGGCAAAGACGGCTTTGCTGCGACGGTTACCCCGACCGTCAGCGCCCCGGGCGTCACGTTCCCTGGCGGCGGTGCCAGGCTGCGGGGGGCTGCCGGCGGAAATCTTGTTCCATGCGGTGGGGGATATGCGGCGGCGGCAAGACGGACAATCGTCAGGCTGCGCGCCCGATCCCTGTCCTTTGGCAGGGTGCCGAACAAGTGCCCCCCGCCTTCCCGGCGGGAAACTCTTTGAGGTCCGGGGAAAGGGATTGCCCCAGAGGTCGGGGCTTGCGCAAAGACCCGTGCCGCCCGCACCACGGCAGGCCGGTGTGCGCCAGGGTCGGAGCGGGCGCTGGCCGGGGGCTTTGGCTTTGGCCCCCGGCCGGGCAATGGGCAGCGCAGCGCTGTGGCAGGGGTGATGGCCCCTGCCATTGCAGCGGTGATCGCGCTGTCGTCAGTTCGGGCGGAAACAGGAAACGCACTGCGTTTCCCCGCCCGCGCGGGCCGGTGCCCTGTAGACCCGCAGGTCCTGGACCAACAGAGGCCAGCGCCCGACCCGGCGGGGGCGAAGCGCCCGCCGGTGGCGGGGCGGGCGCTGGCCGGGGGCTTTGG
>JADCDI010000050.1 GCA_020251025.1 Rhodobacter sp. | reverse complement strand
CTGATCGCCGCAGTCCATCGCTCCGGCACCAACACCCGGCGCGTCAAGCGGGCGCTGTTGGGGCTGTTCGACGGGGCCGTCAGCAAGGACGTGGCCAGCCGCGCCTGGCGCAGGGTCAAGGTCGACCGGGACGCCTGGGGTACCCGTTGCGCTGCGCACGCCACGCGGGGTCCTTCTCGCCATAGGCCGCTCCCGTCACGGCGCCGACCTCCAGTTCCATAAGCCGTTCGGCCGCAAAGCCAATCATCTCGCGCAGAAGGTCCGCGTCAGGGGTCTTCCCGACGAAGTCGCACAGGTTCATCATGTCAGTGGTCATCGGTGGAATCTCCGGTCCAGGTTGGTGTCAGCAACCAGACCCTGCCGGAACATCCCCGGTGACCACCTCAGCCAGAACCTACACCACGCTCGGGGACAGCATCTGCCCTTCAGTGTAACCTCCTGGCCATCACCAACATAGAAGTGCCAGATGAAGTCGTTGTTGTCCCACCTGTCCGCGCCGGATCCAAAGGCTGATCGCAGATCAAAGAAGGCAAACTCCGGCGCGCAGCCCGGGATGCCGAAGCCCCCGCTTGTCCGGGGCCTTATCTGCCCCCCATATCACCCCCGAAATCACCCGCCGAATGCCTCTCACGCAGCTGGTCTTCCGCCGGCCCCCAGGTGCGGTTCACGCGGCGGCCGCGCTGCACTGCCGGGCGGGCGGCGATCCCGGTGGCCCAGCGCTGCACATGGGTGTAGCTGGCGGCATCGAGGAATTCGGCGGCGTCGGGATAGCTTTCGTCACGCACCAGGGCCCCATACCAGGGCCAGATCGCGATATCGGCGATGGTATAGCTGTCGCCCGCCATGAAGCGGTTGCCCGCCAGATGACGGTCCAGCACATCAAGCTGGCGTTTCACTTCCATGGCAAAGCGGTTGATCGGGTATTCGAGTTTCTCCGGCGCATAGGTAAAGAAATGCCCGAAGCCGCCGCCCAGAAACGGCGCTGATCCCATCTGCCAGAACAGCCAGTTGAGGCATTCGGTTTCCTCTGCCGGGTCCTTGCCCAGAAAGGCCCCGAACTTGCGGGCCAGATACAAAAGGATCGCCCCGGATTCGAACACGCGGCGATGCGGTGTCACGCTGGTGTCGAGCAGCGCCGGAATCTTCGAGTTGGGATTGACGGCGACAAAGCCGCTGCCGAACTGGTCGCCCTTGCCGATATCGATCAGCCAGGCGTCATACTCCGCCCCGGCATGACCCGCTGCCAGCAGCTCTTCCAGCAGGATCGTCACCTTGACGCCGTTCGGCGTGGCCAGCGAATAAAGCTGCAACGGATGCTGCCCCAGGGGAAGCGCCCTGTCATGTGTCGGTCCCGCGACGGGCCGGTTGGTTTTGGCGAAAGGGCCGCCATTCGTCTTGTCCCAGGTCCAGACGCGCGGCGGAACATAGGGTTTCATTTCAGTCATCGGGCCGCCTTTCCTGCAACGGGGTGAAGTGAACTCTGTGCGGCAGGCGGTGATTGCGCCTTGCGCTGCCCTTCCATGCGCCGCAAAGCCCGCCCTTGCAAGCCGGTCTTCCGCCGCAAGCGGTGCCACAGGCACCTCAGATCAGCGCCACCAGACGCGCCGCTTCGGCACGGGGATCGGCAAGCCTGGTTCGGTCTTCGCCGGGGAAGAAACGGGCGCGGGTGGCCGTGGGCATGGGGGCGGGGGTTTCGATCAGCACGCGCGGGCCGGTCCTGACGGTTTCGGCCTGCCAGCTTCGGGCCAGCGCGATCTGGGCCGCCTTGGTGGCACCGTAGGCACCGAAAAACGGCTGTCCGCCGCGCGGATCGTCCAGAAACAGCGCCGTTCCCATTTCGGCGGCCCGCAGCAGCGGTTCCACCATCGGAATCAGCAGGCCCGTGGCGGCAAGATTGATGGTGATCGATTTCTCCCAGTCCCTGGCGTCAAGATGCGCCGCCGGGGCCAGGGGGGCGGCATGCACGGCGCTGTGCACCCACAGGTCGGCGCGGCCCCAGCGGTCATACACCGACAGGCACAGATGGCGCATGGCATCATCTTGGGTCACATCCATCGGGGCCAGTGTCACCGCGCCGCCGCCCGGCTGGCGGTTTGCCTTGATGCGGTCATCCAGTTCTTCCAGGGCACCCGCGGTGCGGGCCACGGCCACCACATGCCAGCCGCGCGCGGCAAGCTCTTCTGCCATGGCGGCACCCAGCCCGCGCGAGGCACCGGTGATAAGGGCGATCTTCTGGGACATGGCAGGCGGACCTTGGCGCTTTGCGGGGCGCGCCGGGGGCTGTCTGCCCCCCCGGCCCCCCCGGGGATATGTGTGAACAGATAAGGATCAGAAAGAAAGGTCTATTCGGCGGCCTTCATCTGAAAGCCCTCTTCGATCTTGTCCGATGGTGCCACCGGATATTCACCCGAAAAGCAGGCATCGCAGTATTGCGGCGCATCCGGGTTGCGGCCACCGGCCTCTCCGACCGCGCGGTACAGGCCATCAAGCGTGATGAATTTCAGGCTGTTGACCCCGATCCAGTCGCGCATCTCATCTTCGGACATGTTGGCGGCCAGCAGCTTGGCGCGTTCCGGGGTGTCGACGCCGTAGAAACACGGCCAGGACGTGGGGGGCGAGGCGATGCGGAAGTGAACCTCGGCTGCGCCTGCGTCCAGGATCATGTCCTTGATCTTGCGGCTGGTGGTGCCGCGCACGACCGAATCGTCGACCAGGATGACCCGCTTGCCCTTGATAAGCGCGCGGTTGACGTTCAGCTTCAGGCGCACCCCCATGTTGCGGATGCTTTCGGTGGGTTCGATGAAGGTGCGGCCCATGTATTGGTTGCGGATGATGCCCATGGCATAGGGAATGGCGGATTCCTGGCTGAAGCCGATGGCGGCGGGCGTGCCGCTGTCGGGAACCGGGCAGACCAGATCGGCCTCTACAGGTGCTTCCCGCGCCAGTTCCACCCCGATCTGGCGGCGGGTCTCATAGACCGACCGCCCGCCCAGGATGCTGTCGGGACGCGAGAAATAGACATGTTCGAATATGCAGAAGCGGGGGGCCCTGCGTTCGAAGGGAAACATGCTTTCGACCCTGCCGTTCTCGATCACCACCATTTCGCCGGGGGCGATTTCGCGGATGAACTCGGCCCCGATGATGTCCAGCCCGCAGGTTTCGGACGACAGGACCCAGGCGTCATCGCCGACGCGGCCCAGAACCAGCGGGCGCACGCCAAGCGCATCGCGCACCCCGATCAGCTTGGTGCGGGTCATCGCCACGATGCTGAACGCCCCTTCGACCCGGCGCAGCGCATCCTTGATGCGTTCCGAGATATTCTTCTGGATCGAGCGGGCCATCAGGTGGATGATGCATTCGCTGTCTGACGAGGATTGAAAGATCGAGCCGCGTTCGATCAACTCGCGGCGAAGCGCCGCCGCATTTGTCAGATTGCCGTTATGGGCAATGGCCGCCCCGCCCATCGAGAATTCGCCGAAAAAAGGCTGCACGTCCCGGATCGCGGTGGCCCCCTTGGACCCGGCGGTGGAATAGCGCACATGGCCGATCGCCAGCGCGCCCGGCAGCGTGTCCATCACCGAAGGGGTGGTGAAACTGTCGCGCACATAGCCAAAGCGGCGGGCCGAGTTGAACCCGGTGGCGGGATCGTAAGAAACGATGCCGCCCGCCTCCTGGCCGCGGTGCTGCAGGGCGTGCATGCCAAGCGCCACGAAGTTCGCGGCATCGGCAACGCCGATCACTCCGAAGACCCCGCATTCCTCCCTGAGCCTGTCGTCATCAAAGGGGTGGGGCAGGAAGGGGCGCATCGGGCGGACTTTCCGAATCCGGGGGGCGTATCATCCCCCTTTAGGGGCAGCCGACCGCAGAGTCACGGGGGGTTGTGCCGCGGCTGTGCCCAAACGGCGGTGTCGGTCAGTTTGCGGGCGCTGCCGGTTCCGCCGGTTCCGCCGGTGCGGTCGGGGCGTCCGGGGCCGGGGCCGCCTCGGCCGGATCGACGGGCTCGGGGGGCGCGCCGCAGCTTCCGGTCAGTTCCTCATAGCGGTCAACAATCCAGCCGGGCGCATCTTCGGGCACCGCCTTGTTCAGGCTGTCCTGGAACGAGGCGAAAACCTTGGCCGAGCGCGAACTGTCAACCGCAGGCACCGTTTCGGCGGCCACGGCCCGGTCATAGACGATAAAGGCCACCGCCACCAGCAGCACGCCGCGCACCACCCCGAAAAGGAACCCGAACGCCTGATCCAGCCCCCCCAGCACCGAACGCTGCACCGCAGCGGCAAACAGCGGTGTGAACAGCGCCATCACCACAAGCCCAAGCGCAAAGACCGCAGCAAAGGCGGCGATGATCGACAATTCGCAGCTTTCCGACAGGAAGGGGCCGACGACGGGCAGTTCCCTGACCAGGGGTTCGGCCCTTGGGGCGAAGACATAAGCCAGAACGGCCGCCCCGATCCAGCCGGCAATCGCCAGGGATTCCCGGACAAGACCCCGGGAATAGGCCAGGATTGCCGACAGCACTATGACGGCGGCCACGATGCCGTCAATGTAGGTGAAGCCTTCCATTCCCAACTCCCGCAGGGCTCATCGGGGCCCGAACATTTCACCGACGAATGCCGCAAGGTCGGGCATCTGGCGTATCCGCATTCCTTCTGCCGGCCCCGGTTTGGACCGCGACGGCAAGGTCGCCTGTGAAAAACCAAGTTTCGACGCCTCTTTCAACCGGTTTTCGGTCTGGCTTGCCGGACGCAGGGCACCTGACAGGCTGATTTCGCCGAAAAGCACCATATCTGGCGGAATTGCCACATCTTCCCTTGCGGAAAGCAGTGCCCCCGCAATGGCCAGATCCGCCGCCGGTTCGCCGATGCGCATGCCGCCGGCGACGTTGAGAAAAACGTCCTGCTCGGCAAAGGGAATGCCGCAGCGCGCCTCGAGCACCGCCAGAATCGTGGACAGGCGTCCCGAATCCACCCCCACGACGGTCCGGCGTGGCGTACCCAGGGTCGAGGGCGCGACGAGCGCCTGAATCTCGGTCAGCACCGGACGCGAGCCTTCCATGCCGGCAAACACCACCGATCCGGGGGCGGGCCGGTCGCGGTCGGACAGGAAAAGGGCAGAGGGGTTCGTCACCTGGGCCAGGCCGTCGCCCGTCATCTCGAAGACGCCGATCTCGTCCGCCGGTCCGAAGCGGTTCTTGACCGCGCGCAGGATGCGGAACTGGTGGCCGCGCTCTCCCTCAAAGTAAAGCACGGTATCGACCATGTGTTCGACCACGCGGGGGCCGGCGATCTGGCCGTCCTTGGTCACATGGCCCACCAGAATCACCGCCACCCCGCGCCGCTTGGCAAAGGTGACCAGCTCGTGCGCGGCTGCGCGCACCTGGCTGACCGATCCCGGGGCGCTTTCCACGCTGTCAAGCCACATCGTCTGGATCGAATCGATCACCGCCAGCGCGGGGCGTTCGGCATCAAGCGTGGTCAGGATGTCGCGCAGGTTGGTTTCCGCACCCAGGATCACCGGCGCATCCGACAGGCCAAGCCGCTGCGCCCGCATCCGGATCTGGGCCGCTGCCTCTTCGCCAGAGATGTACAGGCTTTTGCGGCCCGCGCGGGCAAAGCTGGCGGCGGCCTGCAGCAGAAGGGTGGATTTGCCGATACCCGGATCGCCACCCACCAGAATGGCCGAGGCGGGCACAAGGCCGCCACCCAGAACACGGTCCAGCTCTTCCATCCCTGACGGCGCACGTGGCGGGGGGGCTTCTTTAGCGGACAGATCGCTCAGCGCGATCGTGCGGCCCCTGGCACCCAGGGACTTTGGCGCGGTTGACAGCGGGGCTTCTTCGTGAACCGAATTCCAGGCACCGCAGGCATCGCAGCGACCTGCCCATTTCCCATGGGCAGCACCGCAGGCCGTGCAGGTAAAGGCGGGCGATGATCTTGCCATGCGCCCTTCCTGCCCCAAGCGGGGGCAGGCGGCAAGCCGTCAGCAGGATGCGGGCCTGCTTTGCCAGCCGATGACAAGGGATGCCAGGATGCAGCCAGAGAACAGATACAGCCCCCAGGCCACTTCGACCGTGGCCAGCCCGACACCTTTGACCACCACGATGTAAAGCGCCACAAGGAAGACATCCGCCATGGCCAGCCTTCCCAGAAGGTGCAGGGCGGGCAGGGCGCGCGGCGACAGCAGGCCGAAGTGCAGCAGGGCCAGACCGATGGTTTTCAGCCAGGGCGCAAAGATGGCCAGCACGGTCACCAGCAGGGCAAGGACGGCATCCGTCCGCCACAGCGCCTGCAGGCCGGTGATGACCGAGATTTCCGACAGGCCGAACAGCGGCAACACGCCCGCCCGCAGCAGGGGCGCAAACCAGGCCAGCGGGAACAGCAACAAAAGGGCAAGATTGGCGATGCGCAGCATGGCCCTGCATAGCCCAGGCAGGCCCCCGCGCCCAGTGCCTGCATGCCTCAGGGCATTTCCCCGCCCCCGGTCGCCGGGGGGCCGGAACGCCTTGTGTTCCGGCGGTGCAAAAGCGGCACAGCGGCAAAGCGCATGCCGGGGCGGCAGGCTGGGGCGGCAGCAGGGCCACACGGCCAAACAGCCGCGATGCTTGCCGCAGTGCCGCAGAGCCGGTCCTTGCGCTGCGGGCGAAACGGCGGACAGGCGCGCCGAAGGCCGGGGGGCGGCATTCCGGGCGCATCCGGCCTGAACCGGGGGCCGCGCCCGCGCCGTGACAAACCCTGCCGGTGCAGCAGCATTCCCGTCAGCTTCGGCAGCGGCGGACAGGGCACGGCACCCAGTGCCGCAAGGCGAACGCAGGAAAAGGACCGCCCGCGCGGGCCCAAAGCCAAGGTGCCGCGATGCAGCGTGCCGGGTCCCTGGCCTAGCGGATCGCCGCGATTGGCCCTTCGGCCCTGCCGTGAATGAACTGCTGCACGTAAGGGTCTGATGTTGCGTCCATTTCGCCCACCGAGCCTGTCCATTGGATGACGCCGGCGTGCAGCATGGCCACCCTGTCGGCAATCGCCCGGACCGAGGACATGTCATGGGTGATGGTGATGGCCGTTGCCCCCATCTCGGTCACGATTTCCCGGATCAGCGCATTGATGACCCCGGCCATGATCGGATCAAGGCCGGTCGTCGGTTCGTCAAAGAAGATGATCTCGGGTTCCGCCGCGATGGCGCGGGCAAGACCGACGCGCTTTTGCATGCCCCCCGAAAGCTCGGCCGGATAAAGATCGGCCACATCGGGCGTCAGTCCGACGCGGCGCAGCTTTTCGATCGCCCGGTCGCGTGCCTGTGCCTTTGATTGCTTTGCCCCGCCGCGCAGCAGGCGGAAGGCGACATTTTCCCAGACCCGCATCGAATCAAACAGCGCGCCGCCCTGGAACAACATGCCAAAGCGGGCCAGAAAGGCGTCGCGTTCGACCTTTGTCACATCCTGACCATCCAGGGTGATCGTGCCGCCGTCCGGGCGGACAAGCCCCAGAATGCATTTCAGCAGCACCGACTTGCCGGTGCCCGACCCCCCGATGATCACCATGCTTTGCCCCGACGGGATGTCCAGCGAGACACCGCGCAGAACCGCGTTGCGGCCAAAGCTTCTTGTAACCTGGCGAAGCGCGATCATGAGGTGAAGAACAGTCCGGTCAGAAGGTAGTTCGTGGCAAGGATCATCACCGAGGCCGCCACCACCGCCGATTTTGTGGCCTGCCCCACCCCTTGTGCCCCGCGCCCCGAGGTCATTCCGTGATAGCAGCCCATCAGCGCAACGATGAAACCAAAGACCGCGCCCTTGATCAGCCCTGATACGATATCCCAGCCCTCAAGGAAGTTCACCGTGCTTTGCAGATAGGTGGCCGAGTTGAAGCCCAGACGGTTGACGCCCACCAGCCAGCCGCCGGCAATCCCGATGGCATCGCCCACCGCGACCAGCACCGGAACCGTCAGCGTGGCCGCAGCCACGCGCGGCACGGCCAGGTATTTGATCGGGTTGGTCGACAGGGTGACAAGGGCATCGATCTGTTCTGTCACCTTCATGGTCCCGATCTCGGCCGCGATGGAGCTTGCCACCCGCGCGGCCACCATCAGCCCGCCCAGAACAGGGCCCAACTCGCGCACCATGCCGATGGCGACGATGTTCGGCACGACCAGTTCCGCGTTAAAGCGCGCCCCGCCCGAATAGATCTGCAAGGCAAGGGCACCGCCGGTGAATACCGCCGTCATCCCCACGACCGGCAGGCTGAACCAGCCGATCTGCATCACCGCATGCAGGAATTCGCGCAGGTAGAACGGCGGGCGCAGCATATGCGACAGCACCTGCCCGGCGAAAAAGGCGATCCGCCCCAGGGCGGCAAGCAACCCCAGTGTCGCGCGGCCCAATCCGGCGACCGGTGCCAGCAGGCTCACCCGCCGGTTCCGATGTAACGCCTGCCATAGCGCTGGGACAGGCCGGTCAGAATTTCATATCCGATCGTGCCGGCGGTTTCGGCAAGATCATCGACCGACTGGTGCGGGCCGATGATTTCCAGCCGGTCCGGGATTTCGGGCAGGTGGGTGATGTCCGCCGTGATCAGATCCATCGACACGCGGCCCACGACGGGGCAGGGGATATCGGCGTACCACAGCACGGCAGCGTCCGACAGCGTGCGCATCAGGCCGTCGGCATAGCCTGCGTTCACCGTGGCCAGGCTTGTGATCGCATCGGCCATCCAGGTGCCGCCGTATCCCACCGTTTCCCCGGGGGCCACTTCGCGGATCTGGATCACCGGCAAAGACAGGCTCAGTACAGGCCGACCCGCGTCAAAGGGGCGGCAGCCGTAAAGGCCGATGCCGGGGCGCGTCAGTTCAAAGTGATAGTCGGACCCCAGCAGGATGCCCCCGGTCGCCGAAAGCGATCGCGGAACGCCGGTGCCGTCGGTCAGGGCATGAAACTCGGCCAGTTGGGCGGCATTCATCGGATGGCCGGGGTCGTCGGCACAGGCCAGATGCGACATCAGGAATTCCGGGCGCGCCTGCAGCAGAATGCCCGAGGCCGCCTCCCACTCGGCCGCCTCAAGACCAAGGCGGTTCATCCCTGTGTCGATATGCACGGCGAAGGGATGATCGGGCAAGGCTTCGAAATGCCGCGTGAACTGCTCGATCGAGTTCAGGACCGGTGTCAGATCAAGATCCTGCACCATTTCGGTATCGCCGGGCATATGGCCCGACAGCACGCAGATCTGCGGCCCCGGCCCCAATGCCTGGCGCAGCAGAGCCCCTTCTTCGGCGATGGCCACGAAAAAACGGCGCGCCCCTGCCGTGGCCAGCGCCCGCCCGACCCGGCGCGTGCCCAGCCCATAGGCATCGGCCTTGATCACGGCGGCCGTCTGCGTCGACGCGTCCGACATCCGGTCAAGCGCGCGCCAGTTTGCGGCGACAGCGTCAAGGTCTATGGAAAGGGTTGCGGATGCCATATTGCCCTGTGTTTTGACAGGTGGGCCGAAGACGTCAAGTGGAAAGCTGGCGGGGCAGGGCAGGACGCGCGTCCCGCGATCCGGGGGATGGCGGTCTTCAGCGCGGCGCCGGACCTGTCGGCATTGCCCCGACCCGCCGGGCGCGGCCGTGGCAAGGGGGGGTCAGAAACCTTCGGCACTGCCCTGCTGCCAGGGTTTTGCCAGATTGCCAAAGCGGGTGAAGCGGCCTTCAAAGCTCAGCTCCACCGTGCCGATGGGGCCGTGGCGCTGTTTGCCGATAATGACCTCGGCCTTGCCGTGCACCTGTTCCATAACCTGCTGCCACTGAACCATTTTTTCCAACTCGTGGTCGCCGGGTTTCTCGCGCTCCTTGTAGTATTCATCGCGGTAGACGAACATCACCACATCGGCATCCTGCTCGATCGAACCGGATTCGCGCAGGTCGGCCAGCTGGGGGCGTTTGTCTTCGCGGTTCTCCACCGCCCGCGACAACTGGCTGAGTGCGATCACCGGGATATCGAGTTCCTTTGCGATCGCCTTCAGGCCCTGGGTGATCTCGGAAACCTCCAGCACCCGGTTTTCCTTTGAGGTGCCTTTGAGAAGCTGCAGATAGTCGATGATCAGCACGTCAAGGCCATGGGTCCGCTTCAGGCGCCGGGCGCGGGCGGCAACCTGGCTGATCGGCAGCGCGGGCGTGTCATCGATATAGAGCGGGCAGGATTCCAGCGCCTTTGCCGCCTCGACAAAACGGCGGAACTCGGCCTCGGTCATGTCGCCGCGCCGGATCTGATCCGACGGCACCTCGGAGGCTTCCGACAGGATCCGTGCCGCCAGTTGTTCGGCGCTCATTTCCAGGGAAAAGAACCCCACGACCCCACCCTGGACCGCCCCTTCAGAGCCGTCTGGCAAGCGGCCGCGGCGGTAGGTCCTGGCGATGTTGAAGGCGATGTTTGTGGCAAGCGATGTCTTTCCCATCGAAGGCCGCCCCGCCAGGATCAGCAGGTCCGACGGATGCAGGCCGCCCAGCTTCTTGTCCAGGTCGATCAGGCCCGTGGAAATGCCCGCCAGGCCCCCGTCGCGCTGATAGGCGGCATTCGCCACATTCACCGCATCCGTTACGGCCTTGAGAAAACTTTGAAATCCGCGTTCCGCAGCACCCTGTTCACCCAGCCGGTACAACCGCTGTTCCGCCTCGGTGATCTGCTCGCGCGGGTCGCTTTCAACATCGACCTTGGCGGCACGGGCAGAAATGTCGCGCCCCAGCGCGATCAGTTCGCGCCGCACGGCCAGATCATAGATCATCTGGGCATAATCGCGCGCCGCAAAGGCCGAAATCGCAGCCCCCGCCAGACGCGCCAGATAGGACGGGCCGCCCAGCTCGCGCAGCCCCGGATCATCTTCAAGAAAGGCTTTCAGCGTGACCGGAGAGGCAAGCGTGTTCTTCTGGATGCGCGCGGCGGCAATCTCAAAGATCCTGGCATGGACCGGATCGAAGAAGTGCTCGGCCCGCACCAGTGCTGCAATGCGGTCATAGACATCGTTGTTGGTCAGGATCACGCCCAGCAACTGCTGCTCGGCCTCGATGTTGTGGGGAAGGATGTCGGTCTCGGTCGTCACCGGCAAGCCCGGACGGATCGACGCCACTTCATTCATTGCTGCTGTCCCCCTGTAGCGCCCGGTTGCACCCCGGGTCTGACCCGGGGTTTGATGCGCGGTCCGGTTCGGTTTGGCAATCTGGATAAGTGCGGGGATAACCCGCCCTGAAGGCGAAACATAACCCGGAACATGGTTCGACACCACGAGATGTTGCGGTTGCCAAAATCACAAAACGCAATTTGTGCCGCGAATCGCCGGGCCCTGTCTGCGGCAGGCCGTATCCCCCGCCGCAGGCCCTTTCCGCCCATTGGCGGCTTTATGTTGTGGCGCGGGCCGCCTGCCAGGCGCGCGGGTTGTTCAGAAAGGCCTCGGCTTCGGTCAGGGCTGCCGCATCGAAAGCGGCGGTGCGCCGGGCTTCGGCCAGAACATCCCACCAGGTGCACAGATGATGAAGGCGGACGCCATGGTCGGCCAGCCGCTGTGTCGTTTCCGGGAAGATGCCGTAGCAGAAGATCACGGCCGTATGCGCGCAGCTCGCCCCCGTTTCGCGGATCGCATCGACGAAGCTGATCTTTGATCCGCCGTCGGTTGCAAGGTCTTCGACCAGCAGCACGCGGTCGCCTTCGGCCATCACGCCTTCGATGCGGGCGTTGCGCCCGTAGCCTTTGGGTTTCTTGCGCACATAGGTCATCGGCAGGGCAAGACGCTCTGCGACCAGGGCTGCAAAGGGGATGCCGGCGGTTTCCCCCCCCGCGACGGTGTCGAAGGCCTCGAACCCGGCGTCGCGCAGCACCGTCAGGGTCAGAAAATCCATCAAGACAGAACGGATGCGGGGATAGCTGATCAGCTTGCGGCAATCGATATAGGTCGGAGAGGGCAGGCCCGAGGCCAGGGTGAACGGTGTGTCGGCATTGAAATGCACCGCCCTGATCTCCAGCAGCATCTGCGCCGTCAGCCGGGCGATGTCTTCCTTGGCGGGAAAGGTGGCGGGGATCATGGCGGGGTCTTTCTTGCGGGCGTCAGGGTTCAACGTGCCAAAAGACGGCGCAGCCGGGGTCAAAGACGGTCACGGGACCGGCGGCGGTTTCGATCTTTGCGGGCCAGGTGACGGCATCGCCCCTGACCAGGGTCAGGGTTCCGTCGTTCGGCGGCTTGCCGTAAAAGGCGGCACCGTTCCGGCTGGCAAAAGCCTCCAGCCGGTTGAGGGCGCCGCACTCTTCAAACACATGCGCAAGAAGCGGCATCGTGTTGGTGGCGGTGAAGCAGCCTGCACAGCCGCAGGCCTGTTCCTTCAGATGGTCGGGGTGCGGGGCCGAATCGGTGCCAAGAAAGAACCGCGCCTCGCCACTGGTGGCGGCTTCGCGCAGGGCCTGCCGGTGCGATTCGCGCTTGGCCACGGGCAGGCAGTAGTAATGCGGGCGGATGCCACCCGCGAGGATGTGGTTGCGGTTCAGGAACAGATGGTGCGTCGTGATCGTCGCCCCAAGGTCGCTGCCGCCAGAGCGGACATAGGCCACCCCCTCGGCGGTGGTGATATGCTCCATCACCACGCGCAGACCCGGGGTTGCGCGCCGGATCGGGTCCAGCACCCTGTCGATGAAGACCGCCTCGCGGTCAAAGATATCGACGGCAGGATCGGTGACCTCGCCATGCACGCACAGCGGCAGGCCGATTTCGGCCATCTTTTCCAGAACCGGGCGCACCCGGGCGAAATCGGTGACACCGGATTGCGAATTGGTGGTTGCCCCGGCGGGGTAGAGCTTGACCGCCGTCACCAGACCGCAGGCATGGGCGGCAGCGACATCTGCCGGATCGGTCGTTTCCGTCAGATAGAGCGTCATCATCGGCTGGAACGCGGCCCCCGCCGGCAGGGTCGCCAGGATGCGGTCCCGGTAGGCGGCGGCCTGTGCTGCGGTCACGACCGGCGGCACCAGATTCGGCATGATCAGGGCGCGCGCGAAATGGCGGGCCGATTCCGGCAGGACCGCCCGCAGCAGGGCACCATCGCGCAGATGCAGGTGCCAGTCATCGGGGCGCACAAGGGTCAAACGCTGGGTCATGATCGCGGGTTAGACCATCGGGCACCGGTTTTCCAGAGGCCAAACAGCGCGCACCGCGATGGCGCGGCTTTGCCGCGCGCCCGATTGCTGGGCTGCGTTGCCCGGAAAACGGGCACCCGCCAAAACCGCCCGAAGATGCCGGCAACGATCGCCCAGGCGCGGTTGCAGGGGCGCGGTGAGGACCCCAAGGTATACAGCGGTTCGGAGGGTTCGATGCGGCTCTGTTGCACAAATCCCGTGAGGGATTCATCTGGTGAATCCAGTGTGGTAGCTGGTCTGCATGAGCAGACACACACCCCCGACCTACAGAACCAGGAACTGGCCGGCTTATAACGAAGCGCTCAAGCGCCGGGGCT
>JADCDI010000005.1 GCA_020251025.1 Rhodobacter sp. | reverse complement strand
GTCCCGCGCGGGCGGGGAAACGCGATGCGTTTCCTTTTGCCGCCCGGAACGACGAAGGGACCTTCACCGCTTCTCCGGCAGGGCCCCTCGCCCTTGGCCCAGCGCCACGCCGGGATCAGGACCGGCCGGGCACCCAAAGCCCCCGGCCAGCACCCACCCCGCCCATGTGGCCGGCCTCCTGTTGCGCTTGGGCGAACGGCTCCTGTGGGACCGTGATCACACAGCAGGCAGGCGCAGCGCGTTTCCTGATCTGCCCGGAACGGCAACCCCCTTTGCCGGATCGGGGGCCTTTTGCCGCCGGGCAGGCGACGGGGTTGCTTGCAGCACCCTGCCGGCCGGTCAGAACGCCTCGGGCCGCGCCTCTCGCGCCATATGGTCCAGCACGGCATTGACGAACTTCGGCTCTTTGCCTTCGGGAAAGAAGGCCTTGGCGATATCGACGAATTCGGTGATCACCACCTTCGGGGGCGTCGGCGTTTCCAGCATTTCGCCCCCGGCGGCGCGGAACAGGGCGCGCAGCACCGGGTCGATCCGGTTGATCGGCCATTTCGCCACCAGCGCGCGGTCGGTCATCTGATCGATCCGGGCCTGCATATTGACGGCATGGTCGATCAGTCCGCGAAAGTAATCGACATCACCTTCGGCCATTTCCTGGCCGTCATAAACGGCACCGAACCGGTGTGTCTCGAACTCCCGCGTCACGGATTCCACCGTCTGGCCCGAGGATTCCATCTGGAACAGGGCCTGCACGGCATAAAAGCGGGCCGCTGATTTCATCCGCCGCCTGTCGGGCCTGCCGCTCATGCCTTGCCCCCTGCCGGGCGAAAGCCAAGCCCGCCCCTGGGGGCCGACCACCGCCGCGCCAGCGCCACCAGATGCAGCGCCGCCGCCGCTGCACCGCCACCCTTGTTCTGCCCCGCCGGATCCGCCCGCACGGCCGCCTGGGCATGGTTTTCCACGGTCAGGATGCCGTTGCCGATGCAGGCCCCCTGCAGGCCCAGCAGCGACAAGGCGCGCGAGCTGTCATTGCACACCGTATCGTAATGCGTCGTCTCGCCCCGGATGACGCAGCCAAGCGCCACATAGCCGTCGAACCGGGCCATGCGTTCGGCCATCGCGATGGCGGTGGGCACCTCCAGCGCCCCGGGCACCTCGATCAGCTCCACCTCTGCCCCGCAGGCGGCGGCGCATGCCCGTGCGCCTGCGATCAGGTTGTCGGCGATGTCGCGGTAATAGGGGGCAACCACGATCAGCAGCCGGACCGGCCTGTCAAACGCGGGAAGCGGCAGGGTGAAGTGGCTTTCCAGGGCGGCCATGGATCAGACCCCGGGGATGGGGCGGGTGCCCGTGATGGTCAGGCCATAAGCCTCCAGTCCCACAACCTTGGGGGCCCTGGAATTCGAGACCAGCGTGATCTGCGACAGGCCAAGCGAGGACAGGATCTGCGCACCCAGACCGTATTGCCGCAGGGTCTGGGGCGACACCGCGTCATCCGTGACCAGCTTCATCGCGGTATCGCGCAACAGCACGACCACGCCGCGCCCTTCGGCGGCAATCACCGCCATCGCCCCCCGCAACTCGCCCGCATGCTGCGGATTGATGCCAAGGACGTCTTCCAGCGGGTTCAGCGCATGCATCCGCACCAGAACCGGCGCATCGGTGGTGATATCACCCTTGGTCAGCACGATATGTTCGGCACCTTGCGTCTCGTCAGCGAAGATCCGCATCATCCAGTCGCCGCCATAGGCCGAGGTCACGCTTTTGACGGCCCTTTCACTGACCAGATTGTCATGGCGGCGGCGATAGGCGATCAGGTCGGAAATCGTGCCGATCTTCAGGTTGTGCTTCTGTGCAAAACCGACCAGATCCGGCAGGCGGGCCATGGTGCCGTCTTCGTTCATGATCTCGCAGATCACACCCGATGGGTTGAGCCCGGCCAGGCGGCTGACATCAACCGCCGCTTCGGTATGCCCGGCCCGCACCAGAACACCGCCGTCGCGGGCGCGCAGCGGAAAGATATGCCCCGGCGTGGCAATGTCGGCGGCCGTCTTGGTGGGGTCGATGGCCACAGCCACGGTCAGCGCCCGGTCTGCGGCCGAAATGCCGGTCGTCACCCCTTCGCGCGCCTCGATCGACATCGTGAAGGCGGTTTCGTGCCGGCTGGAGTTTCTCGGGCTCAGCAGGGACAGACCCAGCGCATCGACGCGCGCCCCCGGCATGGCCAGGCAGATCAGGCCGCGCCCGTGCATGGCCATGAAGTTGATGGCCTGGGGTGTGCACATCTGCGCCGGAATCACCAGATCGCCCTCATTCTCGCGGTCTTCGTGATCGACAAGGATGAACATGCGGCCGTTGCGGGCGTCGTCGATGATCTCTTCCACCGAAGAAATCGCGTCGGAATATTCCGTTCGTTTCGTTCTGGTCATGGCAGCGCTCCGGATTTGTCTGCCTGTTAGCGCGCGGCGCGGCGGAAGGCCATAGCCTGTCACAGCATGGCCCGTGCAAGGCGGTACGGCCTGGATTAAGGCCGCCAAGACAGAGCCGCATGCCCGACAGCGGCGGCATCCGGCAGGGGCATGACCGGTCAGGCCTGCCAGTCGCGCAGCCGCGCGACATAGCGCGCCATCGTGTCAACCTCGAGGTTCACGGCATCGCCTTCGGCGACATCGCCCCATGTCGTCGCCTGCCGCGTATGGGGGATGAAGTTGATGCCGAAGTCTGTCCCGTCCACCTCGTTCACCGTCAGCGAGGTGCCGTTCAGCGCAACCGACCCCTTCTGCGCGATGAAGCCGGCCAGATGATCCGGCGCGCGGAAGGTCACCCGCAGGCTGTCACCTTCGGGACGGATGCCGATCACCTGTGCCAGCCCGTCGACATGGCCCGACACGATATGCCCGCCCAGCTCGTCACCCACCCGCAGCGCCCGCTCAAGGTTCACACGCCGGCCCGCAACCCAGCCCCCCAGCGTTGTGCAGGACAGGGTCTCGCCGGAAATCTGGACCTCGAACCAGTTCTGCGGGCTGCGGCCAAGGTCCACCACTGTCAGGCAGACCCCGTCGCAGGCGATGGACGCACCGATGTCGATGCCATCCACGTCATAGCTGGTGCCGATTCGCGCCCGCAGGTCACCCTGCCGCTGCAACGCAAGGACGGTGCCGATGTCTGTGATGATGCCGGTAAACATGACCGCCCCCTTGTTGCCTGGCTGCGGACCCGAGGTAGCCCCGGGCGCGACCGCCTGCAAGTCCTGCGCGACCGCCGTCAGGCCCTGCAGGTCCAGCGGGTCATCACATCATCCCCCAGGCGGGCGGTCTCGGCCAGATCGAAGGACGGGGCGCTGTCCAGCCGCATCAGGCCAAGCGGCCCAAGGGCGGCCAGCCCCTCTTGCCCGATCAGCTTTCCGGCCGCATGGGCCACGATCTCGGTCACCAGGCCGGCGCGGATCAGGGCCGCAGCCAGTTGCCCGCCGCCCTCGCACAGGATGCGCGTCAGCCCCGCCCCGGCCAGCCGGCGCAGGGCATCGCCCGCGTCCACCCGCCCGTCCGGGGCCAGCGCGCAGGGGATCAGCCGCGCCCCCCGCGCCGCCCAGGCTTCGCGGGCAGGCACCGGGGCCTGCGGCCCGTGGCACAGCCAGACCGCAGATGCCCCGGCGCTGCGGCCAAGGCGGCTGTCGGGCGAAAGCCCCAAACAGGTGTCCATCACGATGCGCAGCGGCTGGTGCGCCGCCCCAAGGTCCCGCACCGTCAGGTCGGGATCATCGGCCCGCGCCGTGCCCGCCCCCACCAGCACAGCGTCATGCGTCATCCGCAAGGCATGGACATGGCGGCGCGCCACAGGCCCGGTGATCCAGCGGCTTTCACCGGATGCGGTGGCGATGCGCCCGTCCAGTGTCGTGGCCAGCTTCAGTGTCACCGCAGGCAGTCCCTGCCGGACGCGGCGCAGGTACCCGGCATGGGCAGCGCGGGCGCTGTCTGCGCCGACCCCTTCGGTCACTGCAAGACCGGCGGCACGCAGGCGCGCATGCCCCTGGCCTGCCACGCGCGGATCAGGGTCCTGCAGGGCCGTGACCACGCGGGCCAGACCGGCGGCAATCAGCCCGTCGGCGCAGGGCGGGGTTCTGCCATGATGGGGGCAAGGTTCCAGCGTGACATAGGCCGTGGCCCCCCGCGCCGCCGCCCCGGCCTGCGCGAGCGCCATGGTTTCGGCATGGGGCCGCCCCCCCGGCTGCGTCCAGCCGCGCCCGACGATGCGCGTGCCCTGCACGATGACGCAGCCGACGGCGGGGTTGGGCCAGGTGTTGCCCAGCCCACGCGAACCAAGCCCAAGGGCATGGCGCATGTGGCGGCGGTCGTCTTCGGCGCTCACTCGTCGGTCTGGCCCTGCGGGCGCAGTTCCGAAACGAACCTGTCGAAATCGTCCGCAGCCTGGAAGTTCTTGTAAACGCTGGCAAAGCGTACGTAAGCGACGGTGTCGATCCGGGCCAGGGTTTCCATCACGATCGCGCCGATTTCCTTTGACGGGATATCGGTTTCGCCCATGCTTTCCAGCCGCCGCACGATGCCCGAGATCATCTGGTCGATGCGTTCGGGTTCGATGGGGCGTTTCTGCATCGCGATGCGGATGGACCGTTCCAGCTTGGTCCGGTCAAAATCCTCGCGCCTGCCGTTGGATTTGATCACCACCAGGTCACGCAGCTGCACGCGCTCGTAGGTGGTGAAGCGCCCGCCACAGGCCGGGCAGAAGCGCCGCCGCCGGATCGAGACGTGATCTTCAGCGGGACGCGAATCCTTCACCTGGGTGTCGATGTTTCCGCAAAACGGGCAGCGCATCGCCCCTCCATCGGTGGCTGAACTGGCTTAACCACAGGGACTATAGGCCAGCCGCAACAGTTTGGGTAGGGGTAACCTTCGGGTCAATATCTGGGGTCAGTTGGTGCTGAACCGCCCCGATCTTGGCGGGCAGACGCCGGTGGCGGTCAGGGCCAGCACACTGCCCGCAGGCCCGGAACTGAACACGGCAAGCCCGGTGCGCGAGGCAGCCCCTTCGGGCCTCAGCGAAAAGCGGATGCCCTCGCCCTGGCGGCGCGGCGGCTCTGACAGGCGCCAGATGCGGGTACTGCCCGGAAGTCCCAGGGCGTTCTGCACGTAATCTCCCGCCGCGCACCAGAATTCGTTGTCGCCCGACCTGCCGCGGTACGGAATGTTGAAGGTGTCGCCCCCCTCGGGCACCACCACAAGATTGTTGCGGCTGAGCCAGGCCGAAGCCGGGACGGCAGTCAGCCCAAGGGCAAGGACGGCGGGAATCAGAAGGCGTGGCATCATGACAATTTCCTCTTCTACTGTTGGGTCTGTCTGGCTGTTTCAGGGCCGGTCTCAGCGGAACAGACCCTGAAATCCGAAAGGGAAGAACCGCGGCGGACAAAGGGCAAAGGCCATTGCCGCGCTGACGCTGCCCTGCGGCCCTTCCGACGAAAAGATTGACAGCCCGGATTTGTCGGACGCCCCTTGCGGGCTCAGCGAAAAGCGGATGCCCTGCCCCCGCTGCCTTGGCGGTTCGGACAGGCGGAAAATCCGGGTGCCACCCGGCATCCCCAGAAAGTTGTTCACATAATCGCCCGCCGCGCACCAGAAATCCGCATCACCCGTCAGCCCCCTGAAGGGCACGTTGAAGGTGCCCTCGCCCTCGGGCTGCACGATCAGCCCGTTGACCGCAACAAAGGACCAGGCAGGGGCCGCCAGCGCCAGCGCGGCGGAAAAGATGGCGGACAGCAGCGAAAGACGGGGCATGGCGGACCTTTGTTGCACAAGTGCTTCCTGGGCAGAACTGCCGGACGCGGCCCGGCACGCAACCAGTTCAGGATACACCCGGAAAAACCGGTTTGACAGGGCAATTCCTGTCCTGCCCGGAACCGGTACCCGCCCGCGAATGAAACGGCATCACAGCACGGCACAGACACGCCCCGCGTGATGCTTCTGACGCGTCAGCAGTGAAAGTCCAGGCGCGCTGCGGCCCCGACACGCAGCCCGCCCCCCGGCAAAAGGATGGCACCTGCACCGCCGGGTGCCAGCGGCGAACCAGCCTGTGCCACCGCCCCGGATGCCCCGTGCATCCGCCATGGCCTTTTCCCGCAGAGCAAGGACCGATGCGGTTGCAACCTTCGGGACCACAAAGCCTGCCGCGCAAAGAAGTCCCCAAAAGGGCGGAATATCATTCCGGAAAGACAACAAGACAGAAGATGCCCACGGGGCACGTCAGGCAGCCACAGGGCATCAATAACCGGGGTCATGGTGGGTGATAAGGGATTTGAACCCCTGACATCTTCGATGTGAACGAAGCGCTCTACCACTGAGCTAATCACCCGCAGGCGGTCTGTTAGCGCCTCTTTCCGGGCTCTGCAAGGGGCTTTGCCGCCTTGGCTGCCGCCTTGCCCGTCTTGGCGGGCGCGGCTGCGGGGCTTGCCTTCTTTGACTGGCGGAACGGTCGCAGGTTCAGATGCTCGCCCTTCCCCATCGCATCCCCCAGCACCCTGAGCGTATGGGCAACGATATCCTTGACCTGCTTTTTCCGGGCACCGGATGCCGCGACGACGCGATCCACCAGGTCCTTCTTGCGCAGGGCAAAAGTCTCGCCCACAGCGCTGACCAGGGCCGAGGCCGCTGCGGCAACCTGGGCCTCGGGGGGCGGGCTTGCCGCTGCACCGGCGCGGCGGGGCGGCTTTGCGGCGGCTTTGCCGGGAAGCGCAGCCTTCGCTGCAGGCTTGGCCGCAGGTTTGGCCGCAGGCTTGGCCGGCGCGCCCGGCGCGGCTGCGGCAACCGGTGCGGCCGGCGGTCTTGCGGCTTTGGCCACGCCCGCCTTGCGCGGGGCGGCAGGGGGTTTGGGTGTCTGCGCCATCTGCGGATATCCTTTTGTCGGTTGGCCCGGGGCCAAGGATAGACCGTTTACGCCCTTCCGCCAAATGTCATGTAATTGTTACAAAGTTGTGGGGGGCAAAGGACAGGGCGCAGACAGGCTGCGGCCTTTCGATCACCGGCCCCGTCCCGGCCAATGCCTGCCCGGCACGAGCGGGGTGCTGAAAGGGTGCCGGCTGTCAGGCTGCCGGGACATCTTCCCGGTCCGGGGAAAGGGATTGTTCCAAGCGGGCGGGACGGTACCCCGTAGACCGGAAGGTCCGGGAGGGACAGAGGCCAGCGCCCGACCCGGCGGGCGAGAAGCGCCCGCCGGTGGCGGGGCGGGCGCTGGCCGGGGGCTTTGGCCCCCGGCCGGTCCTGATCCCGGCGCGGCGCTGTGGCAGGGGCGATGGCCCCTGCCATTGACGCGGTGCAGGTGCTGTCGTCAGTGCGGGCGGGAAAAGGAAACGCATCGCGTTTCCCCCGCCCCTGCGCGACGGTGCCCCGTAGACCGGTCGGTCTGGGATAAACAGAGGCTAGCGCCCGACCCGGCGGGTGCGAAGCG
>JADCDI010000049.1 GCA_020251025.1 Rhodobacter sp. | reverse complement strand
GCCTACCGCCGACGCAACCGGATCGAGCGGTTCTTCAGCAAGATCAAGCAGTTCCGAGCCATCGCCACAAGATACGAAAAGCACGACGAAAACTTCCTCAACCTCATCCGACTGGCTTCAATCCGTATCTGGTTGCGCCATAATGAGTCGGTGGCCTAGGGCACGTGGCGGAAGCGGTGTCCGCCAATTGATCAAGCTAACATATTGAAATCGCTCTAGTATTGGCTTATAGCGCCTTCTGAATCCCCCTTCTTTTCCCCCACCCCGATTCCGTGACGGTGCTTTCCGCCCCGCTTGGAAGGCATCGAAGGGCCTCGCGCGCGCGTGCTGTTCCGCAGATCGGCGGACGTCTCGCCATCGGACCCCATTGCACATTCTTGCGCAGACAAAACCCCCGCGCCTCGGTGCCCCGTATACCCATTGCGCCCGGAAGGACCCGCCAAGGGTGCGCAAGTCCGCAGCCGTGACGCAGATCAGGGCGGGCCATGCGGTGGCCAGCACTGGAAAGGGGGGGCATGCAAAGTCTGCAGCGCCCGTGCCGAAAACCGGCGCGTCTCGCTTCATTGCCATATCTGGCACGAAAAAGGTTCGGCATGGTTTCGCCCGCCCCTTTCGTAAAGGGCGGAAAAGGCGGCGGGCCTCGCGCGCGCTTACCTGGCACAGATCGGCGGCGCTGGACGTGCAGGACACATTGAAAAGTCTGAATGTATCTCAATCGGGCCGCGCTGTTTCCTTGGCGTCGTCTATTTTTTCGGTCGGGAAATCATCAGGAAAATGCGGACAGGTCGGGATTCCGCGCATGGGGCTGGGTGCGCTCCTGTCGGGGCAATGAAGCGGATCAGAATGGAAAGCCCCGCGCAGGGCGGGGCAATCGCGTGTCAGGCTTTGTCAGGTTTTCCTGCCAGCAGCTTTTCGGCTCCGGCCAGTGCATCGGCCAAGGGCATTTCCCCCGCCAAGAATCGCTGCACCGCGTTCGATAGCGCAAACCGTTCGAGGGCGTTCAGCTTTTCTAGAACGGATTCCAACTTGGCCCTTTCCTCTGGCATCATGCCACACCTGCCAGCCTGCGGATTTCAGTCCATAGGGCATCGCTGCCCGGCCCCGATGCTGGCCCCGCTTCAAAAGCGCCATCGGCGGTGAACGCGATAAGCTTTCTCGCCAGATCGGCGGCGCTGACGGCGGGGACGCCCAGCATCTCGCGCACAAGGGCGTTTGCCGCGTCGCAGGCTTTGTGCGCTTCATCATCCGAGATTTCGGGCCGCGCGGCATAGGCTTCCTTCGCCCGCCAATCCGCAAAAAGGGCTTCGATGGTTTTCATGGTCTCTTCCTCTCTCAGGCCGCGAGGCGCGCGGCGCGCAGTTCTAGGTTCAAAGCGGCAAGCCGCTCAAAGTCGGGGTGGCGCAGCCCGTCACGGTTTTCGAGCGTGCAGATTTCCGCCTCGATCTGCGCCACAGGGCGGGAAGGGCTTTTTACGGTGTCAGAAAACTGGCGGGCTTTCTCTTTGGCTTCCGCCCATGCGCGCCGCAGCGCGTCATTGAACAGGCGGCGCAGGTGCGATGCAGGAAGGCGCAGGCTCCACAGGTCTTGCCGCGCCCAGGCCCATGCCAGCGTCATGATCTGTTTCCGGTTGAAGGTCATTGCTTTCCCCACATTGCGCTTTCGTATCCCTGTGCTAAGTATATATAACCCTGTGCGCACTATGTCAACACACAGGAACAACTTTTTATGTCAAGGATACGATAATGACGCCCGCACAAGTGAGAATGGCACGCGCTGCCCTACGTTTGGGGGTGCGCGACCTTGCCCAAGTCGCCAACGTGACCCCCGCGACGGTCACACGCTTTGAAACGGAAAAGGGCGGGTTGCAGCATTCCAGTGCAGAAGCCATCCGAAAAGCCCTGGAAGCCGCCGGGATCCAGTTCCTTGACGCGGGGCAGGTCGCCATCGGGCCGGGTGTTGCATTGAAGGGCGATTGACCCGCCACACCCTCGCGGCGCTCAGCGCGATTGCAGCCTTTCGGCGCGATTACTGCGCGCCCGCTTGTGCCGCTTCCGGCATCCCGTGCTGCAATAGACGGCATCGGCCCGCCGGAACAGCGGCACAGGCTCAGCGCACCATCGGCAACACCAGCCCCCATGTCGCAGGTTTCCCAATATCGCAACGGCGCGGCGCTTGCGGGTGCGCCGGTTTCCACAGCCCCAAAGTTCCATTTCCACCGACAAGCTCGCGGGCCAGTCCCGGCCAAGGGAAATGCCGTTCGGATCAGGTGCAGGCATAGGCGTGACCTTTCTATTTCAGGGGCCAAAGGCGGGCCAAGCCCCCGGCCTGTTTCACGTCGCCAAATTGACCGGTGCGGCCGTTCCCGCTGTTTACGGGCAGGGCATAGACCAGAAGCAACGATGCAAGTCACGTCGCCATGCCCTTTGCCTGTGTTCTGCGCTCAAGTCGGGAAGGAATGGTAGGTGGTAGAATAAGGATGTCCTAGAAATTAGGACAGTGACGGGACGAAAACTGCCCATTTCGTCCTAAAAATTAGGACAGGCTGTCCTAGAATCTAGGACAGGGCGCGCAATTTCGTCCTAATTTCTAGGACAGTGCCGTCCTGATTTTTAGGACAGGGTTTTGTTTTCCGAGCGCGGCCTGTGGGGTTGTTCGCCCTGGCCTTGTGAACGGGGTAGTCCCGGCCTTCCGACCAATGCAGGAACAGTTTGCGACCATCCCGCGCGCCACGAATTGCAATCTCGGTCAATTCGAAGGCGGGTGACTTGGCGGCACCTTCCAGCCCCAGAACGGCAGGCTCCGTCATCACAAGAAAGCCCTTCGCTTGCAGGTCATGGAAGGCCCGTGCCGCCGTGTCAATGGCAACGCCCAGGGCTTCCGCAGCCTGCCGGACTGAAAAGCGGATCGATCCATTATTGTTGCTGTCCGGCCCGCGCCACTCAAATTTAAGCCAAGGGTAAAGGGCCTGCGCAACAGGTGACAAAGCGCGCCATGCCGGGGTCTGCATTGTCGGGCGAAGCAGCTTCGTCCAGTGGCCTTCGGAAGCGTTGCGGCCCGTTCTGTTCGGTTTGCCGGTCATAGCGCTGCCCCCCCGAAAAACGCGCCTGCAGCGCCCATTTCCTTTTCGCTGCCCGATGTAAGGGGAAAGCCGACTTGCGGCTCTGGCCGCGTTCCAGCGCGCGGTTTCGGGGCAAAATGCGGGGGAAGGTTGCCCAGCGCCGCGCCGTCATCCCCGGTTGCCCGCTGCCAAAGCCGGATCAGCGCAGATCGGGTGCGGCAAAAGGATTCCGACCGCCATCTTTCCCCGACCTTGCGTTGCAAGAGCCATTGCAGGCCATCGGCGCATTCTGCCACTCGCCAGCTACCACGGCTGGCAATCTCGCCCCGGTAGCTGTCTGCCGTTTCACGGTGCGCCGTCATGTCTGCACCGAACGCTGCAGGGCTTCGATCAGCAGCGGCACCAGTTCCAGCCGCACCGCAATGCCTTGCTTGCCGGGGCGGTGTTCTTCACCATCCCGATACCAGACCCGCATATTGCACAGGCGGTGGCCTTGAAAGTCGTCAATCGAAACCCGGATTTCCTCTCGGGCATTCTTGCGAATCGCTATCATGCGGCCACCATCCCCACGGGCGAAACCCGCGAGCGCAGGACATAGCGCGCATGGTGGCCTGCGAACGGCCCGGCGTGCGGCTCTGTGACGGTTTCAATGCGGACGCCCAGCGCGCGAAGGTTGAAGGTGTATGCCGACCATCGCGGGCCGGGGTGGTCAATCGGCGAGACGCCTTTTGCACCCGCCGCAACCAGGCATTCCAAGGCCCAGCGGTCGCGGCCCTGCACAGTGATTATATTCTCGCCGCCATCGTCTCCGACAATGGCAAATTGGGCTTTGCCCCAAGGTTTTGTTTCAGTCATTGCGCAAACTCCGTTGCAAAACGGGGGTTTGTGCGCTATGTTCCGGAAATCCCAAGCCGTGAAACGAATAGCGCCGCTGCCCCGTAGGGTGGCGGTTTCGTTCAGGCGGCTTCGCGCAGATCGGCGCGTTTTTGCAGCCAATTGCTGATTTCATTCGTGGACCAGCCGACAGCGCGCGGCCCCAATTTGATCGGCTGCGGAAACTGTTTTGCCGCGACAAGTGAATAAATGGTCGAACGCCCAAGCTTGGTGCGCTGCATGACTTCGGGGAGTCGGTGAATGCGGTCGTCCTGCATTATTGATCCTTTTCACGTCTTGATTGGGCCGTGTTCGCCAAATGTTCCCAGAACACCATTGGCTCACTTGGCATGTCCAAAGATTCTGATGCGTTAAGGCCGGGCCGTCAAGATGGCGATTTTCGCCCGGCCCTTTTTTGAAAGACTCGATCCGGCAATGCCGACGGATTAAAATAGGAACGACGGATTAAGGGTTTAACGAAAGAACCCTTCACGGATTATGGGTGGCGCAAATGTCACACCCGGCCTGCTATCTGCACAATCTTGCCGGATTCAGCAGAAAGAAACTGCGCCCAGTTTTCCATCATCTTGCGGCGTTTCTCAAAAACATCCGAACGCGCATAAGCCTGCTCGGTCGTATCCCCGACAACATGCGCTAGCGCCGCCTCTGCCACCTCGCGCGGGAACGTGGTGCGCTCCTGCGCCCATGTGCGAAACGAGGTGCGGAATCCGTGAATGTCGGTCGCAATGGCAAGGTCGCGCTTCACCAGCTTGGAAAGCGTCATGTCGGAAAGCGGCTTTCCCGCCTTGGTGCCGGGGAATACCAGTCCTTTGCCCCCACTTAGCGCCGCCGCCTCGGTCAACAGTTCGATAGCCCGCTTCGAAAGCGGGACGCGGTGCGGGCGCTTCGATTTCATCCGGCTGGGAGGGATGGTCCAGACTTTCGCCGCAAGATCGATTTCGTTCCACTCTGCGCCGCGCGCTTCCCCGGATCGGGCTGCAGTCAACATTAGAAATTCAAGGCAGAGTTTGGTTGAAACCCCGGCCCCCGATGCCTGGATGGTTGCCAGTGCCGCCGCAACATCACCATAGGGCAGGGCTTGCCGATGCTCTTTTGTTTTCTCCGGCTTCGGTAGGGCTTTGCCGATGTTCTCTGCCGGATTGTCCTTGCGCCAGCCCTTCGCAACTGCCCATTTCAGGACAGTGCCGATACGCTGGCGAACGCGGCGGGCCGTTTCCGGCTTCTTTGTCCAGATCGGCGTCAGCACGTCCAAAACATCGGCGGTCGTCACCTCGGAAATGCGGATATTCCCCAGCTTGGGAAAGGCATAGGTTTCAAGCGTGGAAATAAATTGCGCCCCATGCTTTTCGTTGCGCCATGTCGGCAGGTGAATTTCATGCACCTTGCGCGCCGCTTCCGCGAATGTCAGCACCGCGCGGGCTTCCCGCCTGATCTGCAGCGGGTCAAGCCCTTCATAGGCAAGGCGGCGGTTTTCGCGGGCGGTGACGCGCGCCTTTGCCAGCGAAACGAGTTCCGGCGTTCCAAGCCCAATCTCGCGCCGCTGGCCGCGAATGGTGATCCGCTGCACCCAATACCGCCCGCCGTCCTTGTCGATCCGCAGATACAGGCCGTTGCCGTCGAAATACTTGCCGGGTGCCGTCTCGGTTTTCACCTTGACGGCGGTCAACGCGGCTTTCGGGCGGCGGATACTCTCACTGGACATTTGCGACACCGTTCAAACACCATTTCTTCCCCCACCTTATACTGGATGCAGGGGGACGGTGCAAGACTTCCGGGGACGAAAAACCCTAGAAAACAAGGTGAATGGCGACACTCGATAGACGGCAGGGGACTTGCATGGATGCCGCAATGGCGGAAGCGGTGGGATTCGAACCCACGGTACGGTTCCCCGTACGCTAGTTTTCAAGACTAGAGCCTTAAACCACTCGGCCACACTTCCATGCCCTGCCCGGTCATGCGTCGCGGACGGGGCCGGGCGTCACGCCCGGCAAACCCCGATCTGCACCGGCTGGCAAGTGCCTGTAGCAGAATTCCCCTTATCCCGTCCAGCGATCACCGCGCGGCCTGTCGCAGCACATTGTCGTCGTGCTGCAAACCCGCCTCTGCTCTGTCGGGGGTGGCGTGACACGATGCATGCAGGCCGGGCGGCGGGCCGGGGAACGGCGGCAAAGCAGGTGCGCGGTCTTTTCCTTGCGCTGTTGCAGCGGTATGGTTTGCCGAATGCAGGGGTGGTCAGGGATCACCCTTGCGGCGGACGGACCGGCGCGACACAGACTGCGCAGACAGAACGAGGCTTTGCATGGTGACGGCAGGACAGCGGCATCTGGCCCCCCTCGCTGCGGGCCGGCCCGCGCGGATGGGCTGCAAGGCCGGCAGGACGCCGTTCCCCTGCGCCACTGCAACCCATGCCGCGCCCGACACGGCGACGGCGGCCGCCCGCCCCGGCTGCACCACGGGGGCGCAAGCGCAGGGGCTGGGGGCGGGCCGGGCCAAGTCCAGGCCTGCCGCCTTTGCCCCTGCGAAAAGGCCTGCGTCCGGCATCCGGCCGGGGATCATGAGCCTTTGCGACACCGCGGGGGCCGGGCGCGCGACCGATGCCCTTGCCGCATCCGGCTCGAGCACCGCCGTGCGCAGGAAGGAACGCAAGGACAAGACCTGTCACAGCGTCGCTGTCACCCCTGCGGCCGGCGCGGCAGGCTGCGTCGGCCCGATGAAGAAAACCAAAGGGCCGGATTTTTCTGGCTTATGTTTCGTTTCCCGCTGACCTGCCGTCAAAGGATGCCCCTGCCCCATGCTGTACCGCCTGATCCTGATCTTCGTCGCCCTGCTTGGCCTTCCCGCCCAGGCCTTTGACACGCGCGCGACGGCCGCCTGGGTCTTTGACGAAACAACCCAGACCGTCCTTCTGGCCAAGAACGCGGACGTGCCCTTGCCCCCGGCGTCGATGTCCAAGCTTATGACCCTGAACATGCTGTTCGAGGCGCTGCAGGATGGCCGCGTGACCATGGACACGACCTTTGCCGTGTCCACCAGGGCTCGCAGCATGGGCGGATCGACGATGTTCCTGAACGAACGGGATCGCCCCACGGTGCGCGACCTGATCCATGGCATCATCATCAATTCCGGCAACGACGCCTGTGTCGTGGTCGCCGAGGGCCTTGCAGGCAGCGAAGAGGCCTTTGCCGCACAGATGACGGAACGTGCCAGGGCGCTTGGCATGACCCGGTCCAACTTTGTCAATTCCACGGGCTGGCCCGATCCGGACCACCGCATGAGCATGCATGATCTGGGCCTGATCGCCCGGCGCCTGATCGAAGAGTTTCCCGAAGAGTATGTGATCTTCAGGGAAACCGAGTTCAACTTTGCCGACCGGTCCGAAGCGAACCGGTTCAACCGCAATCCGCTGCTGAAACTCGGCATCGGGGCTGACGGCCTGAAGACCGGGCATACGAAAGAGGCCGGATACGGCTTTGTGGGGTCTGCCGTTCAGGGCAACCGCAGGGTCATCTTCGTTATCACCGGGCTGGAAAGCGACGCCGCCCGCGCCGAAGAGGCCGAGCGCATCGTCAACTGGGCCTTCCGCCAGTTCGTTGTGAAGACGGTCGCCAAGGCTGGCGCGCGTGTGGCCGAGGCCCCGGTCTGGCTGGGCCGCGAGCGGACTGTCGGGCTGGTCCCGGCCAGGGATGTGGCGGTGCTTGTGCCTGCCCAGATCCAGGGCGGCGTTCTGGCTGATGTCAGCTACACCGGGCCCCTGGCGGCCCCCCTGATCGCGGGTCAACCTGTTGCGGAACTGATCATCCGCGTTCCCGATCTTCCCGAAGCGCGCATACCCCTCGTCACCGAAGCCGCCGTGGACCGGGCCGGGTTTTTCGGGCGGTTGACGACGGCGGCCCGGGTCCTTTACGCCCGCTTCGCCACAGGGGCACCGGCAAGCTGAATGCTGGGCCGGGGGCACTTCATCAGTTTCGAAGGCATCGACGGTTCGGGCAAATCGACCCAGGCGCGGCTTCTGGCGCAGAACCTGCGCGATGCGGGTCTTGTTGTGACCCTCACGCGCGAGCCGGGCGGCAGCCCCGGTGCCGAAGAGATCCGCAGGCTGGTACTGGAAGGCGATCCAGGGCGTTGGTCGGCCGAGACCGAAATCCTGCTGTTTACCGCCGCCCGCCGCGATCATCTGGAAAAGACCATCCGCCCCGCCCTGGCCCGCGGCGAAACCGTCATCACCGACCGTTTCGCAGATTCGACGCGGGTCTATCAGGGCATCACCCGGGGCGACCTGCGGGCCACGGTGGACCGCCTGCATGATCTGATGATCGCAACCGAACCCGACCTGACCCTGCTGATCGACATCGACCCGGCAACGGGCCTGTCGCGCGCCGTCGCGCGGCAGGACAGCGAACGGCGGTTCGAGGACATGGGCCTTGTGATGCAAACGGCCATGCGGGCGGGTTTTCTGGCGCTGGCACAGGCCAACCCTGCCCGATTTGTCACGATGGACGGCGCGCGCGATCCGCAGGCATTGGCGTCAGACATCCTGCGCGCCGTCCTTTCCCGCTGGCCGCGCTGATGGCCCGTGCCCCCGACCTGTCGGAAGATCCCGTCCCGGAACCCGACCGGGTCGAAGGCGCGCCGCACCCGCGCGAAACGCCGCGCCTGATCGGACAGGCGGCGGCAGAGGCCACCTTCATGGCCGCCTGGCGTCAGGGGCGGATGCCGCATGGCTGGCTGCTGACCGGGCCGCGCGGCGTCGGCAAGGCCACCCTCGCCTGGCGCATCGCGCGCTTCCTGCTGGCCACAGCCGAAGGGGATGGCGGCCTGTTTGCCCCGCCCCCGGCCGACAGCCTTGATATCCCGCCCGACCATCCCGTCTGCCGCAGGATGCTGGCCCTGTCGGAGCCGCGCCTTTTCCTGCTGCGCCGGCCCTGGGATGACAAGGCCACGCCACCGCGTCACCGCCAGGAAATCACGGTCGAGGAAGTCCGCCGGATGAAGAACTTCTTCAGCCTTTCTGCCGCCGACGGCGGGCGGCGGGCGGCGATCATCGATGCGGCGGACGATCTGAACACGAATGCCGCCAATGCCTTGCTGAAACTTCTGGAAGAACCGCCCCGGGGTGTCACGCTGCTGCTGGTCAGCCATCAGCCCTGGCGCCTGCTGCCGACCATCCGTTCGCGCTGCCGCGAGCTGCGGCTTGGCCCGCTGTCCGCCCCCGACCTTGCGCAGGCCCTGGTCGCCGCAGGCGGCGAGGCGGACGGGGCCGGGGCCATGGCCGAACTCAGCGGCGGTTCGGTCGGCGAGGCGATCCGCATTGCCAACCTGGACGGGATGAAGCTTTACGCCCGGATCCTTGCCCTGTTCGCCAGCCTGCCCCGGATCGACCGGCCCCGCGCGCTGGCCCTGGCCGAAGCCGGTGCAGGACGCGGGCCCGAGGCCGAGGCCAGCTTTGAGTTGATCCTGGGGCTGGTGGACCTGTTTCTGGCGCGCCTTGCCCGGGCCGGCGTCACCGGCGCCCCCCCGCCCGAGGCCGCTTCCGGCGAGGCGGCGCTGATTGCGCGCCTTGCACCGGATGCCGCAGCGGCCCTTGTCTGGGCCGATCTTGCACAAAGCCTGTCGGCGCGGGCGCGCCGGGGCCGGGCGGTCAACCTTGACCCTGCCTCGCTTCTCATGGATATGGTGCTGAAGATCGACGAGACGGCGGGCATGCTTGCCCCGAGGTGAGCCATCCATGCCTGTCCCCCCGTGCCTTGTCGACAGCCATTGCCACCTTGATTTCCCCGATTTCGACGGCGAACTGCCCGCTGTCCTGGCGCGCGCCCGTGCGGCCGGCGTGACGCGGATGGTCACCATCTGCACCCGGCTGCGCCTTGAACCGCGTGTGCGCGCCCTGGCCGAGGCGCATGAGGGCGTCTTTTACGCCGTCGGCACCCATCCGATGAGCGTTGCAGAAGAACCCCTGGCAGGGGTCGAGGATCTGGTCGCCCTGGCGCGGCACCCCAAATGTGTCGGCATTGGCGAATCCGGGCTGGATTATCACTACACCGCCGATACCAAAGCCGTGCAGCAGCACAGCCTGCGCATCCATGCCGCTGCCGCCCGGATCACCGGGCTGCCGCTGATCATCCACGCCCGCGCGGCGGATGAAGACGTGGCGGCCATCCTTGCTGACGAGTTCCGCAATGGTGCCTATGCCTGCGTGATGCATTGTTTTTCGTCCGGCGCCGGGCTGGCGCGTGCGGCCCTTGACCTTGGGTTTTACCTGTCGATGTCCGGCATCGCCGCCTTCCCCAGATCAGACGATCTGCGCGCCATCTTCCGGGCGGCCCCGCTGGACCGGATCCTGCTGGAAACCGACAGCCCCTATCTTGCCCCGCCGCCGCACCGGGGCCGGCGCAATGAGCCCGCCTATGCCGCCCATACCGCCGCCGCCGGTGCCGCGCTGTATGGCCTGACGCTGGAAGACTTCGCAGCGCGGACATCCGCCAATTTCGACCGGCTGTTCACCAAGGCGGCGCGCGCCGCCGCCGCCGCGTGACGGGGACGGGTCTGATGGGTCTGCGCGCCACCATCCTGGGCTGCGGATCATCGGGCGGGGTGCCGCGCCTTGGCGGGCACTGGGGCGACTGCGACCCGGCAGAGCCGCGCAACCGCCGCCGCCGCTGCTCGCTTTTGCTGGAACGGACCGCCCCCGGCGGCACGACCCGCGTGCTGATCGATACTTCGCCCGACATGCGCGACCAGCTTCTCGACGCGGGCGTGGGCGCGTTGGATGCGGTGGTCTACACCCATTCCCACGCCGATCATGTCCATGGCATCGATGATCTGCGCCAGATCGTCTACAACATGCGCCGCCGCCTGCCGATCTGGGCCGACCATCCCACGCAGGAGGCGCTCTATGCGCGCTTCGGCTATGCCTTCATCCAGCCCGAAGGCTCGCCCTATCCGTCGATCCTGGACATGCACACCATCACCGGACCCTTCGAGGTTTCCGGCCCCGGCGGAGTGATCCGGCTTGCGCCCTTCAAGGTCGATCACGGATCGACCACGGCACTGGGATTCCGCGTGGGCAACATGGCCTATCTTCCCGATGTGGTGGCCATTCCGGACGAGGCCTGGCTGGAGTTGGAGGGGCTGGACTGCTGGATCCTTGATGCCCTGCGCCGCGCCCCGCATCCGACCCATGCCCATCTGGCGCTGTCGCTGGAATGGATCGCCCGCGCCGCCCCCCGCCGCGCCGTGCTGACCAACATGCACATCGACCTTGATTACCGCACGCTGGAGGCAGAGCTTCCGCCCCATGTCCGCCCCGCGCATGACGGCATGACCATCGACCTGCCCGCCGGATGAACGCGCTTCTTGACGTTATCCTTCCGGTCTTCGCGGTGATTGGTCTGGGCTATGCCGCCGCCCGGGCGGGGCTGCTGGACAGGGGTGCTGTCGACGGGCTGATGCGCTTTGCCCAAACCATTGCCGTGCCCTGCCTGCTGTTCCGGTCGATCACGACCCTTGATCTGGCTGCGGTCTATGATGCGCGCCTGTTCCTTGCCTTCTATCTGGGGGCCTTTGCCGCCTTCGCCCTTGGCTTTGCCGGGGCGCGCCTGCTGTTTGCCCGGCCTGTCACGGATTCGGTGGCCATCGGCTTTGTCTGCCTGTTCTCGAATTCCCTGCTGCTTGGCCTGCCGATCACCGAACGCGCCTACGGCCCGGATGCGCTTGAGGGCAACTTCGCAATCCTGTCCATCCATGCACCGCTGTTCTATGCCTTCGGCATCACCCTGATGGAACTGGTGCGCAGCCATGGCACCGGCCTGCACCCGGCGGCACTGGCCCGGCAGGTGCTGCGGGCGATCTTTTCCAACGGGCTGGTCATCGGCATCCTTCTGGGCTTTGCCGTCAACCTTGGGCATCTGCCCCTGCCCGGTTTCCTGTTCAGTGCGGTCAACATCATGGCCGCAGCCGCGATTCCGGCCGCCCTTTTCGGGCTGGGCGGGGTGATGGTGCGCTATCGCCCGGAAGGTGACATCAAGACCATCGCCATGGTCTGCGCAATATCGCTGGTCTTCCATCCGGCGGTCACGTGGGGGCTGGGCCGCTTTGTGCTGGGGCTTTCCACCGATCAGTTGCGATCCGCCGTGGTGACGGCGGCCATGGCTCCGGGCGTCAACGCCTATCTGTTTGCCAACCTGTACGGCGTGGCAACGCGGGTGGCGGCCTCGGCCGTGCTGCTGGCCACCGCTGCGTCAATCCTTACCGTCTGGGCCTGGCTGCACATCCTGCCGTGACGGACGATTTTTCTGCGAAAAATCCGCCGCCCGGACCCTGAGGAATTTTCGCAGAAAATTCGCACCCGCGCGTGTCGCGGCAAAAGCTGACCCGCGCGGCGCATCCTCAGTGCGGCGAAACCCCGCGCAGCCGTTCCGACCGGCGGCGCAGCAGTTCCACCGTGGCCAGAAGCAGGATCGAGATGATCACAAGAATCGTCGCCACCGCCAGAATGGCCGGGCTGATCGCCTCGCGGATGCCGTTCCACATCTGGCGCGGAATCGTCTGCTGTTCCGGCCCGGCAATGAACAGCACCGCCACCACCTCGTCGAACGAGGTGACAAAGGCGAACAACGCGCCAGAGATGACGCCCGGAAGGATCAGCGGCAGGATCACCTTGAAGAAGGTCACGCGCGGATTTGCCCCAAGCGAGGCTGCGGCGCGGGTCAGCGACTGGTCAAACCCCGATAGGGTTGCCGTGACGGTGATGATCACAAAGGGAATGCCCAGCGTGGCATGGGCCAGGATCACCCCCAGATAGGTGCTGGTCAGGCGCCCGCATTGCGCCTCGATCCCGACGATGGCCAGGGGCGCGCAGGGGTTGGAGTAAAAGAAGAACAGCCCGGTTGCGATGATGATGATCGGCACGATCATCGGCGAAATCAGAATTGCCATGATCAGGCGGCGATAGGGCATTTCCGGCCGCGACAGGCCAAGGGCGGCCAGCGTGCCAAGGACGGTTGCCAGAATGGTGGACCAGAAGCCGATGATGATGGAATTCTTCGCGGCCCTGATCCAGGTCGAGGTTTCCCAGGCCTGTGCCCACCAGGCGCTGTCACGCACCCCGTCCGGGGCGGGCATGCCAAGGGTCAGCAGCGCATCGTACCAGCGCAGCGAATAGCCTTCGGGATCAAGGGCCAGCATCTTCGGCGTGAAGGTGAAATAGGGCTCGGCGTTGAACGACAGCGGAATCACAACCAGAACCGGCGCGATCAGGAAGATGAAGATCAGCACGCAGATCACGCGGAAGGCATAATACCAAAGCCGTTCCAGCGGGGTGGCATAGGTGGGTAAGGCCATGGCGCGTTCCCTTAGCCCAGTTTCAGGTTGTCGATGCCGATCAGCCGGTCATAAAGCCAGTAAAGCACCAGTACCCCGACCAGCAGCATGGCCGACAGGGCGGCGGCCAGCGACCAGTTCGACTTGTCCATGTGAAAGTCGATCAGGTTGGAAATGAGCTGCCCGTCGGCCCCGCCGACCAGGGCCGGCGTGATGTAATAGCCCACGGCCAGAATGAAGACGAGCAGCGCACCCGCCCCGATCCCGGGCAGGGTCTGCGGCAGGTAGATGCGCCGGAACGTGGTCCAGCTTGTCGCCCCCAGCGACCGCGCGGCCCGCGCATAGCTGGGCGGGATCACCCGCATCACCGAATAGAGCGGCAGGATCATGAAGGGCAGCAGGATATGCGTCATCACGATGATGGTGCCGGTCTGGTTGTTGATCATCCGCAGACGCCCCTCTTGCGAAATCGCGCCGATCCAGACGAGCAGGTCGTTGATGACGCCTTCGCCCTGCAAAAGCGCCATCCAGCTGGTCGTGCGCACCAGAAGCGATGTCCAGAACGGCAGAAGGACGAGGATCATGAGCAGGTTCGCCTTAGCCATCGGCAGGGTTGCCAGCAGATGCGCGACCGGAAAGCCGATCACAAGGCAGATCAGCGTGATGAGACCCGAGAGAAGGAAGGTCTTGATGAAGAGGTAGACATAGATCTGCCGGTTCTCGGTCACCCGGACGATACTGCCGTCGCCCGCCCTCTCGAAATCGGTCGCAACAATGTAGAAGTCGAAAGTGTAGGGCGAAGCCGAAGCGCGCATCGCCTCCCACAGCACCGGGTCGCCCCATTTCGGGTCGAGGGCAAGTAAAGCCTCTCTGTAGGGCGGCTGCAGGTCCTTGGCTTCCCGCGCCGCCTTGGTGAACAGCGACCGGCTTTCCGGCAGGACATAGTTGATCCGCGTCCCGGCCTCGCCAGCGGTGCGGTTGGCCTGCATCGTCCGCAGATCTTCGACCAGCGCAGCAAAGGCGGCCTCGTCCGGCTCGGTGCCTTGCGGGTTGGCGGCAAACCAGGCCGAGACGCCGGGGGCGTTCGAGGAAAAGCCGTCATGGTAGATCGAGCGGTGCAGCATCTGCCCGATGGGCAGGATGAAACTCAGGATCATGAACAGAAGCAGCGGTACCACCAGAAGAAAGGCCCTGCGGCGCGATCGCGCCTGCGCGGCAACCAGCGCCTCGGCAAGCGGGCGGCCGTCGGCGGTGGTCAGGGGGGCGGCAGCAATCGGGGCGGTGTCGGCCATCGTTCTGTCCGTTCGGAAAGCGGCACGGGGGGCCTTCACCCCCCGCGCCGGGTGTCGTCAGCCGGCAGCCAGCCAGGCGTTGAAGCGCTCGTTGAGCTCGGCGTCCCGGTCGACCCAGAACTCCCAGTTCGATTCGAGTGCGTTCTTCATGTTCTCAGGCGCGGTCGGCAGGTGCGGTGCCATCTCGGTCTTGCCGTCGTTGAAGATCAGAGGCTCAGCCAGGGCCGACTTGCGGGCCGGGCCGTAGCTGATCCACTGGGCCTGCTGGCGCAGACCGTCGGTCGAGGTGGCAAATGCGATGAACTGCTTGGCCTCTTCCATGTTCGGGGCCCCCTTGGGGATCGCGTACATCTCGTTTTCGTAGATCTGGCCATCCCAGACGATCTGGAAAGGCTTCGCCTCGGCGATGGCGGCATTGAAGATCCGGCCGTTGTAGGCCATGGTCATCGCCACCTCGCCATCGGCCAGAAGCTGCGGCGGCTGGGCACCGGCTTCCCACCAGACGATATCGGCCTTGATCGAGTCGAGTTTTGCAAAGGCGCGGTCCACGCCTTCGGGGGTCGAGAGGGTCGCGTAGACATCCGCCGGAGCAACGCCGTCGGCCATAAGCGCGAACTCCAGAACCGCCTTGGCACCCTTCTTCACGCCGCGCTTGCCGGGGAACTTGGCCGTGTCGAAGAAATCAGCCGCAGTCGTCGGCCCGCCATCGGGGAACTTCGTAGTGTCGTAAGCAAAGACGGTGGCCCAGATGTCGGTCGACACGGCGCATTCGGTCACCGCGCCGGGCAGGAAATCCTCGGCAGCGGGGGTGCCGTCTTTGCCGGCGGGCAGGATGGACGCGTCGAACGGTTCAAGCACGCCCTCGTCGCAAAGCCGGACTGCGTCGGCATATTCAAGGCTGGCCACGTCGATGGTGACGTTGTTCGCCTCGACCATCGCCTTGATCGGGGTGGCGGGGTTGTCGCTGTCGACCATGGTGGTGGCGATGCCGGTCGCGGCGGTGAAAGGCTTGAGGTGCCCTTCGGTCTGGGCCGCGCCATAGGCACCACCCCAGGACATCACCGTCACGTCGGCAAGGGCCGGGAAGGCCAGGCCGACAAGGGCGGTCGTGAGGATGAGGGTCTTCTTCATGTTCAAGGTCTCCCTGTTTGGTTTTCGTTTGACGGCCGGTCCTCCCGGCCCGTTCATCAAGGATCCAGCGCGCGGGCATCCTGGGGATGCCAGCCCACCTTGATCTTCTGTCCCGGGGCAAGCCTGGTCTGCCCCAGCGTATTGCGCATCTTCATCACGAAGTCATCGGAGCCTGCGACCTTGAGGACGGTACGCAGGATGTCGCCCATGTAGATGACCTCGACCACCTCGGCGTCGAGTGTATGGGCGCCGGGCGGCATCATCTCGGGCTTGAACTCCACCCGTTCGGGGCGGATCGAGACGAGGGTGCGCGCGCCCTTTTCCTTCACGTTGACCGCAGTTGCGTCGATCAGTTCACCCGTGGACAGGCGGACAAGGGCCTTGTCGCCCGAAAGCTCTTTGATCGTGCCCTGCAGCCTGTTGTTCTCGCCGATGAAGCTGGCGACAAAGCTGTTCCCGGGGCGTTCGTACAGATCTGATGGCGGGGCAAGCTGCTGGATGCGGCCGTCGTTGAACACCGCGATGCGGTCGCTCATCGTCAGCGCCTCGCCCTGGTCATGGGTGACATAGACCACGGTGATTCCCAGCGATTCGTGCAGGTGCTTGATCTCGAACTGCATGTGTTCGCGCAGTTGCTTGTCCAGCGCGCCAAGCGGCTCGTCCATCAGCACCAGGGCGGGGTCGAACACAAGCGCGCGCGCCAGCGCGATGCGCTGCTGCTGGCCCCCCGAAAGCTGCGACGGGCGGCGGCTGATGAAGGCTCCCATCTGCACCATGTCCAGCGCGCGGGCGATCTTCACCTCGCGCTCGGCCCTGGCCAGCCCGCGCACTTCCAGCGGGAAGGACAGGTTTTCGCCGACGGTCATGTGTGGAAACAAGGCATAATTCTGGAAAACCATGCCGATGCCGCGCTTGTGCGGTGGCACCTGGTTGATGGGGCGCCCCGCCAGCCGGATATCGCCGCTGGTCGCTGTTTCGAACCCGGCAAGCATCATCAGGCAGGTGGTCTTGCCCGACCCCGAAGACCCCAGCATCGTCAGAAATTCGCCCTTGGCGATGGTCAGGTTCAGGTCCTTGACGACCAGAGTTTCGCCGTCATAGCTTTTCTGGACGCGGTCGAATTCGACAAAGGCATCTGTGACGGCGGTAACAGCCAAGGACGTCTCCCGGTCGGATATGGCAGGATGCCCTGCGCCTGTTGTTAAGCCGACTAAACCGAAACCTGCACGTATTGCAACGGACTTGTCATGTCTTGCGGCATCCGGCGGGCCTGGCCTGATCAAGCGGCGCTTTCCTGCGCGTGCGTCAGCACGGCAAGCGGCGCGCATGGCGAAAGGGAAATCCGGCGGCCTTTGCCCAAACACACAAGCCGCCCGAACGGGTGGCCCTGCGAGCCTTGACGGCAAGGATATGGTGCGGATGAAAGGACTCGAACCTTCACGGGAGTTACCCCACAGCGACCTCAACGCTGCGCGTCTACCAATTCCGCCACATCCGCATGTGTCCGGGTGAATTCCGGCCTTCTAGCGAAGCCCCCCGGTGAAGGGAAGGGGGTTTCTGCGGCCATCGCGCCAAAGCAGCCAGACCGCCGCGGCGGCCACGGCCAGCATTGCCGCAAGACCCAGCCATGGTGTGCCGGGAAAGACAGCCTCGCTCATCCGCCGCCCCGGAAGAAAGGTAAAGGTCCCGGCCAGCATCAGCGCCTGGGCATAAAGCGCGCGCATCGTCGCCCCGTGACGTGCCACATCTCCCGAACGGACGGCGCGCAGGGCACTGACCAGACTGACAAGGGTGACGACCGACAGGACATGGATGACCGAAAAAGGTCCGATCATCGGCATCCCGGTGATCCAGAAGGAAGACCCGGCGGTGACTGCCAGGCTGACCACCCAGGCACGACCGGCCGCGCGATGCACGATGTCGCGGCTGCGCCGCAGGATCGCCACCGGCCCAAGCGCGACCGCAAAGAACGCCGCCACAACATGCAGCTGAATGACAGCAAGTGCTTCAAGAAACGCGGCAAAGGCCATAGGCCATCCTTGGAAGTCTGCTGGAGAAGTGAGCCCCCGAGCCCTTTTGCGGAACATGGTTCACCTTCTGCGGGCCCTGGCGAGGGTGATGATGCCCGGGATGGACGAGGCGAGCGGGTCGCTGTTCGGCTGTGTTGACTTGGAGGAGCGCG
>JADCDI010000048.1 GCA_020251025.1 Rhodobacter sp. | reverse complement strand
GGCGGGCGCTTCCCGCCCGCCGGGTCGGGCGCTGGCCTTCTGGTGCGCCCGGACCGACCGGTCTACAGGGCACTGTCCCGCGCGGGCGGGGGAAACGCGATGCGTTTCCTGTTCCCGCCCGGACGGGCGAAGGGACCTTCACCGCTTCAATGGCACCGGCCACAGGGAAAATTCCCGTCCCCGGATCGCGGCGACGGTCCCGGCAGGCAAGCGGGCGGAGTGCTGTTGCAGCGCCCTGCCGGGGCCGGACTCAAGCGATCCTGCCGGTATCACTCTGATCGCCTCCTTGCCGGACCTCTGCGGCACCCCGGGCGCGACAAGCCTTGCGTGAAGGGGCGTTTTCCGCTTTCTGGGCGGCAGGGAAGGAGCCGTCGATGAGCCTTGATGCCGTGCCGCCGCACCACGCCCCTGCCGACCATGGCGGCGGTCTTGACGCCGCGCGCAGGCGCTTTGGCGGCGCGCGGGCCGACTGGATTGATCTGTCCACCGGGATCAATCCGGTGCCCTTCCCGCTGCCCGATCTGCCCGCCGGCTGCTGGACAGAGCTTCCCGATCAGGGGGTGCAGGACGATCTTCTTGCGGCGGCCCGGCGGTTCTGGCGGGTGCCGGACGGGGCGGCCATTGTCGCCGCGCCGGGGACATCGGCGCTGATTGCACAGCTTCCCGGCACCGTCGCAGCGGGGCGCGTCCGCATTCCCGGCCCGACCTATAACGAACATGGACGCGCCTTTGCCGCCCATGGCTGGACCGAAAGCAGCGGGGCCGCAGAGGCGCTTGTGCTGGTGAACCCGAACAATCCGGACGGGCGGGTGTGGCAGGGCACAGAGGCCGGGGGCCGTCTTGTGGTGATCGACGAAAGTTTTGCCGATGTCGCACCCAAGGCCAGCCTTGTGGGCCTTGCGGCACGTCCGGGGACGGTGGTGCTGAAGGGGCTGGGCAAGTTCTGGGGGCTGGCGGGGCTGCGCCTTGGCTTTGGCATCGGCGATCCGGCGCTGATCCGGCGCCTGTCTGTCATGCTGGGGCCCTGGGCCGTTTCCGGGCCGGCGCTGGCCGTGGGCACCGCCGCCCTGCGCGATGAGGACTGGGCGGCCAGGGCGCGCATGCGGCTGGCGCGGGATGCCGCACGGCTGGATGCGCTGCTGACGGCGGCTGGGGCAGAGATTGCGGGCGGGACCGACCTGTTCCGGCTGGTGCGCCTGCCCGACCCCGGCCTTTGGCACAGGTCCCTGGCCCGCCGCCACATCTGGACCCGGATCTTTCCCTATTCGGACCGGTGGCTGCGCCTTGGCCTGCCGGGGTCCGAGGCCGAGTGGGCGCGGCTGGCCAAGGCGCTGGGGGATCTGTCATGAGTGCTGCCCTGCTGGTTCCGGCCCTGCTTCTGGATGCGGCCTTCGGCGAGCCGCACCGGCTTTGGTCCCGCCTGCCGCACCCCGCGGTGATCATGGGCCGTGCCGTTTCATGGCTGGATGCCAGGCTGAACAGGGGCCATAACCGCAAGGCGAAGGGCGTGCTTGCACTTGTGGTGCTGGTTTGCGGGGCGGGGCTGGCGGGGGCTGCAATCGCGTCCCTTCCCGACGGGGGCCTTTTGGAGGTGCTGGCCGCCGCGATCCTTCTGGCGCAGCGCAGCCTGGTTGACCATGTGCGGGCGGTGGGCGATGCGTTGCGCCTGTCGCTTGGCGACGGGCGGCGCATGGTGGCGCGCATCGTGGGGCGCGACACGACGGCGCTGGACGGGGCGGGTGTTGCCCGCGCGGCCATTGAAAGCGCCGCCGAAAACCTCAGCGACGGGGTGGTGGCCCCGGCGCTTGCCTTTTTGGTCTTCGGACTGCCCGGGCTGATGATCTACAAGATCACCAATACCGCCGACAGCATGATCGGCCACCGCACCCCCCGGCATGAACAGTTCGGCTGGGCGGCGGCGCGGTTTGACGATCTGCTCAACTGGATTCCGGCGCGTCTGACGGCGGCGCTGATCCTGCTGGCCAACGGTCGGTTCAATCCGGCACCGGTCCTGCGCGACGGGCCGCTGCACCGCTCGCCCAATGCGGGCTGGCCCGAGGCGGCAATGGCGGTGGTGCTGGATGTCGCGCTGTCGGGGCCGCGCAGCTACAACGGGGTGATGACCGCGTTTCCCTGGGTCTGGCCCGAGGGCCGCGCCGACCCCGGCCCGGATCAGATCGATGCCGCCTGCACCGCGCTGTGGCGGGCCTGGGCGGGCCTGCTGGGGCTGGCCTGTCTGGTTGCGCTTGTCTGATATCCCGCCGCGAAGGAGATCCCCATGCGTCTTGCTGCCATCCTATTGATCTGGGGCCTTGCCAACCCGGCGGCTGCGGCACCCTGCGGCGGCGACTTCGGGCAATTCGTTGCGGCGATGAAGGCCGAGGCGGCCGAACAGGGGCACCCGCAAGACCGGATTGACGCCTTCTTTGCCACCGTGCGGCAAGACCCAAGGGTGCTGAAGGCCGACCGGTCGCAGTCGGTGTTCCAGAAACCCTTTCTGGAGTTTTCGCAGGCGCTGATCAGCAAGAACCGCCTGCAGACGGGGCTGGCAAGGGGCAGGGAATATGACGCGGTCTTCGATGCGGCAATGCGTGATTACGGCGTGCCGCGCGGCATCCTGCTGGCCTTCTGGGCCTTTGAGACCGATTTCGGGCAGGTGCAGGGCGATTTCAACACGGTGAACGCCCTGGTCACGCTGGGCCATGATTGCCGCAGGCCGGACCTGTTCCAGCCGCAGATTCTGGCCGCCCTGACCCTGTATGAACGGGGCATGATCAACCCCGCAAAGACCACCGGGGCCTGGGCGGGCGAAATCGGAATGGTGCAGATGTTGCCCGCCGATATCATTGCCGACGGGGTGGACGGCGATGGTGACGGCAGGATCACGCTGAAAACCTCGGCCCCTGACGCGCTGCTTTCGGCGGCGCGCAAGCTGTCGGCGCTGGGCTGGGCACCGGGCCAGCCCTGGCTGCAGGAGGTGACGCTGCCGGATGATTTCGACTGGGCGCTGACCGGGCTGGACAAGACGCAGAGCGTGGCCGACTGGGGCCGGCTGGGGGCAACACCGCGTGACGGGTCCCTGCCCGCAGGCACGCTGCCCGCCTCGGTGCTGCTGCCGCAGGGGCGCGATGGGCCTGCCTTTCTGGCCTATCCGAATTTTTCGGTCCTGTTCAACTGGAACAAGAGCATGGTCTATGTGACGACCGCCGCCTATTTCGCCACCCGGCTGGAAGGCGCACCCCCCTATGCAGCGGGTAATCCGGCCCCGGGGCTGTCGGGCAATGAGATGCAGCAGCTTCAGAAGAAGCTGACGGCGCGCGGCCATGACGTTGGCAGGATCGACGGCATCCTCGTCCGACAGCCGGTAAGCGTGCTGCAGATAGAGCAGCCCCGCCACCAGCCGCGGCGGCGTCGCCGGCCGCCCCTTGCCGGACGGAAAGAACCCCGCCCACTCCCGTTCGAACACCTCCCAGTCGATCAGGCCTGCCAGCTTCACCAGCTCGTGCTGCGGATCGATCATATCAACCAGACGCGGACGCAGCAGATCATCCTGCTCTTCAGCGCGCGGACGGTGCTTCATGGCCAGAACCGGAATTGCAGGGTTTCGGCCGGAATCATGCGAAACCCTGCAGTCAGAGGCGAGAAAAACCGTCCTGTTTCAACGCAAAATCAATGGCATGGAAATTGTTCAGGGTCACCTAACGTGTCGCCCGCCTCACTTTATCAGCGTCGAGGGCATCCTGGACCGCCAGCCTGTTCGCCCGACTCACCGGGAGCGTCTCGCCGCTGGAGAGCGTCAGTGACAGGCTGGTCTCGTCCCTGGCGACTGACAAGACATGCTTCAGCGCAACCCAGTGTGATCGATGAATGCGCATCCCATCGAGGCGCCCCACAGCATCGATGGCGCGGCTGATCGGAAACAGGATCAGGCTGCGCCCCTTCGTTGTCGCAACATGGAGATAGTGCTGTTCGGATGAAAGCGACACAAGGTCGACCCCAAGCTCGCGCGGGACCTTGGACCAGAACGCCTTTTCGGCCTCGGTAAGCGTGACGGCAGGTTTGGCATTCGCAGGCGGCACGGCGTTGTCCGACGGATGCGTCCGATCCCCCTCAGTTGTCGGTGCTTCCTGCAACAGAGGTACCGACAGCATTGAAAGGCGCACCCCGTTGACGAGCAGCCAGACACACAAGGTCGGGAGGGCGAGAGCACTGACTTCGTCAAGGAACAGCACGGGAACGCCAGGGCGCGCTGCCAGATCCGTTGCGGGAGAGAACAGCAGGTCCAGAAGCAACGAGATCGGAGCAAAGGCAGCGGATGCCACGACGGCTGCCAGGGCGACAAGCCCGAAGGGATGGATCCGTGTACCCGCCAACCTCTCATCGATGAGGTTCTGCGTGATCATGAGCAGGGGCAGCAGGAGCCCGACGTGCAGGAGCCAGAAAGCAACACGCTGCAGCGGGGCCAGGTCGGCAGTGAGCGCGGGATCGAAACTCAGGATGAAGACCGTCAGCGTGGGCACCCAGACCGGCAGAAAAACAAAGGGGCTGCGCCATGTCTCCTTGCGAAGTCGGGCCAGAATGCTGTTCATGCGCCTTGGTCCGTTCCTGAACTCCTCTTGATGCCAGAACATCAGGTTTTCTGCGCCTGCTCAAGCAACCCCGTGGCCTTGCCGGACGGCAATCATCCCCCGAGATCAAAGACCATCAGACCCGGGGATGCTTCGTCGTATTCGTGATCGACTGTGACGAATGCTTCGCCGCCTAAAATCGCAAGACCTGATTGATCCTGTAGCCCGTCCAGGGCGAAGGCTTGCTCGATGCGTCCCGAGGCCGGATCGATGACGAGGATGTTCGGATAGTGCGCCGTCAGCGCGTAAAGACGGCCCGCATTATACTCGAGGCCCACGATCCTGTATTCGCCGAGAGTTCTGCCTTCACGGACTTCTCCGCTCAGGACCAGCGGCTCCCATCCCGCGCCGGACTGGGCTTGCCTCCATAACCCGCCGTCCTCATCCGCGGCGAAGAGACGTCCCGTGCCCGGCTCGAAAGCCATGGCCGTGACGTCGCCGGACATCGGGAGGCCGGATCCGTCCTTATGCAGCGTTTCGCCACGACGCCAAACGCCGTCTGCCGCCTGCCAGGTGGGCAGGCTGTGGTCACGGCCAGCCACGACCGCACCGCCTTCGAGGGCGGCAACCGTTTCCACGCTGCCCTGCCGGGCGATCAGGGGAGCCCGGCTCATGGTCGTGCGAGACAGCAGCTTGTCGAGGCGCCGGGAAACCGCAAAGAGTTCGGCCTGGTCGGTGACGATCAGAAACTGATCCGCGCTGGCATCCCAAGCGATTCCCGACGGTTGGAGGATTTCGCCCGGATAGGTGAGGCTCCGGGTCAGTGCAGCGGTTTGCACCACTGGCACGGGCGGGTCTTCGGGGCTGGCGACCCATTCGGCAGTGTCACCGCCAATCCCGAAAATCTCGAACACAGCGTGAACGCCAGTGCGCGTATTGAACAAGACGTGCCCTGAGGCAATGAGCGCGGTGACCGTCAGGCCGACAATTCCGAGCTTTCGGGCATTTGCTGTTTCAAGGCGGAAGGCCGGGCGGTGGATTTCCTCAGACATCGCTTCTCTCCACGAAGGATTTGGTGGGCAGGGGGTGCCCGGCCGTTACCAAGCCGGGCGGCTTTCTCATCTCGGGGAAGGGATCAGTTCGCGCCGGGGGACAGGCGCTGTTCGAGCCAGTCAGCGATCTGCGGCATCACCGTGAAGCGATCCTGCGGGCAGTGATCGTCAGTACCGCTGTAGATCAGCGTGCCGTCGACGGTGGAGTTGTTCGCAAGCTCCATGTCGAACTCAGGTGCCACGTAGTCGTTGCGGGCGTTCACTGACAGGATCGGTACAACCGTTACCGTCTCGCCCGGCACGATGACGCCCTGGTCGATCAGGGAAAAGCCACGCATATGGGCGAGGAAGCCGGCAGGATCGGCCCCGCCGTCGATCCCGGTCCGGTCATAGAGCGCAAGGCGGTACATCAGGCCGACGCTCTCGAGCTGATCCTCCGGCACCTGAAAGGCCGAATGCAGCGGGCCGCAGACATTGACCGAGGCCGCGAAGAGATCGGCCCGCGTATGTGCGAGCTTCACCGCGGCGTTGCCCCCGAAGCTGACCCCCATGATGGCAATACGGTCTTCATCGAACCGGTCTGTTGCGCCAAGCGCCTCGGCCAGAGCGACCGGCAATTCTTCATAGTCAGGCGCCAGCGGGAACTCGGCATTGGTGCCGGTCCCTGCGATGTCATACATCAGGAACGCCATGCCGCGGCTTGCGACGTCCTCCGCGAAGGTGAAGAACTCGCCCTGGTTCACATCGATCCCGTTCGAAGCGATCACCAGCGGCCAGCCGCCCGCCGGGGCTTCCCCCCGCGGCAGCAGAACGTGACCATCGGCTTCGCCATCCTGGAAGGGTACTGCGACGCGCTCGACTTCGAATCCGCGCAATTCGTGGGCGCGGTGGAGCGTCTCAAGGCTGGCCCCGAAGGCCGCGACTTCGGCCGCATTCGGATCGATCAGCGGGTACTTGGCCAGTGTGTAGTTGGCCGAGGCCCGCATGTAGAGCTCTGCGGCCGCACCAGTCAGGCCGAGGGCCTCCTGCTCCTCTGCCAGGGCACGCAGCTGATCGCCGACGCGGGCGAACTCCTCAGTCCAGACGGTCGCGCCACCGGCGCCGAACAGGTCAGGATGCTCGGTGCCGGCGCCGACCCTGGCAACGCGATCCAGGATGTTCCGGGTGGTCAGCGGGTCGGCACCGTTCCACACCCAGTGATTTGGACGGATGTCCCGGAAGAACCCGGGTTCATCGGCAAAGGCCGGAATCGGCGCAGTCTGAAGCGCGAGCGTGGTGGCGATCAGTCTGGAGAGGAGTGCGGGACGTGTCACCAGATTTTCCTTTCCTGGTTCGGGGCGCAGGATTGCGCCGTCGGTGTCCAACGAATGGGAAGCGGAGCGCACGAGAACCAGACGGGCCTTCACGAGCGGTCGGATCGCCTTCACGAACGGCATCGGGCGTCATTTCGGGGCTGTTGAGGGCGCTGACCCGTCTGCGCAGCGACGAAGTCTGTGCCGGGTTGTCCATTCACCTGGTGGATTGCATCCAACAATTGGAACCCCCGCTTTCCGGCGGCGATGATTTGTCCGGGTCTGCATGCCAGACGCAGGTCTTCGACTTGCCTGTCGACGCCACGATTGCGCCGGTGCCAGTCCCGTCTGCGGACAATGGAACGATCCGCGCCCGCCCGACATGCTCTTGCGGCGAAGAGGGGGCCGGAATAATCGCCTCAAGCGACGAGCGATCCGTCGGCGTCACGGTGAATGGAATTCCTGTCCGCCTGCACCTCAATCGCACCAACGGCAGATCAGGGGGAATCCACTTTTGGATTCCTTTGGTGCGATCAATCCTCTAGGCTGGGCGTCACATCTTTGCCTTTTCCTGCAGCGGAGCATGCGGCATGGCCCAGAAGCTTCACCTCGTCTTTGGCGGCGAGTTGACCGACCCCGGGAAAACCGTGTTCCGCGATGTGTCCGCGATCCACATCGTCGGGATCTTCCCCGATTATGCCAGCGCCTATCTGGCCTGGAAGGCCGAAGCGCAGCGCACGGTGGACAACGCCCATATGCGCTATTTCATCGCGCATCTGCACCGCCTGCGCGAAGAGGAAAGCGCAGGCTCGGCCATCGCCGACGCCTTCGGGGCGTGATCCGCTGCCGGGGATGAGCCGCAGCCTGGGTCTTGCGCTTTATGCGGTTTTTGCCGGTCAGGGGGCCGGGCCGCCGGTTCACTGGCCGCCGCGTCCTGCCGGTCGGCTGGTGTGGATGCATGCGCCAACCCCCGGCGCGGTCCGGGGCCTGCTGGAACTGGCCCGCCGCCTGCACGAGGAAGACGGGCATCCCGCGCTTTTGACCGTTGCGGGCGAGGTGCCCGGCCAGGCAGGCCTGACGCGGATCCTGCCCCCGGCAGAGACAGAGGCTGCCGCGCGGGCTTTTCTGGACTACTGGCACCCCGAAATCGGCGTGCTGTCGGACGGGGAACTGCGGCCGCTGCTGCTGGAAGAAACTGCGCGCCGCAGCATTCCGGTGATCATGGTCGATGCCCGAAAGCCATGTCTGCCGGGTGGGCCGGGCACATTCTGGCCCGGCGTGATCCGGCACGGCCTGGGGCAGTTGAACCGGGTGTTCGCGGTTGATGAAACCGCCGCCCGGCTGTTTTGCCGCAAGGGTGCCGATGCGGGCCTTGTCCGGATCGAGGGGCGGATGGAGGACGGTTCGGTCGTGCTGCCCTGCACCGAGGCCGAACGGGCGGCACTGGTGCGGCAATTCCGGACACGCCCGGTCTGGCTGGCGGCCGGGCTTCCCGAAGCCGAAGACGCGGCGGTGATCGGCGCGCACCGCGCGGCGTTGCGGCTGGCGCACCGGCTGCTTTTGATCGTTGTGCCGGACCGGCCCGAGCGGGCCGATGCGCTGGCCCGGCAGATCGAAGCCGCCGAAGGCTGGACCGTGGCGCGCCGGTCGGCCGACGAGGAGCCGGACGAAGAGACAGAGGTGTTTCTGGCGGATGTCCCGTCGGAAATGGGGCTGTGGTACCGGCTGGCACCGATCACCTTTCTTGGGGGCAGTCTGTATGGGGCGGGCAGCCCGCGCGACCCGTTCGAGGCCGCCGCCCTGGGATCGGCGATCCTGCATGGTCCGCAGACCGGGGAATGGCAGATGGCGATGGCGCGGTTGACCGAGGCGCGGGCCACGCGCCCGGTCGCCAGCCCGGTCGATCTGGCCGAAGGTCTGGCCGACCTGCTGTCGCCCGACCGCGCGGCGCGGCTGGCGCAGGCGGCCTGGGCCGTGACTTCCGCCGGGGCCGAGGTGACCGACCGGGTGGTTCTGCTGGTGCGCGCGCTGATGGAGGCGGATCGGTGAAGGCTCCGTCCTTCTGGTTCACGCCGCCGGATCGGCCGGCGCTGGCGGCACGGCTGCTGGCCCCGCTGGGCAGGGTCTATGCCGCGGCGACGGCGCGGCGGCTGCGGGGCCCGGGATACCGCGCTGGCGTGCCGGTGATCTGCATCGGCAACATCAATGCCGGCGGCACCGGCAAGACGCCTGCCGTCATTGCGCTGGTCGAACGGCTGGCGGCGCGCGGGCGGGCGGTCTGGGTGGTGTCGCGCGGTCATGGCGGAAGCCTGGCCGGGCCGCTGCGGGTGGATGCCGCGCGGCACAGCGCGGCACAGGTGGGCGACGAGCCGCTGCTGCTGGCTGCCTTTGCGCCGGTGGTGGTGGCCCGCAACCGCGCTGCCGGGGTGCGGATGGCCGAGGCTGGCGGGGCAGAGGTGATCGTTCTGGACGACGGGCTTCAGAACCCGTCGGTCATCAAGGACCTGTCGCTGGTGGTGGTGGATGCCGCGCAGGGCTTTGGCAATGGCCGCTGCCTGCCCGCCGGGCCTTTGCGGGAACCGGTGGCAGAAGGGCTGGCGCGGGCCGACCTGCTGCTGTCGGTGGGGCCAGAGGCGGCGCAGGCGGGCTTTGCCGCAAGATGGGGGTCTGCGGTGGCCGTACCGCACCTGACCGGGCGGCTGGAACCGCTGCGCATGGGGATGGACTGGCAGGGGCAGCCTGTGCTGGCCTTTGCCGGGATCGGCCAGCCGGAGAAATTCTTTGCCACGCTGCGCGCCGAAGGGGCGGACCTGGTGCGGGGCGAGGCGCTGGACGATCATCAGCCCCTGTCAGACGCGCTGCTGCTGCGGCTGGAGATGGAGGCGGCAGCCGCAGGGGCGCAGCTTGTCACCACCGAAAAAGACGCCGTGCGCCTGCCCGCGTCCTTCCGCATGAAGGTGCTGACCCTGCCGGTGCGGCTGCGGATTGCGGACTGGGGGCCGCTGGAGGCAGGCCTGAAGCGGCTGGGGCTGTAAGGCGCATCGTTCCGGCCGGGGCAAGGGGGGCCGGCCCCCGTCGCGGCGGATGCCGCGACTCCCCCGGGATATTTTTGAACAGAAAATGACTGGAAGACGGGCCTTGCCCCGTCAGCCCGGAATCTCATCCTGATGTTCACCCAGTTTCGGGGCGGGGCGGTCCAGGGCCAGGGTGGCGTCCGAGAAGGTGAAGGGGGACCGCACGCCGGGCACGCCCTGCACGGTGATCTTCAGCCCGCGATGCCGGATCTGGGGATCGGCGAAAACCTCGGCCAGGTCGTTGATCGGGCCGGCGGGAACGCCTTCGGCCTCGCAGGCGGCCAGAAGATCGGCCTTGGACCACTGCCGGGTGGCATCCGCCAGACCTTCGGTCATGGCGGCGCGGTTGGCGATGCGGTCGGCATTGGTGGCAAACTCCGGGGCCGCCGCCATGCCGGGAAGGCGCAGCAGCGTGCAAAGCCTGCGGTACTGGGCATCATTGCCGGTGGCCAGGATGATCCAACCATCGGCGCAATCGAAGACCGCATAGGGGGCAAGGTTCGGATGGGCATTGCCCATCCGGCGCGGTGCGGTGCCGGTGGCAAGGTAATTCATCGCCTGATTGGCCATGACCGAGGTGGCGACATCCAGCAGCGCCATGTCGATGTGCTGGCCACGCCCGGTTGTGCCGCGCTGATGCAGGGCGGCCAGAATGGCGGTGGCGGCATAGACGCCGGTAAAGATATCGGTCACGGCGACGCCGACCTTCTGCGGCTGGCCGCCGGGTTCGCCGGTGACACTCATCAGGCCGGCCATGCCCTGAATGATGAAATCGTATCCGGCGCGGTGGGCATAGGGGCCGCTCTGGCCAAAGCCGGTGATCGAGCAATAGATCAGGCGCGGGTTAAGGGCCGAAAGCGCCGCGTAATCCAGCCCGTATCTCGCAAGGCCCCCGACCTTGAAATTCTCGATCACCACATCGGCCCCGGCCACAAGGCGGCGCACGGTTTCCTGCCCTTCGGGCGTGCGGAAATCGGCGGTGACAGATTTCTTGCCCCGGTTGGCGGCATGAAAATAGGCTGCCGACCGATCCCCTTCGCGGTCGATGAAGGGGGGGCCCCAGCGGCGGGTATCATCGCCTTCGGGTGCCTCGACCTTGATCACATCCGCGCCAAGGTCGGACAGGGTCTGGCCTGCCCAGGGCCCGGCCAGAATCCGGGCCAGCTCGATGACGCGCAGTCCGGCAAGCGGGGCCGGCACGGATCAGCCGGCCAGCTTTTCATCGAGGATGATCTTGAGGTCCTCATAACTCATGTTGCTGTGGCGGACGCCGTCGATGATCAGGGTCGGGGTGCCTTCTACCTGGTCGGCCGCCATGTTTTCCTGGAACCTGGCCACCATCGCCTCGGCCATCGGGGCGTTTTCCATGCAGGCCTGAATGGTGGCATCATCCATGCCGGCGCTGCGCCCGATCTTCTTGAGGTTTTCCACCACAACCGCCGGGTCTTCGGAAGCGGCCCATTCCTTTTGCCGGTCAAACAGCATCGAGGAGATGCCGAAATAGCGTGTCTCGCCGCCGCAGCGGGCGACCATCGCGGCCCACAGGCCATAGCGGTCAAAATAGACCTCGCGGAAGACAAACCTCACCTTGCCGGTGTCGATGTAATCCTTCTTCAGGTTCCGGAAGACCGTCTCGTGGAAGGCCGCGCAATGCGGGCAGGTGTAGGAGGCATATTCCACCAGCGTGACAGGGGCATCGGCAGTGCCCAGGACCATGTCCGGCACCTCGGGCAGGGGCGCGGTCGCGGGGGCTTCGGACGTGGCCGCTTCCTGTGCAGAGGCGGCCAGCGGGCCAAGACCGGCCACGTCCGGTGTCCGGGACTGGCCAAGCCAGAGCGCCGCCCCAAGGGCCAGAATCAACGCCGCCGCGAGACTGAGTTTCTTTGTCATGTCCTGCCTTTTGATATCCTTGATCTGGTCAGAAAATTCAGGGTCAGCGATTCCAGCGCGGCCCGAAGGCCGTCGTCCCGAACACCCCGGACCGCAGCGCTGGCTTCGCGGCAGAGTGCCGGGTCTGCCATGCGCGCCCCGGCAGGCGGTGCCCGACCGAAATCTGCCTTGCCTTCGTCAAAACCGGAAGGGGCGGTCTGCGTCAGCGAGATGCGGGAAATGGCCGCATACCCGTAGCAGGCGTTCACCCGTTCGCGCAGTCCGGGAAGTTGCATCTGCACCATGGGTGCCTGCGCCGGCGTGGTCAGCAGTGTCAGCGTCGCCCCGAAGCCATCGCGACCGTACCCGACCTTTACGGGGCGTGTCACGCGGGCCAGATCCTCGCCTGCGATGTCGGACCAGTGGGTCAACAGCCGCGCTACGGCAAACCCGCGTTTTTCGCCCGCGCTGCGGATCCGTTCGCCCAGCAGCACCGACGCCGCCTCGAACCCGCGCATGCGGCGCGCTGGGACAGGGGCGGGGGTGGGCGCACGGGTCATCTGGCGGAGTCCTTTGTTGCGGCTATTCTAGGCACAGACGCGGCACATGCCAGTCAAATGGCGCGGACGGGGATATAAAGATTGCGTGACGGTGGTTTGGTGGATGACCTTCTGACCTGGTACGACCGCAACGCAAGGGTGATGCCCTGGCGCGTCGGCCCGGCAGCGCGTGCGGCGGGGGAACGGCCCGATCCCTATCTTGTCTGGCTGTCCGAAGTGATGCTGCAGCAGACGACGGTGGCGGCGGTGCGCGCCTATTTCCTGCGCTTTGCCGCGCGCTGGCCCGACGTGACGGCGCTGGCGGCGGCGGCGGATGCCGATGTCATGGCGGAATGGGCCGGCCTTGGGTACTACGCCCGGGCGCGCAACCTGCTGGCCTGCGCCCGCGCCGTTGTGGCAGGGCATGGCGGGCGGTTTCCGGCAACGCGCGACGGGTTGATGGGCCTGCCGGGGATCGGGCCCTATACCGCTGCGGCCATTGCGGCGATTGCCTTTGACGAGCCGGCCACGGTGGTGGACGGCAATGTCGAACGGGTGATGGCGCGCCTGTACCGGGTGCAAACGCCCTTGCCGGGCGCAAAGCCCGAACTGGTGCGCCTTGCGGCGGGTCTGACCCCGTTGCGGCGGGCGGGGGATTATGCGCAGGCGGTGATGGACCTTGGTGCCACGATCTGCACGCCGCGCAGCCCGGCCTGCGGCATTTGTCCCTGGGCCGGTGCCTGTGCCGCCCGTGCCGCAGGGGTCGAGGCAGACCTGCCGCGCAAAACGGCGAAACCGGCCAAGCCGCTGCGGGCGGGTCGGCTGTGGATCGCCCGGCGCGAGGATGGGGCGCTGCTGCTGGAAACGCGGCCCGACCGGGGTCTGCTGGGCGGCATGCCGGGGTGGCCGGGCAGCGACTGGGACGGCGGCGGCGGCCCCGCACCGGTGGAGGCGGACTGGCGCGATGCCGGGGCCGAAGTGCGCCACAGCTTCACGCATTTCCATCTGCGGCTGGACATTGCCGTGGCCGAGGTCGGTTTGGCGGCAACACCCTTGCGGGGCGCGTTCCTGCCGTGCGGAGCGTTCCGGCCGTCGGACCTGCCGACGGTGATGCGCAAAGCTTGGGACATCGCCGCAGGGGCGCTGAATGCCGCCCGACAGAAAGACGCCCGCCATGCGGACATGGCGGGCGAGTTCGCTTTCCCGGCACAAGGGAAAGCGGGCGGCAAACGAAAGGCGCGGGGGCGGGTGGGAAGGGATCAGTGGGTGTGATCCCCTGCCATTTCGGCGCGGATCTGCTGGCGCAGAAGGTCAATGGGCACCATCTGGCCATCGCGGCGGAAGTGCCAGTAGGTCCATCCGTTGCAGGACGGTGCCCCTTCCATCGCGGCACCGACCTGATGGATCGATCCGGTCATGTCCGGGCCAACCAGCGTGCCGTCGGCGCGGACGCGGGCCGTCTTGCCGCGTGGCGAGGTCAGCACCTCGCCCGGGCGCAGCATGCCGCGTTCCACCACCTGCCCGAAGGGCACGCGCGGTTCGGACCGCCTTGATCCGGTGATCTCCAGCGCGGAGCGGTCGTGGGCGCGCACGCGCGAAAGCCGCTCGGCGGCAACCGCCCGATAGGCCTCTTCCCGTTCGATGCCGATGAAGCTGCGGCCCAGCATCTTCGCCACAGCCCCGGTGGTGCCGGTGCCGAAGAACGGGTCCAGAACCACATCGCCGGGATGGGTGGTGGCGACAAGGATGCGGTGCAGCAGCGCCTCGGGCTTTTGCGTGGGGTGGGCCTTGTCGCCGTTCGCGTCCTTCAGACGCTCGGCCCCGGTGCACAGCGGGATCACCCAGTCGGACCGCATCTGTACGCCGTCGTTCAACTGCTTGAGCGCCTCGTAATTGAAGGTGTACCTGCTGGATTCGTCGCGGCTGGCCCAGATCAGGGTTTCATGGGCGTTGGTCAGGCGCTTGCCGCGGAAATTCGGCATCGGGTTCGACTTGCGCCAGACCACATCGTTCAGCAGCCAGAACCCCTGATCCTGCAACGCGGTCCCGACGCGGAAAATGTTGTGATAGCTTCCGATCACCCAGATCGCACCGTCCGGCTTCAGCAGGCGGCGGGCGGCGGCAAGCCAGTCGCGGGTGAAGCGGTCATAGCTGGCAAAGCTGGCAAAGCGGTCCCAATGATCGTTCACCGCATTGACCAGGGAATTGTCGGGCCGGTGCAGTGCGCCCCTGAGCTGCAGGTTGTAGGGCGGGTCGGCAAAGATGAGGTCGACGCTTTCGGCCGGCAGGCTGTTCATCACTGCAATGCAGTCGCCGTCAATAATCCGGTTCAGCGGAAGCACGGCGGCCTCCGGTGCCTTGGTCTGCGTCATCTCTTGCCTCTGCCCCTGCGGCTTTATGCCGTTTTGTTGGGCGCAGGATGAGTCATTGATGATTCGCCGTCAAATTCTTTTTTGAATCAAGGGTTTAATGAAACATCTTGATACAACATCTTGTGGACGGGCCTGAACGAACGCCTATGCGCAGGGGTGACACCAAGATTCCTGAGCGCCGCGATATGGTCCCGGGTCGGATAACCGGCATTGCGATCCCAGCCGTAGCCGGGATGCTGTTGCGCCAAATCCACCATGATCCGGTCCCGGGTGACCTTGGCGACGATGGAGGCGGCGGCGATGGACAGGCAGCGCGCATCGCCGCTGATGATCGCTTCGGCGCGGCAGGAAAGACCGCGGGGAATCATATTGCCGTCGATCAGCACATGGTCAGGTGCCGGCCGAAGGGCTGCGACGGCGCGGCACATCGCCAGGTGGCTGGCGCGCAGGATGTTGATCCGGTCAATCTCTTCGACCGTGGCCTGGCCGATGCCGACATCGGCCGTGGCCAGGATAAGCGCGCAAAGCTGCCGGCGCCGGGGGGCTGTCATCTGTTTTGAATCGTTCAGGCCGGGCGGAATGCGGTCGGCATGCAGCCGCACGGCGGCGGCGATGACGGGGCCGGCCAGCGGGCCGCGCCCGGCCTCGTCCACGCCGGCGATGACACCGGCACCCGCCGCGCGGGCGGCCAGTTCAAAAAGGAAATCCGGTTTGCCCATGCCGCAGGATGCCCCGATGCGGCGGCAAAAGGAAAGGGGGCGAAGGCTGCGCGGGCACCTTGAAGGCGCGCCGCAGGGGGCAACCGGCCTTCGGGCAGCTTGGCTGCCTTATGGGCCTTGGCATCTGGCGGGGCGCTGAATTGGTGCCGGCCGCAGGGGCTGGCTGACCGGAAAGCGGGACACTCTTGCACCTGCGCGCGCCTTGAGCATCCCGGCAGGGGCCGTCGCCCTTGGCCCAGCGCTGCGCCTGAGCAAAGCCGGGGTGGCCAAAGCCCCCGGCAAGCGCCCGCCCCGCCCCCGGCGGGCGCTTCTCGCCCACCGGGTCGGGCGCTGGCCTTTCGTTGGTCCAGGACCTGCCGGTCTGCAGGGGGTCGGCCCGCGCGGGCGGGGGAAACGCGGGGCGCGTTTCCTGTCCCCGCCCGGAGGGACGACAGCGCCTTCACCACTTGACTGGCAGGGGCCATCGCCCCTGCCACAGTGCTGCGCCGGGATCAGGACCGGCCG
>JADCDI010000047.1 GCA_020251025.1 Rhodobacter sp. | reverse complement strand
GATGCCCAGGACGCGCTGCTGGTGCTGGACCTGAACGCCGATGGCTCGCGCGGCGCGGGCGACGGGAAGATCGATCAGGCGAAAGAGGTGGTGCTCTCGCTCTGGGGCGATGCCGGCATGACCGACATGGAAGCGCTGGCCAAGGCGCGCGATGCCAGCGGGACACTGATCTTCGACAGCAATGGCGATGGCACGCTGACCGCCGCCGATGCGGCCTGGCACGAGTTCCGCGTCTGGCAGGATGCCGATCAGGATGGCGTCACTGACGCGGTAGAGTTGAAGACGCTGGACGAAATGGGATTCACCCAGATCGGGCTGACCTATGACGATGGCAGCAGCTATGGTGAGACCAGCGATGACGTGATCATCCAGGGCGCGGCGCTGCACGGGGCTGCGAGCTACATTCGCAACGGCCAGACCGTGGTCGGCGGTGTGGGTGACGCGACCCTGATCTATGAGGTTGAAGGGCTGCGCGAGGTGACCGATGCGCTTGGCCTGCGCTATGAGTTTGAATCGGGCGAGGTGCTGCGTGTCGGGCAGGTGCAGGGCCGTGCTTCCCCCGATTTCGATCTGGCCGCCGCGGGCCTGGCCGCCGCCATTGGCGATGCGCGGGCGAACCGGCTGGATGCCTCTGGCCTGACCAGGGGCACGATTCTGACCGGCGATGCCGGGGCCGATACGCTGACGGGCGGCGCGGGCCATGACGTGCTGATCGGCGGCACCGGGGCCGATGTGATGGCCGGGGGCGCCGGCAATGACGTGATCGTGGTTGATGCCGAAGACGGGCTGTTCAGCGGCGCGGTCTCGGGCGGTACCGGCATTGACACGCTGGTTCTGGACATGTCGCAGGGTGTCACCATCGCCGCCCTGTCGGCGCTGGGGATCGAGGCGGCCTCGGCCGGCTCAGGGGCAGACAGCCTGACCGGCGACAAGGATGACGTGAATTACGTGCTGGCCGGCAATGCCGGGGCCGATACGCTGACCGGGGCTGGCGGCAAGGATATTCTGCTGGGCGGGTCGGGGGCCGATGTGCTGACCGGCAGGGCCGGGGACGATGCGCTGTTCGGCGGGTCCGAGGATGACCGTCTTTTTGGCGGGCTGGGCGATGACCAGCTGACCGGCGAGGCCGGGAACGATCTGCTGGACGGTGCCGAAGGTGATGACGTTCTGGACGGCGGCTCTGGCAGCGACAGCCTGCAGGGCGGGGCCGGGGCGGATGTGCTTCATGCCACCTCTGGCACGCAGCTGCTGGAAGGCGGGGCGGGCGATGATGCCTATATCGTCGGGTTCCAGGGCCTTGCGGCGGTGATCCGCGACGCCGAAGGTGTCAACACGTTGACCTTTGCCGCCGATGTCGATCCGGCATCGCTGGCGCTGACACGCGAAGGGGATGATCTGGTGATCCGCCTGCGCGGCAGTGCCACCAATGTGCTGCGCATCGAAGGGCAGTTCGGGGCCAAGCCGCCCATCGCCGCAATCGGCTTTTCCGGCTTTGGCATTGCCGTGCCGCTGTCGGCCGGTCTGGCAAATGCGTCGGTCCTGCCGGTGCTGACACTGGCCAGCGGGAGCAACCCCGTACAGGGCGGCACGGCGAATGACTGGATCACCGGGTCGCGCGATGCCTCTGGCGGCGACGGGGCCGATCTGCTGGCCGGGACCGAGGGCAATGACCTGCTGTCGGGCGATGCCGGCGCGGATCTTGTCTTTGGCGGCGACGGGGCGGACCGGCTTTCGGGCGGTGACGGGGCCGACGGGCTGTTCGGCGGGGCAGGGGCCGATACCCTGCTGGGGGGCGGTGAGTCGGACGTGCTGGATGGCGGCGCGGGGGCCGACCGGCTGGAAGGGGGCGAGGGCGCGGACCTTTTGTCAGCCGGCGAGGGCGACGATGCCCTGTTCGGCGGCGCGGGCGATGATGTGCTGATCTCGGGCGGGGGTGCCGATGCGCTGTCGGGCGAGGCGGGCGCGGATGTGTTCGTGATTGCCAGGGTGGCCGGGGCGCAGACCACGCTGCACGATTTCCGCCTTGGCGAAGACCGCATCAACCTGTCGGCGGCGGTGCCCTCGGCCTGGCTGCCGGATGGTGCCTTGACGCAGGTGGGCGCGGATGCCGTACTTGCCTTGGCCGATGGTCAGACGTTGGTCGTGCAGAACACCACGGTTGCGGGCCTGCTGACCTCGGGCAGTCTGATCCTGCCCCGGCGTGGCACCGGTGCCGAGCTGACGCCGCGCGCCACCGCGCCGGTGGCGGGCGGGGCGGTGCTGCCGGCCGCGCTGACGGGCGCAGGCGTGGACCTGGCGGCTGAACGGGGCGCGGCAGCGTCGGCCGCCGCCGAGGCACCGGGTTTTGACCCCTGGACCACGGACACGCCGGTTGCAACCGCCGCCGTGCTGCGCGCCGCCGCGATCACGGCCGGCCTGTCGGAAGCCGTGCGCGACGCAACCCAGACCGCTGCCGGGGTGCCCGCCACCCAGACCACCGGCGCGGGCAGCATCACCGTCGCAACCGGCGAGGCGGCGGTGGGGGCGGGGGCGATCAGCTATGCCACGGCCACTGTTGTGGGCGCGCACGGGATTGATTACGCGACCGACCGTTTTGGGGCGGGGGCGGGGGCGATTGGGTATGCCTGGGATTTTGCCTGGGCGGGAGCAGGGCATGTTTCGTTCGGTCCCGCAAAAGTTATTGGCGGCAGAGATGGAAATGAGACCCTTACCGGAAGGGATGCGGGTGAAATTTATTGGGCCAATGGTGGAAATGATCGCATTCTATCATTTGGCGGGAACGATAGTATTGATGCTGGGTGGGGGAATGATACGGCCTGGGGCGGTTACGGTTCAGATTTGATTCTTGGCCGGGACGGTGACGACACTCTCTACGGAGAATGGGACAACGATTTAGTCCACGGCGAAAACGGCAATGATCTAGTTTTTGGACAGGATGGCAATGATGATTTGACGGGCGGTGCGGGATGGGACCGTCTTTGGGGCGGTTCCGGAAGCGACCGGATGTGGGGCGGGACCGAAGGCGACGAAATGTACGGCGAGTCCGGCAATGATGTTTTATATGGCGAAGACGGCAATGACTTTATGGATGGTGCCGATGACTGGGATCTCATGTATGGCGGCGGCCATGATGACACAATGTACGGCAATGGCGGCAATGACCGGCTTGAGGGAGGGTGGGGCAATGATCTTCTGATCGGAGGTTGGGGAACAGACCTTCTTGCTGGTGATGATGGGGCGGATCGCCTTTGCGGCGAGACGGATAATGACTCGCTCTGGGGCGGAGCTGGTAACGACGAACTTTACGGTCACGATGGCAATGATGATCTGATTGGGGAGACGGGTGCCGATTACATGCTCGGCGGAAACGGCGACGACCGGATGTGGGGCGGCACCGAAGGCGATACGATGTACGGAGAAGCCGGCCACGATGTTCTCTATGGCGAAGACGGCAATGATCACATGGGCGGGGGCGACGGCTGGGACCTGTTGTACGGCGGTAATGGCGACGATGGCGTATATGGCGAGAATGGCAATGATCTGCTGTATGGGGATGCAGGCAATGACATTCTGGGCGGCAGTTGGGGCACAGACGTCCTGATTGGCGGCGATGGCTGGGACCGTCTTTATGGCGAAGGGGACAGTGACAGCCTTTGGGGCGGCAATGATGGCGATGAGCTTTACGGCCAGGACGGCAATGATGATCTGTTCGGCGAAGCGGGTGCCGACTATATGCTGGGCGGCACTGGCGGTGACAGGATGTGGGGCGGGACGCAAGACGACAGCATGCTTGGCGAAGCTGGTGAGGATGTTATTCTTGGCGAAGATGGCAACGATTACATTGCGGGTGGCGACGGCTGGGACCAGACCTATGGCGGCGGCGGGAATGACCTTATCGATGGAGGCACCGGCAATGACCTCCTGAACGGGGGTTCGGGCAATGATACTCTTGTCGGCGGTTGGGGCACCGATGCGCTGGTGGGCGAAGATGGCGACGATGTTCTTTATGGAGAATGGGAAAACGACATCCTTTGGGGCGGTGGTGGAGTTGATGCCGTTTATGGCCAGGATGGCAACGATGATCTGTATGGCGAAGCCGGTGCTGACTACATGGAAGGCGGCAATGGAAATGACCGGCTTTGGGGCGGGACGGAAGACGACAGAGTTTATGGCCAGGCCGGGGATGACGTTCTTTACGGGGGAGACGGCAACGACAAGTTGTACGGAAGCGAAGGTTCGGACGTTCTTGTTGGCGGGAATGGTAACGACGAAATCTCCGGAGATTCCGGCAATGATGCGCTTTTTGGTGACGCCGGGAATGACACTCTGAACGGCGGTCAGGGCACCGACCTGCTGGTCGGTGGCGACGGCGCCGATGTTCTGTCCGGCGGGTCCGAGAACGATGTCCTTCAGGGTGACGCCGGTGATGACCGCCTGTCGGGAGACGACGGCAATGATGACCTCAGCGGCGATGCCGGCACCGACACCCTGTCCGGCGGTTCGGGCCATGACCAGCTTTGGGGCGGTGACGGGGACGATGCCCTTTCCGGCGATGCGGGCGATGACGTTCTGTTCGGCGGTGCCGGGGCCGACGCCCTGGTGGGCGGCGAAGGGCATGACGACCTTACGGGAGAGGTCGGCGCCGATGCCCTGACCGGTGGATCGGGCCATGACCGGCTGTGGGGGGGCACCGAGGCCGATACCCTGTCCGGCGGCGAGGGCGATGATCAGCTGATGGGCGATGACGGCGATGACCGTCTGACCGGGGACGCGGGCCGCGACCTGCTGTTCGGTGGCGCGGGGACTGACCGGCTGCTCGGGTCCGCCGGGGAGGACCGTCTGTACGGCGGTGCCGGGGCCGACCTGATCTGGGGCGAAGACGGCGAGGATGTGCTGCTGGGCGGCGATGGTGCCGATGCCCTCTTCGGCGGCGAAGGCTCGGACCTGGCATCGGGCGAAGCCGGGGATGACGCGCTGATCGGCGGTGCCGGGAATGATGAGTTGTATGGCGAAGAAGGTGCCGACTGGATCGAGGGCAATGCCGGCACCGACCGCCTTTTCGGCGGAGACGGTGCTGACAGCCTCTGGGGTGGCGAGGGAACCGACCAGCTTGTGGGCGGTGAGGGCGATGATCTTCTGTACGGGGGTGCAGGGGATGACGTTCTGTTCGGCATCTCCGGCCTTGACTGGATCGAGGGCGGGGCTGGGGCCGACATTCTGATCGGGGGCCGCGATGCCGATGTGATGATCGGCGGCGAGGACAACGATCAGCTGGCCGGGTCCGAAGGCAATGACCAGCTCGAAGGCGGCGCGGGCGACGATCTTCTGGACGGCGGCTCTGGCGATGACCTTGTTCTGGGCGGCGAGGGGCGCGATGTTCTTCTGGGCGATCTGGGCGAAGACGCCCTCTATGGCGGTGCTGGCCATGATGCGCTGACCGGCGAGGCGGGCCATGATCTGCTGGATGGCGGCTCAGGCGACGACACGCTTGACGGCGGGGCTGACAACGACGTGCTGCGTACCGGTCTTGGCAAAGACACTCTTGTCGGCGGCGACGGGTCCGATCAGTTCATTGTCACACGGGCAGATACAGACGAGCAGTCCGGTGCTACGGTCGGCAGCCTGACCGATGTCATCCTTGACTTCGATCTGGGGTTCGACCGGATCGACCTGTCGGATCGCCCGGATATCACCTCGCTTGATCAGATCATGCTGCAGCGGATCGACGGCGATACGCTGATCAGCTTTGCAGGCGGCGGCCAGGTGATGCTGGCCGGGGTGGAACTGACCGACGCGGACAAGGAGGCGGCCTTCACAAACCCGGTTCTGGAAAGCCTGCGGGGGGAAAAGGTCGCCTTTGACCCTGGCAGCAGGACCGTGCTTGCGTCCCGCAGCTTTGTGCTGGGCGATCTGTCCGAAAATCTGACGCTGACCGGCACTGCGGCGATCAACGGCACCGGCAATGCGGGGGCCAACACGCTGACCGGCAATGCGGCGGCGAACCTGCTTTCGGGCGGGGATGGCAACGACACGCTGTCCGGCGGCGCGGGCAACGACACGCTCGACGGCGGCACCGGGGCCGACGCCCTGTCCGGCGGGGCGGGCGATGACACCTATGTCGTCGATGCGACCGGCGACACGATCACCGAGGCGCTGAATGAAGGCACGGACACGGTGCAGTCCTCGGTGACGCTGACGCTGGGGGCGAATCTCGAGAACCTGACGCTGACCGGCACTGCGGCGATCAACGGCACCGGCAATACCGGGGCCAACGTGCTGACCGGGAACGCAGGCGCGAACCTGCTTTCGGGCGGGGATGGCAATGACACGCTGTCCGGCGGCGCGGGCAACGACACGCTCGACGGCGGCACCGGGGCCGACGCCCTGACCGGCGGCGCGGGTGATGACACCTATGTCGTGGATGCGACCGGCGATGTGGTGACCGAGGCGCTGAATGAAGGCACGGACACGGTGCAGTCCTCGGTGACGCTGACGCTGGGGGCGAACCTCGAGAACCTGACGCTGACCGGCACGGCCGCGATCAACGGCACGGGCAACGCGGGGGCGAACGTTCTGACCGGCAACGCGGCGGCGAACCTGCTGTCAGGCGGCGCGGGCAATGACACGCTCGACGGCGGCACCGGGGCCGACGTCCTGACCGGCGGGGCGGGGGATGACACCTATGTCGTCGATGCGACCGGCGATGTGGTGACCGAGGCGCTGAATGAAGGCACGGACACGGTGCAGTC
>JADCDI010000046.1 GCA_020251025.1 Rhodobacter sp. | reverse complement strand
CCTGCGCGGCGTCGGAGCCAGAACGTTCGACCACCTGATCAAGGCCCTCGGCGACATCTGCGACCTCTTCACACCCGAGGAATGCTCAAACTACCTCAGGCATGCAGGGTATGTCTCAACATAAATGCAAACGGATCTAGGCGCGGGGCGCGACAGATGGAAGCCTTGGTGCCGCCGGTGGCAGTGCAGGCGATTGCGGCCCAGTGTCCGGCAGGGTTTGCGCGGGTTGTGTCGGCGACGGTGTCTGACCGGCCCGGCGGCAGCGCGCAGCATCTGCGCCTTGCGGCCTCTGCCCGGTGCCTTCCGCTTGCCGGGTGACCGGCCGGGATCAGCGTTCGGCCCGCCTGAAGCGGCCGTCGATCTGCGCGCCGCTTTCGATGATCAGTGCGTCATAAGTCACTTCGGCCGTAACGACCGCCGAAGAGCGCAGCGTGAAGGACAGGCAGCTGACCTGGCCGTCCAGTGTGCCCCGCACCTCGACCGCGTCGGCCTTGACCGAACCCTTTACCAGGCCCCCGGCCCCGACGATCAGGGTCTGGGCCGTTATGTCGCCCGCGACTTCGCCCAGAATTTCCACCGTCCCGGCAGAACTGAGATCGCCCGAAAGGCGGATGTCTGCGTCCAGAACCGTGCGCCCGCCCGGCACAGAGGCGCGTGGCGGCGTGCGCAGGGCCGAATCGGTTTCGGCGGGCTTGATCGTCATCAGCGTTCCTCCGGACGTTGGTGCATCCTGCTGTCAGGCTGCAGGCGATAGACGCCGAACTGCCGCACAAGGTCAAGCCCGCTTGCACAGATGGAGAATGCGTTTGTGTGCCAGTGCGCTGTCGTTTTAACGCGTGACAGGGCAAAGACGGGATGGTCAGATGGGCCGGGGAATCACCACGCGGGGGCGATATGACGCATGATTTTTTCCGGCCGGTTTCGGGCTTTGATCTGCCGCGTTTCGCCGGAATTCCGACCTTCATGCGTCTGCCGCATGTCGGGCTGGACGATCCGCGGATTTCGCAGGTGCAGGTCGGGCTGATCGGTGCGCCCTGGGACGGGGGCACCACCAACCGCCCCGGCCCGCGCCACGGGCCGCGCCAGATGCGGGATCTGTCCACGATGATCCGGGCGGAAAACGGCAGCACCCGGGTGCGGCCCTTTGATCTGGTGCGCTGTGCCGATCTGGGGGATGTGGCCCCCAATCCGGGGGATCTGATGGATTCCATGGCGCGGATGACGGCGTTTTACGCCCGCGTGAAGGCGCAGGGCATCGTGCCGCTGACCGCAGGGGGGGATCATCTGTGTACGCTGCCGATCCTGCGCGCCATGGCCGGGGATGCCCCGCTGGGCATGATCCATTTCGACAGCCACACGGACCTTTTCCACAGCTATTTCGGCGGGACGATGTATACCCATGGCACGCCGTTCCGCCGCGCGGTCGAGGAGGGGCTGCTTGACCCCGGGCGCGTCTGCATGATCGGCATCCGCGGCCCCGCCTATGACCGCGAGGACCGCGATTTTGCCGATGCGGTCGGCATCCGGGTGATCCCGGTGGAAGAGCTGTTCGCGCGCGGGACCGATGATGTGATGGCCGAAGCGCGCGCGATTGTCGGACAGGGCGATACCTATGTCAGCTATGACATCGACTTTGTCGATCCGGCCTATGCGCCGGGCACCGGTACGCCCGAGATCGGCGGCCCGACCAGTTGGCAGGCGCTGCAGGTGGCGCGCGGGCTGAAGGGGGTGAAGGTGGTGGGGGCCGATCTGGTAGAGGTGTCGCCCCCCTTCGATCCCTCGGGCGGGACGGCCTTTCTGGGGGTCACCCTGATGTTCGAGATGCTTTGCGTCATTGCCGGCCGCCTGGCGGCGGATGCGGCAAAGACCGGTGCGGCCTGACCGCTGCGCACCCTTCACCCATCGGGACCAGGCAAAGTGCCGGCCCCTTCGCCCTTTTGAGATTGAAAGAAGACCCATGTCACCTGACCTGATCGTGACCAATGCCCGCGTGCTGACCATGGACAACGCCAACCCGCGGGCCGAAGCGGTGGCGATTGGCGGCGGCAGGATCCTTGCCGTCGGCCGCCGTGCCGCAATCGAGGCGCTGGCAGGCCCGGCAACACGCGTGATCGACGCTCAGGGCCGCACGGCTTTGCCCGGCTTTTTCGAAAGCCATTTGCATCTGGTGCTGGGCGGGGCCGAGCTGGCGCATCTGCAACTGGGCGGCATCTATGGGGCCGAACCGCTGGGGGCGGCCTTTCGCGCCTACGGTGCCGCCAATCCCGACAAGCCGCTGCTGATGGCGCAGGGCGCGGATTATGCGATGTTCGGCGGGCGGTCGATCACGCGGCAGGACCTGGATGCGATCATCGCCGACAGGCCCATCGCAATGACGGCCTATGACCATCATACGGTCTGGGCCAACACGGCGGCACTTGTGGCGGCGGGCCTGCTGCAGGGGGCGGCCATGTCGGCGGGCCATGAGGTGGTGATGGGCCCCGACGGGCTGGCATCGGGCGAGCTGCGCGAGTTCGAGGCTTTTGCGCCGGTCATTGCGCTGGGGGGGGAGCTGCGCCTGAATCTTGGCATCGCCACCGGGGCCGAGCCCGCCCCCTGGCCAACCGCGGCAGAGCGCGCTGTTGATCGGGCCAAGATCGCGCGCGGGCTGGCGCATTGCGCGGCGCATGGCATCACCTCGATGGTGAACATGGACGGCAACCGCTACACGCTGGAATTGCTGCGCGAGCTGCGCGACGCGGGCGGGCTGACGGCGCGTGTGAAAGTGCCGTTCCATTTCAAGCCGACGATGGATCTGTCCGAACTGGACCGCGCCGTGGCCATGACGCGGGACTATGACGATGACTGGCTGCAGTCGGGCTTTGTCAAGATGTTCATGGACGGGGTGATGGACAGCGGCACGGCCTATCGGCTGGATGACTACCCGGGGCAGCCCGGACACCGGTCTGCCCCGCTGTTCGGGCCGGACCGGTTCAAGGCGATTGCCACCGAGATTGACCGGCGCGGGTTGCAGATTGCGGTGCATGCGATCGGGGACGGTGCCGTGCGGGTGACGATCGACGGCCTTGAGGCGGCGCGGCAAGCCAACGGGCCGCGCGACAGCCGTCACCGGATCGAGCACATCGAACTGATCGACCGGGCCGATGTGCCGCGCCTGGGCGCGCTGGGCATCGTGGCGTCCCTTCAGCCGTCGCATCCGCCGGGCGCGATGGACTTTCCGCTGTTCCCCTCGCTGGACAAGGTGGGGCGCAACCGCTGGCCTGACAGCTTCCGGGTGCGGACTCTGGTCGAAGCCGGGGCACCGCTTGCCTTCGCCTCGGACTGGCCGGTGACGGATGTTGCGGTGCTGCGCAACATCCGGGCCGCGCTGACACGGGTGCCCTATGAGGGGGCCGAAGACGAACGGGTCGGGCTGATGGCGGTGTTGCGGGCCTACACGGCGGGCGGAGCCTGGGCTGCGCACCGCGAGGGCGTGACAGGCCGGTTGATCCCGGGCCTTGCGGGCGATCTTGTGCTGCTGGGCGGCGATATCGAAGCGACCGATCCGCAGGACGTGGACCGCATGGGCATAGCCCTGACTGTCTGCGGGGGCCGGGTCACCCATCAGGGCTGATCGGGGAATCACGGGTTTGGGCCGAAGGGGCAACCCCGGACAGTGTGGCGTCCGATTCTGGCAGGCGATGACGGCGGCGGCAGCCCGACAGCCCAGGAATTCCTTTTGTTCACGGCAGGTTGACAGAAATCTTTTGGGGTGAATGCTTTTTCTGCTTGCGGCCCCCGGAAGCTTTCCCTAAACAGCACTCTACCGAACGGCTCGCGTCTGCTGAAAGGCGGAACCTGACGCATCGGGCGTTGGCGGTGACGCCGACGGTCACTCTTGGGGCATTGACGGTTGGTTGCGCCATTTTGGTGGTGTGGCTGGCTGTTTTGTTTGTCCTTGTGCTCTTTGACATGTTTTTGGAAGAAGGGATATGCGGGCGGTTTGGTCGTTTCGGCGTCGGACGTTTTGCATATCGGCCTGCTAGGGGTT
>JADCDI010000045.1 GCA_020251025.1 Rhodobacter sp. | reverse complement strand
TCAGGTTGCCGAACTCCAGGTCCGCATAGGCGTCCTCAACGGCTACACCGCGCTCGGCATCCCCGTCACAGAGGCCGTGGGATAAGTCTGTCCGGGGAAAGGGGTACCTCGGTCGTCAGGTGATTTGCGCAACAGAGCCCGTCGTGGGGCACACTTAATGCCATTTGGCTCATCTGTTCGCTTTATGTCGCTCGACCTTGGCAGGTAGATTCTTGCGTTGCCTTTCCAAACCATAGGCTCGATAGTAGTGCCAGATGCAACAGCCCGATGGTGCCAGAATGCCGATCCCTGCCGAGGCCTTCTTTCTGACGGCGGGGGCGCGGGGAACGCTGCAGCAGCAACTGCGGCAGATGGTGGCCGAAGGCATTCTGTCGGGCCGCTTCCGCCCCGGTGACAGGATGCCGTCCAGCCGGGGGCTGGCCGTGCATCTGGGCATCAGCCGGATCACGGTGACGCTGGCCTATGCCGATCTTGTCTCTTCCGATTACCTGACCTCGCGCGGCAGGTCGGGCTACTTCATCTCGGACACGGCCCCCCGCCAGCCGGATTTTGCACCCGCCGTGACGGCCGGGGAAGAGCGGGTGGATTACGCGGCCCTGACCGGCAGGCGGTTCTCAAGGGCTGTCAGCCTGTCCAAGCCCGCCGACTGGCGCAGCTTTCCCTTTCCCTTCATCTACGGCCAGGCGGATGCCACGCTGTTTGACCATCAGAACTGGCGGCTCTGCGCGATGCGCGCGCTTGGCAAGCGCGATTTCGAGGCGCTGACCGATGACTGGCAGGAACGCGACGACCCGCTCCTGATCGAATACATTCTGCGCAACATCCTGCCCCGGCGCGGCATTGCGGCCCGCGCCGATCAGGTGCTGATCACGATGGGCGCGCAGAACGGGTTGTGGCTGGCCGCCACCGTGCTTTTGGGGCGGGGGCGGCGCGCGGTGGTGGAAAACCCGGTCTACCCCGGCCTGCGCGCCATCCTGCAACAAACGGAATGCGCCGTGCTGCCGGTGGATGTCGATGCCGAAGGGCTGCCGCCCGACCGGCTGCCGGACGGCGTGGATGTGGTCTTTGCCGCCCCCAGCCACCACAGCCCCACCAATGCCACCATGCCGCTGGCCCGCCGCCTGGCCCTGCTGGACGAGGCGTCGCGCCGCAATTTCGTGGTTGTCGAGGATGATTATGATTTCGAGATGTCCTTTCTGGCCCCCGCCTCGCCCTCGCTCAAATCGCTGGACCGCGAGGGGCGGGTGATTCATGCGGGCTCATTTTCCAAATCGATCTTTCCGGGGCTGCGGCTGGGCTATCTTGTGGGCCCCGCCGTCTTCATCGCCGAGGCGCGGGCGCTGCGCGTGGCAGTCCTGCGCCACCCGCCCGGCCATGTGCAGCGCACGGCCGCCTATTTTCTGTCGCTGGGCCATTACGATGCGCTGGTGAACCGGGTGAAGCAAACCTTCCGCCGACGGCGGATCGTGATGGACGAGGCGATTGCCGGGCACGGCCTGACCGTGGCGCAGAGCGGCGGTTTCGGGGGGTCCAGCTTCTGGATGCGGGCACCGGAGGGGGTGGACACAGGTTTGCTCGCAGACAGGCTGAAAGGGCAGGGCGTGCTGATCGAGCCGGGCCGGGTCTTCTTTGACCCCGCAGGCGGGCCGCAGAACTACTACCGGCTGGCCTATTCGTCGATTCCCGGCAGCCGGATTGCCGAGGGGATCGGGCGGATTGCGGATGAGATCGGGCGGAGCACGGGTTGAGGGCGCCGGGGGGGTTCACACCCCCCCGGACCCCCCGTGGGATATTTGTGAACAGAAAATGGGATGAGGGCAAGTTTCGCCATGGCAAGAGCAGCGCCTTTCGCAGGCGTTGACGGGCACGGCAACTGGACTTAGCAGGACAACCGGATTGGCCCTAAGGGCAGGGTGGGGCGGGCGGGTAGATTGCAGCCAAACGGCCCCAATGGCCCGACAGAAGCAGGAGTGTTGCGCCATGAAGATGACCACCGAGGAAGCTTTCGTCAAAGTCCTGCAGATGCATGGCATCGAGCATGCCTTTGGCATCATCGGATCGGCGATGATGCCGATCTCTGATCTCTTTCCGCGCGCGGGCATCCATTTCTGGGACTGCGCGCATGAATGCAACGCCGGGATGATGGCCGATGGCTATGCCCGCGCCACCGGCAAGATGGCGATGATGGTGGCGCAGAACGGCCCCGGCATCACCAATTTCGTGACCCCCGTGAAAACCGCCTACTGGAACCACACGCCCTTGCTGCTGGTGACACCACAGGCGGCGAACAGGACCATCGGGCAGGGCGGTTTTCAGGAAGTGGAACAGATGGCCCTGTTCAGGGACATGGTCGCGTATCAGGAAGAGGTGCGCGACCCGTCGCGCATTGCCGAGGTGCTGAACCGCGTGATCCAGAAGGCCAGGCGCGCCTCTGCCCCGGCCCAGATCAACGTGCCGCGCGATTACTGGACGCAGGTGATCGACATCGACCTGCCGAAGATGGTCGACTTCGAGCGGCCCGCAGGCGGGGAAGATGCGATTGCTGCGGCAGCCAGGCTGCTGTCCGGGGCGAAGTTTCCGGTTATCCTGAACGGCGCGGGCGTTGTGCTGGCGGGGGCCATTGCGGCCTCCATCCGCCTGGCCGAGCGTCTGGATGCGCCGGTCTGCTGCGGCTATCAGCACAATGACGCCTTTCCGGGCAGCCACCCGCTGTTTGCGGGGCCGCTGGGCTACAACGGATCCAGGGCCGCGATGGAACTGATCGCGCGTGCCGATGTGGTGCTGGCGCTGGGCACGCGGCTTAACCCGTTCTCGACCCTGCCGGGCTATGGCATCGACTATTGGCCCAAGGGGGCGGCGATCATCCAGGTGGACCTCAATCCGGACCGGATCGGGCTGACCAAACCGGTCACGGTGGGCATTGTCGGCGATGCCGGGAAGGTGGCCGAAGGCATTCTGGCGCAGTTGTCGCCCCGTGCGGGCGATTCTGGAAGATCAGAGAGAAAGGCATTGATTGCACAAACAAAATCGGCCTGGGCGCAGGCGCTGTCCAGCATGGATCACGAAGAGGATGATCCCGGCACGACCTGGAACCAGCGCGCGCGGGACGCAAAGCCGGGCTGGATGAGCCCGCGCATGGCCTGGCGCGCCATTCAGGCGGCCCTGCCGCGCGAGGCGATCATCTCATCCGACATCGGCAACAACTGCGCCATCGGCAATGCCTATCCGACCTTCGAAGAGGGGCGGAAATACCTGGCACCGGGGCTGTTCGGGCCCTGTGGTTATGGCCTGCCCTCGATCGTGGGGGCCAAGATCGGCAAGCCCGACGTGCCGGTGGTGGGTTTTGCCGGGGACGGCGCCTTCGGCATTTCGATGAACGAGATGACGGCAATCGGTCGCGGGGACTGGCCGGCGATCACCATGGTGATCTTCCGCAACTTTCAGTGGGGCGCAGAAAAGCGCAACACGACCCTGTGGTATCAGGACAATTTCGTGGGCACCGAACTGAACGAGAAGGTCAGCTACGCCGCCATTGCCCAGGCCTGCGGCCTGCAGGGCGTGCAGGTCCGCACGATGGACGAGGTAACGCAAGCCCTGCATCAGGCCCTCAAGGCGCAAAAGGCCGGCAAGACCACCTTCATCGAAGTGCTGCTGAACCAGGAGCTGGGCGAGCCGTTCCGGCGCGATGCCATGAAAAAACCGGTGGCGGTGGCAGGGATCGACCCTGCCGATATGCGGCCCCAGGTCGGGGCGTGATGCCCTTTGATCTGAGCCCGGCCGCAGCCGGGTTCATGGCGGTGGCCTTTCTGGTGGCGGCCTTTGTGCGGGGTTATTCCGGTTTCGGCTTTTCGGCGCTGATCGTGACCGCATCGGCGCTGGTCGCCAATCCGCTGCATTTCGTGGCGGTGGTGATGATCTGCGAGTTCATGATGACCCTTCAGCAGGCGCGCGGCGTGTGGCAGGCGGTCAGCTGGTGGCGGGTACGGATGCTGATGGCAGGGGCGCTGGCGGGCGTCCCCTTGGGCTTGTGGGCGCTGACCGGCATCGGGGCGGATGCGGCGCGGGTGGTGATTTCGGTTTATGTTCTGGCGATGTGCGCGGCGCTGCTGGCGGGCTGGACGCTGCCGCGCGCGGCCGGGCGGCCCGCGCATGTGGCGGCGGGCGTGATTTCGGGCATGGCGAATGCCGCCGGGATGGGCGGGTTGCCGGTGGCGGTGTTCTTTGCCGCGCAGCCGATAGCGGCGGCGGTGTTCCGCGCCACGCTGATTGCCTATTTCGCGGCGCTGGATATCTGGACGCTGCCGCTGATGTGGGGGCATGGGCTGGTATCGCGTGACACATTGGTGGTAACGCTGGCGGCACTGCCGCTGATCGGCTTTGGGACCTGGCTGGGGGGGCGGCATTTCCTGAACACCGATCCGCAGGATTTCCGGCGGTTTTCCATCATGCTGCTGGCGGGGCTTGCGCTGCTGGGGCTGTTGAAGACGGTGCTGTGATGGATGTGCTGGTGGTCAATGCAGGGTCGTCGTCGATCAAGGTGGCGCTGTTCGGCGCGGATCTGGCCCGGCGCGGTGCGGCGACGGTGACCGAGATCGGGGGGGCGGCGCAGATCGGCGGGGTGCCCTGCGCTGCGCCCGATCACCGGGCGGCGCTGGCGCTGTGCCTGGCAGAGATGGGCCTGCGACCGGGCGCGCTGGCGGCGGCGGCGCACCGGGTTGTGCATGGCGGGGCGGACATGCACGCAACCTGCCGGGTGACGCCAGAGGTCGAGGCGCAGATCGCCGCCTGCGTGCCGCTGGCCCCCTTGCACAATCCCGCGAATCTGTCGGCCATCCGGGCCCTGGCCGCCCTGGCCCCGGACCTGCCGCAATATGCCAGTTTTGACACCGCCTTTCATGCGACAAACCCCGAAGTGGCGCGGCGCTATGCCCTGCCACCACAGGCCGAGGCGCAGGGGCTGCGCCGCTATGGCTTTCACGGCATTTCCTATGCCAGCCTTGTGGCGCGCTGGCCCGCGCTGACGGGCGGCCCGGTGCCGCACCGGCTGCTGGCGCTGCACCTGGGCAACGGCGCGTCGCTGTGCGCGCTGCGCGACGGTGTGTCGGTGGCAACCACCATGGGCTATTCGCCGCTGGACGGCCTGACAATGGGCACGCGGGCCGGGACGATTGACGGGAATGCCGTGCTGCGCCTGGCCGGGATTCACGGGATCGGCGGCGCATCGCGCATTCTGAACCGCGAAAGCGGGCTGCTGGGGCTGGGGGGGGCGTCGGACATGCGGGCGCTGCATGCGGCGGGAACGGACGCGGCGCGCTTTGCCATTGCGCATTTCTGCTATTGGGCGGTGCGCCATGCCGGGTCGATGATTGCGGCGATGGGCGGACTGGACGCGGTGGCCTTCACCGGCGGCATCGGCGAGAATGATGCCGTGGTGCGGGCCGAAATCATGGCGGGACTGGCCTGGACCGGGCTGCGGTTCGACGGGAATGCGAACCGGGGTGCCGCCGCCCGGCTGGACGGGGATGCATCCGGTGTTGCAGTCTGGGTGGTGCCCGCCGACGAAGAACGTCACATCGCGGCAGAGGCGCTGGACCTGATCCGGTCGGCACCGATGGAGGACCCATGACGATCCGCCAGCCCGGCTTCGACACTTCGCCGCCCGTGTCCGACGAGGTGCGAAAGACCACCTGTTACATGTGCGCCTGCCGCTGCGGGATCAACGTGCATCTGACCTCTGGAAAGGTCAGCTATATCGAAGGCAACCGCGACCATCCGGTGAACAAGGGCGTGCTCTGTGCCAAGGGGGCGTCGGGTATCAGGCAGATCACCGCCCCGTCCCGGCTGCGGGCACCGCTGAAGCGGGTGGGGCCGCGCGGGTCCGGTGCCTTTGAAGAGATTTCCTGGGACGAGGCGCTGGAGATGGCCGTGTCCTGGATGAAACCCCTGCGCGACACGGCCCCCGAAAAGCTGGCCTTCTTTACCGGCCGTGACCAAAGCCAAAGCCTGACCGGCTGGTGGGCGCAGATGTTCGGCACGCCGAACTATGCCGCACACGGCGGTTTTTGTTCGGTGAACATGGCTGCGGCGGGAATCTACACCATCGGCGGATCGTTCTGGGAATTCGGGCAACCGGACTGGGACCGCACGAAACTGTTCGTGATGTTCGGCGTGGCCGAAGATCATGACAGCAATCCCATCAAGATCGGGCTGGGCAAGCTCAAGGAACGCGGCGCGCGGGTGATCGGGGTGAACCCGATCCGCACCGGCTACAACGCCGTGGCCGATGACTGGCTGGGGATCACACCCGGCACGGACGGGCTGCTGATCCTGGCGCTGATCCATTGCCTTTTGGAAGCGGGCAAGGTCGATCTGGACTATCTGGCGCAATGGACGAATGCCGCCTTTCTGCTGGACGAAACCGAAGGGCCGACACGGGGGCTGTTCGTGCGCAATGCCGAAAGCCAGCCTTTCGTGATCGACCGGCGCACGGGGATGCCCGCAAGCTGGGATGCCAGGGGCGTTCAGCCTGACCTGGGGGCGGTCTGGCAGGGGCACCGCACCGTGTTCCGGCATCTGGCCGAACGCTATCTTGCGCCCGGACATGCGCCGGAGGCGGTGGCGGGGCGTGTGGGCATTCCGGCAGGGCGCATCCGCGAACTGGCGGCGGAGCTGGCGCGGGTGGCCTTTGACGGGGCGATCCTGCTGGATCAGCCCTGGACGGATTTTCGCGGCAATGCCCATGCCGGGATGGTGGGCCGCCCGGTCAGCTTTCACGCGATGCGGGGCATTTCGGCGCATTCCAACGGCTTTCAGACCGCGCGGGCGCTGCATCTGCTGCAGATCCTGCTGGGCACGGTGGATGTGCCGGGCGGCTACCGCATGAAGCCGCCCTATCCCAAACCGATGGAGGCGCATCCGACGCCCCATTTCGAAGCCGTTCCGGGCAAGCCGCTGCCGGGGCCGCACCTGGGCTATGTCCGCGGGCCGGATCAGCTGGCGCTGAAGGCCGACGGCACGGCGGCGCGGATCGACAAGGCCTTTACCTGGGAAAACCCGTTCTCGGCCCATGGCATGATGCATATGGTCATTCCCAATGCCCATGCGGGCGATCCCTACAGGATCGACACGCTGTTCCTGTATATGGCGAACATGGCGTGGAATTCGTCGATGAACACTGCCGCTGTTATGGACATGCTGACGGATAAGGGCGCGGATGGGGAATATGTGATCCCGCGCATCATCTATTCGGATGCCTATGCATCCGAAATGGTGGCCTATGCCGACCTGATCCTGCCCGACACGACCTATCTGGAGCGGCATGACTGTATCAGCCTGCTCGACCGCCCGATCAGCGAGCCGGGGGCGGCGGGCGATGCCATCCGCTGGCCGGTGGTGGAACCTGACCGCGACGTGCGCGGCTTTCAGTCGGTGCTGATCAATCTGGGCGTGCGGCTGGGCTTGCCGGGGTTCACCGATGCTGACGGCAAGGCGGTGTACCGCGACTATGCCGACTACATCGCCATGCATCAGCGCAAGCCGGGTGTTGGTCCGCTGATGGGCTTTCGCGGCACCGGGGATGCCGTGGGGCGGGGTGCGCCGAACCCGGACCAGATCGCGGCCTATATCGCCAATGGTGGCTTCTTTCAGGCGCATGTGCCGAAAGAGGCCGGCTATTTCAAACCCTGGAACGCCGCCTATCAGGACTGGGCGGTGGAGATGGGGTTTTTCGAATCGCCGCAACCCTATCTTTTTTCGGTCTATGCCGAACCGATGCGCCGGTTTCAGCTGGCGGCCGAAGGGCATGGCCATCCGCAGCCGCCCGACGCCCTGCGCGCCCGGATCAGACGGGCGATGGACCCGCTGCCGGTCTGGTATGCGCCCTTTGGCGATGACGCGGCCGATGGTTTTCCGCTGCACGCGCTGACGCAGCGCCCCATGGCGATGTATCATTCCTGGGGGTCGCAGAACGCCTGGCTGCGGCAGATTCACGGGCGCAACTATTTGTATCTGCCGACAAAGGTGTGGCAGCAGCATGGCTTTGCCGACGGCGACTGGGCGCGTGTCACCTCGCCTTCCGGTGTGATCGAAGTGCCCGTGGCCCATATGGCGGCGCTGAACGAAAATACCGTCTGGACTTGGAATGCCATCGGCAAGCGCAAGGGGGCCTGGGGGCTGGCACCCAACGCGCCGGAGGCGGTGAAGGGATTTCTGCTGAACCACCTGATTTCGGAACTGCTGCCGGAAAAGGGCGACGGCATGCGATGGTCGAACTCGGACCCGGTCACGGGGCAGGCCGCCTGGTTCGATCTGCGGGTCAAGGTGGAGCGGATCGCACCGAGGCAGCAGTCTTTGCCCAGTTTCCCGGTCATTGGTGCCACAGGCTCAACGGACGACCGACGGCCATGACCACAGGATCGCTCTGGCGCAAATACCCGCGAACACCGCATCACCCTGAGTCGCCGGGGATCGCATCTGATGACAAGGTCGCTTCTGACCTGACATGGCTGGAGAATGCGGAAGTCGTCATCACCGAGAAGATGGACGGTGAGAATACCACCCTTTATCGGGATGGCTTTCATGCCCGATCGCTGGACAGCGGCTATCACCCGTCGCGCAGTTGGCTGGCGGGGTTTCACGCCGGTGTCTGCCATGCCATTCCCGAAGGCTGGCGCGTCTGCGGCGAGAACCTCTTTGCCCGCCATTCGGTCGGATACAGCAACCTGCCAGGCTATTTCCTGGCCTTTTCCGTCTGGGACGGGGAACGCTGCCTGTCCTGGGTGGAAACGGAACGCTGGCTGGCCGAACGCGGAATCGAAACCGTGCCGGTTCTGTATCAGGGGGTGTTCTCATCTGCCGCGCTGGCGCGCATTGTTGCCCAACTTGACACCGAGCGGCAGGAAGGGTTCGTGGTTCGCAGCGTCGGCTCTTTCCTTTCTGCGGAGTTCAGCACCCATGTCGTGAAATGGGTGCGCGCAGGGCATGTGCAGACCGAACGGCATTGGTCAAAGGCACCGATTGTCCGTAACCATCTGAAAGAGGAAGGGCAGGTGTGACCCAACTTCCTGCAAATACGGAAAAGAAGCTGGGGCTGGTGATCGACCTTGACACCTGCGTCGGCTGTCAGGCCTGTGTCACCGCCTGCAAGGGGTGGAACGATCAGGGCTATGGCGTGCCGCTGTCGGATCAGGATGCTTATGGCGCTGACCCCAGCGGCACCTTTCTGAACCGGGTCCATTCCTATGAGGTGCAGCCCGACGACGGCCCGGCCCAGATCATCAACTTCCCCCGGTCCTGCCTGCATTGCGAAGATGCGCCCTGTGTGACCGTCTGCCCCACCGGGGCCAGCTACAAGCGGATCGAGGACGGGATCGTGCTGGTCAACGAAAGCGCCTGTATCGGCTGCGGGCTTTGCGCCTGGGCCTGCCCCTATGGCGCGCGGGAACTGGATGCCGGGGCGGGGGTGATGAAGAAGTGCACGCTGTGCGTCGACCGCATCTACAACGAAAACCTGCCCGGGGAAGATCGGGAACCCGCCTGCGTGCGCACCTGCCCGACGGGCGCGCGGCATTTCGGCGATCTGGGCGACCCGGACAGCGCCGTCAGCCGTCTGGTGGCGGCGCGGGATGGCTTTGCGCTGATGCCGGAATTGCGTACAAGGCCGGTCAACCGCTACTTGCCGCCCCGCAGGAAGGACGCGCGTGAAGAGGCGTCGCTTCTGGCCCCGCTCTTGGATTTGCAGGCGCAGGGCTTTGCCGGCTGGCTGGACCGTCTGCTGGGGAAGATGGGATGAACCCGGCACCTTCCGTCATTGTCTTTACCGTGCTGTCCGGGCTGGGGTTCGGGTTTCTGGCGTGGCTCTGTTCGGGTATCGCAACGCCGGACGGGCTGCATGGCCTGCTTCGCTTTGCTTTGGGCTATGGGCTGGCGGTGGGCGGGCTTGTGGCCTCGACCTTTCATCTGGGCCAGCCGGCGCGGGCCTGGCGGGCCTTCACGCAGTGGCGGTCAAGCTGGCTGTCGCGCGAGGCCTGGGTGTCCGTCGCGGCCCTGCTGGCGGTGGTCCCGGTGGCGCTGGGCGCGCTTGCGGGCCGCGAGCCGGGGCTGTGGGGGCTGGTGGCGGCTGCACTTTGTCTTGGCACGGTGCTGTGCACCTCGATGATCTATGCGCAGTTGGCCACCGTGCCGCGCTGGCACCACCCGCTGGTGCCGGTGACGTTTGTGCTGTTCGCGCTGGCGGGCGGGGCGATCCTGCTGCCCTTGCCGGGGGTGGCGGCGGTGCTGAGTGCGGGTCTGGCAGTTGTGCTGGCCATCGGCTTTCGCATCGGCGACGGGCGCTTCGCGGGGGCCGGATCGACGCTGGCCACGGCAACCGGGCTGGGCCGGATTGGCGCGCCGCGCTTGTTCGAGCAGCCGCATACGGGCGGCAATTACCTGACGCGCGAGATGATCCATCTGGTGGGGCGGCGCCATGCGGCGCGGCTGCGCAGCATCGCGGTGGCGGGCGTGGCGCTGCCCGCGCTGATCCTGCCGCTGCTGCCATCGGTTGCGGGCGTTGCGCTTGCGCTTTGCGCGCATCTGGCCGGTGCTTTTGCGGCACGCTGGCTGTTCTTTGCCGAGGCCGAGCATGTCGTGGGGCTTTACTACGGGCGACGGCCCCTGCCAGAGAAGCGGTGAAGGTGCTGTCGTCAGTTCAGGCGGGAAGGTGAAGGTGCCTTCGCCCGTCCAGGCGGGAACAGCAAACGCGCCCCGCGTTTCCCCCGCCCGCGCGCGACGGTGCCCTGCAGACCGGCAGGTCCAGGAAAGACAGAGGCCAGCGCCCGACCCGGCGGGCTAGAAGCGCCCGCCGTGGGCGGGGCGGGCGCTGGCCGGGGGCTTTGGCCCCCGGCCGGTCATGATCCCGGCGCGCCGCTGTCGTAGGGGCGCTGGCCCATGCCACAGAAGCGGTGAGGGTGCCTTCGCCACTTCGGGCGGAAAAAGGAAACGCATTGCGTTTCCCCGCCCGCGCGGGACCGTGCCCCGTAGACCGGCAGGTCCAGGAAGGACAGAGGCCAGCGCCCGACCCGGCGGGCGAGAAGCGCCCGCCGGTGGCGGGGCGGGCGCTGGCCGGGGGCTTTGGC
>JADCDI010000044.1 GCA_020251025.1 Rhodobacter sp. | reverse complement strand
TCCACAGGCCTGGCTCGCCGACACCCTCGCCCGTATCCCCGACTACAAGATCACCAAGGTCGACGACCTGCTGCCTTGGAACTGGCGCGGATAGCGGTCAGGCCGGACGCTTACACCTCCGGCAGGGTCGCCACGAGTTCGAAGGCCGCGCGAAGGTCGCTGGTCTTGGCCGCCGGGTCTTCCTGGAAGCGGACGTTCTGCGGCAGGTCGCCCGACTTGCCCCAGCCGCGGAAGTCGAAAGTGAAGGCGGCAAAGCCACGTTCGACCATCTCTTCGGCATATTCGCGCGGCATCTGCTCTTCGACCGAGGTCCAGGCACCGGACACGACGACCGTGGGGAGCCGTTCGCCGCTGTAGTCGGCGGGCAGGTAGAGCGTGCCCGAGAGCGTGGCACCTTCGTTCTCGAAGGTGATGGTGCGGGTCTGGACATCGGCCATGGCCGTCGAGGCGAGCAGCATGGCGGCGGCGGAAAGGGCGAAGGTCTTCATCTATTGTCTCCATCTGTTGGGGTCGCGGCCCCGGTTGCGATGATGGAAAAATAGAGGCGCACCACAGCCTTGGGACGCGCGTTTCTTGCGAAGGAATATGCGATTCCTGCGCTTCTTGGTGCTACCCCGTCCGCCACACAGAGGGGGTCATGCCTGCCTGCCGACGAAAATGCTGACCGAAACGGCTGGCGTCGGCGTAGCCGACCAGCCGCGCGACCTCGGCAACCGGCAGAGCCGTCTGGCGCAAGAGCTGCTGCGCCGCCTCGATCCGGGCCGCGATGCGGTACTGCACCGGCGACATCCCGAACATCGCGCGGAACTGGCGGGCGAAGTGGAACCGGCTCATGCCCGCCGCGCGCGCGACTTCTGTCAGCCCGATGTCTTCGTCCAGTCGGCCGCGCAGGATCTCTGCCGCGTGGTTCAGGCGCGCAGTCGGCAGATGGCGGGCCCCACGTGCCCCGACCTGCCCCCGCCGCAGCCACAACAGCCGCGCCGTCAGTTGCAGGATCATCCCGTCGGCCCACAGCGCGCCGTGCGGACTGCCCGCCTCGGCCTCGTCGAACAGTGCGCTCAGGCCTTGGGTGATGCCGGTGTCCTGAAACATTCCGGCGTGCAGCGCCCCAAAATCGCCGTCGGGCGGCAAGCCGCTGTCCTGTCCGGCAAAGGCCAAGAGCCGCCGATAGGGCAGCGTCAGAAACCGCACCTGATGCGGGTCGTCCATCAGGAAAAAGGTCGCTGTGTCTGGCGGGACCACGCAGACCGCCCCCGGGCGCGCAACCATCTGCACATGCCCCGCCCCGACGTCGAACTGCAGCCGCAGCGGGTGATAGACACTTTGCGCAACCACAAGGTCTGGCACCGATGGGTTCGACCAGTCCCCCGCAGTCTGCTGCACCCGGAACAGGCTTCCGCCCATCTGCCCGGCAGGACGCATGTCGATCAGCGACGGCGCGTGGACCGTTTCGTAGAACTGACCAAGACTGTCATACTGCGCCTCTCTCATGCACTCACCTGGCCCGCCAGGCCGCAGGGGTGACACCCACGCGCGCCTTGAAATGCTGGCCAAAGCGACTGATGTCCCCATAACCCACGTCATGCGCGATCTGCGCAACGGACAAGCCGGTGCTTCGCAACTTCAGGCGCGCAAGCTCAATCCGGGCCGCGATAATGTATTGCAGCGGCGAGGTGCCTGTGGCCGCTTTGAACGCGCGGGCAAAGTGAAACGGGCTCATCGCGGCAACGTCTGCCAGATCGTCAAGCGCGATATCCTGCGCGAGGTGATCGTGGATGAACTCGACCGCGCGACGCAGCCGTCCATCATCAATCCCCACAACTTCAGGGCGTTGCTGCCGCAGGGTTTGCGCCAAATGTGCGGCAAAGGCTTGTTCCATCGTTTGCCGATAAAGGCGGTCGGCGTTGGAGATCGACTGAAATGTAGCCGCAAACTGCAGGATTAGCGGATCAAGCAGACCAACCCGTTGCAGGCGCAAGTCAGTCGCATCCAGCCCGACATCGCGCAAAAGGACGGCGTCGACGGAAACCGTTGTCAGGTTCAATTCGCTGTCATACTCGCAAAGCCCCTCACTTTGGGCAGGCAGGATCCAGCCCTGATCCTTGCGCAGCGGCGACAGGCGGCGTCTGTCGCTGCCGACCGCGAGCCTGTGCGTCGGCTGATCAGAGTGGAAAACACCGATCGTCAGGCGCGGAAGTGCAAACGCACCGCCCCCCGCCGCGAGTTTGCTCGTTGTGGACCAGAGTTTTGTCATGGTCACAACATGCCACAAGCACCCGGTTTTTCAACGGATGCTGCACTGAGGCGGCACGCCGCTTGGTTCGCACGGCGACTTTCCGTAGATTGGAGCTGTCGGCGTGGCCCGGGTGCGCTTTCTGGCGCGCGGCGGAGCGACCGGTTTGATCTATGGTTTCGCCGCCGTCGAGATCATTGCTTTGGGTGTTCTCGCGACACAAATTCCATTGGCCGCTGCAGGCGGCGTGCCGCAGATTTTCGTGTTCCGGGTCTACGGGATTATCTTTCTACTTCTGCTCATTTCGTCTTGGGCACTTGCACTTTCGCCCAAGCTGGTGCTTTGGGCGGGGGCTGTGTCCTGTGCGACCCTCTGGGGAGCGTTTCTGTGGATCGTCAGCGGGATGGCAACCACCCGGTCCTGGTCCGACTTTCCTGCTGGCGGGTCAGGGGCCGATTATGTCGATTTGGTCTTGGCGCCGGACTTCATCGGGCAGGGCAACCGCATCGAGGAAACCATTGTTCTGGCAGGCGTGTCAGCCCTGATCGCTTTCGCGGTGCATCGTGCGCGCGGGTTTGTACGCCAGCGTGCGCTTGCTGAAGACCAGCGCATCAGAACGTTGGAAACGTTTGGCCAGTGCGTCCCGCCGGACGTAGCTGAACGGCTCGTCGAGAGCGTTGGCGGGCTGGAACCGCGCACACTGCAGGGGTCTGTCCTGTTTGCTGATATCGCAGGCTTCACGCGCATCATCACCGCCAACCCGGCGATGGCCGACGGCAACGCGCTGTTCCACACCACCCACAAGAACCTCGCCGCAACGGGCGCCGCGCTGGATGTGGCGAGCGTCGGGGCGGCCCGGGCGGCGATGGCGCTGCAGACCGGCCTCGACAAGAAGACGGTGCTGAACATCCGGCCCGCCTTCCTGATCGTCCCCGCGGCCCTCGAACTGAAGGCCGAGCAACTGGTCGCCCAGAAC
>JADCDI010000043.1 GCA_020251025.1 Rhodobacter sp. | reverse complement strand
GCACCTGACCACCGCAATCGCCCGCCCCGCTGCACGCGATGAGGGTTCCGCGCGCCGGGCGATTGCTCAACCCACGCCAAAGGGCGTAAATCAACAACCGGCTCCGATCACGGCTGGATGAAAGACCGGTGGCAGGTCACCAGGGCTGCGTGCGGCCAAGCACCCTGCCGGATGGTGTGGCATGCCAGGGGCGACTTTGCGCCACCCGCATGTCGCGCAGCCGGTCAGGCCGGGTCATGTCACACGACGGATGGGCGCGGCCCAGCCTGTTCCCGTGCGACCAGCAGCTTGTCGATGCGCCGGTCGTCAAGGTCGATCACCTCGAACCGCCAGCCGTGCAGGGTTAAGGCATCGCCCAGGGCGGGCAGGCGGCGCAGGTGGTTGATCACCAGTCCCGCGACGGTTTCATAATCCCCCGCCAGCGCGCGCGGGAAGGACAGCCTGTCGCAGAATTCATCGACCGGCATCCAGCCCGACACCAGATAGCTGCCGTCGTCGCGCTGCATCAGGGCGGGTTCCTCGGCCAGGCTTTCCCTGAAGGTGCCGGTGATCGCCTCAAGGATATCGCCGGTCGTGATGATACCTTCGAAGGCACCGTATTCGTCATAGACCAGCGCCATGTGATTGGGCGAGGCGCGCAGAATCTCGATGACATCCAGTGCATCGGCGCGGTCCGACACCACGGGCACCTCCCGCATCAGCGCCGCCAGGTCCAGCGGCTCGCCCCGCGACAGCGCCGCGAAGGCATCGGTCAGGTAAAGAACACCCAGCACCTCGTCATTGTCGGGGTTGCGCACGGGAATGCGCGGGCGCGCGATGCGGCGGATCGCCGCAAGCGTGTCTTCGGGTGCCGCATCGAGATCAAGCAGTTCCACGTCCCGGCGCGGGGTCATCAGGGCGCGGGCCGACCGGTCGGCCAGGCGCATGACGCCCGACAGCATTTCCTGCTCTTCGGTTTCGATGATGCCGCCTTCGTGCGCCTCGGCCAGAAGGGTGCGCACCTCTTCATCGGTGACGCGGTTTTGCGCCTCGGCCGACTGTCCCAGCAGCGCCAGCACCAGCTTGCCCGAACTGTGCAGCAGCCACACAAGCGGGGCAGAGACGCGCGACATCAGGGTCATCGCCGGGGCAACGCGCGCTGCGACGCCTTCGGGGTTCTTCAGAGCGATCTGTTTGGGCACCAGCTCGCCCACGATCAGCGACAGGTAGGTCAGCAGAACCACCACAGTCCCCACGCCCAGCATGTAGGACCACCGCGCGTCCAGCCCCTGGACCGACAGCCAGCCCGACAGGCGCGCCCCCAGCGTGGCACCCGAAAATGCCCCGGAAAGCACACCGACCAGGGTAATGCCGATCTGCACTGCGGACAGAAAGCGCCCCGGGTCCTGCGCCAGACGCAGCGCGGCCGCTGCCCCGCTGCTGCCGCTGTCCGCCATCACCTTGAGCCGGGCCGGGCGGGCCGAGACGACCGCAAGTTCCGACATGGCCAGCGCCCCGTTGAGCAGGATCAGCGCAGCGACGATCAGGATTTCGGCTATCACAGGGGGCCCTTGCGCCGGTTTGATGAGCGGTCGGTGTAGCGCAAACAGGGCCAGCGCGCAACGTTCGCACTTGATCCAGCGCATGGTGCGGCAAATCGGGGCCGTGTTAGCGCAACGGTGTACGCCCCGGGATATCCAGCCATGCGCATTGCCCTTCTGAGCGACATCCACGGCAACCGCGAGGCCTTGGCGGCGGTGCTGGCCGACCTTGCCGCCCGGCAGGTGGACCGGATTGCGGTGCTGGGCGATATCGTGGGCTATGGCCCCGACCCGGCGTGGTGCGTCGACAGGGTGATGGATCTGGTCGCTCAGGGCGCGCTTTGCGTGAAGGGAAACCATGACAGCGCCATCGCCACGCCGTCGCACAGCATGACGGCCACCGCCAGGGCCGCAATCGACTGGACACGCCCGCAGCTGACGGCGCGGCAGGCGGCATTTCTGGCGGCGCTGCCGGTGACGGTGATGCAGGGCGATGTGCTTTTCGTCCATGCCAGCGCAAATGACCCGTCCGGATGGATCTATGTCACCTCGGAACGCTCTGCGATGCCCAGCTTTCGCGTCAGCACGGCACAGGTGATTTTCTGCGGCCATGTGCATGTGCCGGCGCTGTTCACCTGCGATATCCGGGGCACGGTGCGCGCCCACCGGATTCCGATGGCAAGCCCGGTGCCCTTGCTGCCGTCGCGGCGCTGGCTGGCCGTCGTGGGATCGGTCGGCCAGCCGCGTGACGGGGTGGCGCAGGCGGGCTACGCCCTGTTCGATACGGCCTTGCAGGTGCTGACCTTTCGCCGGGTGGCCTATGACTGTGCCGCCACGGCGGCAAAGCTGCGCGCGGCCGGCCTGCCGGAAACGCTGGCGCTGCGCTTGCTGAGGGGAAGCTGACCATGCAGACCAGGCCGTATCAGGGCTTGCAGATCGACGGATTTACGCTGGGACCATGCCTTCACCGGGGCGGCTTCGCCACCATCTGGGATGTGACCCATCCCGATCATGCGCTGCCGATGGTGATGAAGGTGCCCACGATCCTCGATGGCTATGACGCGCCGACCATCGTGGGCTTCGAGGTGGAACAGATGATCCTGCCGCGCCTGACCGGCCCGCATGTGCCGCAGGTGATCGCGGTGGGCGATTTCGCGGTGATGCCCTATCTGGTGACCGAAAGGATTGCCGGCGCGTCGCTGCTGGGGCTGTTCGGCACCGCGCCGCGCCCGGTGGACGAGGTGGTGCAGGTTTCGGCGGCGATGGTGCGTGCCGTGCATGACCTGCACCGCCAGCATGTCGTGCATCTGGACCTGAAGCCCGACAATTTCCTGCGCCGCCCGACCGGAGAGATCGTCTGCATCGACTTCGGCCTGTCGCGGCATGACGAGTTGCCCGATCTGCTGGCGGAAGAGTTCCAGATCCCGATGGGCACCTTTCCCTATATCGCGCCCGAACAGTATCTGCGGCAGCGTGACGATCTGCGCAGCGACATCTTCGCGCTGGGTGCCATGACCTATGAGCTGGCGACAGGCCGCAAACCCTTCGGCACGCCGCAGCGGCTCAGGCAGGTGCGGCAACGCCTGTGGCGCGATCCCGTGCCGCCGCGCGGGTTGCTTGCCGTCATCCCCGAATGGCTGCAGGAGGTGATCCTGCGCGCGCTCGATGCGGACCCTGCGGCGCGGTACCAGTCTGCGGCGCAGATGCTGTTTGATCTGCAGCATCCGGCGCAGGTGGTGCTGACGGACCGGGCAAGAAAGGTGGTGCGGGATTCCTTGCGCACGGTCTTCCGCCGCTGGCGCCGGATGCGGCATGTGACAGGTCTTGCCGCACCGCCAAGCCTGGCGGCGCAGATCGACCGGGCCCCGATCCTGATGGTGGCGGTGGATCTTTCGCCCGAGATGGAAGGGCTGGCAGGGCATCTGCGGCAATCGGTGCTGCGGATGCTTGTGATCCAGCCGGATGCGCGCGTGGCCTGCGTCAACGTGATCAAGACGCCCCGGATCGGGCTGGATCAGGCGCTGGATGACGAGGGGAACAATATTCACCTGTCCCGCCTGGTCGCGCTCAAGGCCTGGGCGGCGGGCCTCGGCCTGGGCGAGGGGCGGGTGACCTGTTCGATCCTGGACAACAGCGAACCGGGCAGCGCCATCATCGATTATGCCACCCGCAATCATGTCGATCACATCCTGATGGGCGCGCGGGGCGCGTCGACGGCCCGGCGCTATCTTGGGTCGGTGTCCAGCCAGGTCGTGGCGCAGGCACCCTGCAGCGTCACGGTGATCCGCCTGCCGCAGGCCGCCGGACCCGAACCGTCGGCCGAAGCGCAGCAGGAGACGGCGGCAGGGTAAGGCCGACGCGGACTCGCGCGGGCGCGCCTGTATGCGGGCCGGGCGACATGACAAGGCTGCGCCGGTCTGCGCCACCGGGGGCATGGCCACCGGGCAGTCCGTCCCGGGGCCCGCCCTTGCCCCGCCGCCGCGCCGCGCGATCACACCGCGAGGCAGATGTATTTCATCTCGGTGTAATCGTCCATTCCGTGGTGCGATCCTTCGCGGCCAAGGCCGGATTGCTTGATGCCGCCGAACGGGGCGACTTCGGTGGAAATCAGGCCTGTGTTCACACCCACCATGCCGTATTCCAGCGCTTCCTGAACGCGCGTGATCCGGCCGATATCGCGGGCATAGAAATAGGACGCAAGGCCGAAGATCGTGTCATTGGCCCTGGCGATCACCTCTTGCTCGGTCTCGAAACGATACAGCGGGGCCAGCGGACCAAAGGTTTCTTCCTGGCTGACCAGCATGTCCTGGGTGACGCCGGTGACGATGGTGGGTTCAAAGAACGACCCCCCCAGCGCGTGGCGCCTGCCCCCGGTCACGACCGTGCCGCCCCTGGCCAGGATGTCGGCGATATGTTCCTCGACCTTGTCCACGGCGTCCATGTTCACCAGCGGCCCGGTGTCGATCCCGTCCTTCAGGCCGTCGCCCACGTTCAGTCCGGCGACGGCTGCCGCAAGTTTTGCCGCGAAGGCGTCATGAACGCCGGCCTGCACATAGATGCGGTTGGCGCAGACGCAGGTCTGGCCGTTGTTGCGGAACTTGGAGGCCATGGCCCCCGCCACCGCCGCATCCAGATCGGCGTCGTCAAAGACGATGAAGGGGGCATTGCCGCCCAGTTCCATCGAGCATTTCATCACCTGGTCTGCGGCCTGCTTCAGCAGGATCCGCCCCACCTCGGTCGACCCGGTGAAGGTCAGCTTGCGTACTGCGGGATTCTCGCAGAATTCCTTGCCGATGTCGGATGCGCGCTTTGAGGTGATGACCGACAGGATGCCCCTGGGCAGGCCGGCCCTGTCAGCCAGCACGGCCATCGCCAGCGCCGACAGCGGCGTTTCGGCGGCAGGGCGGGCCACAAAGGCACAACCGGCGGCAATCGCCGGGGCGGCCTTGCGCGCGATCATCGCATTGGGAAAGTTCCACGGGGTGATCGAGGCAACCACACCGACGGGCTGCCTGATCACCGTCAGGCGCCTGTCGCGCATATGGCCGGGGATGGTTTCGCCGTAGACGCGCTTTGCCTCTTCGCCGAACCATTCGATATAGGACGCGCCATAGGCGATCTCGCCCCTGGCCTCGGCAAGGGGTTTGCCCATTTCGGCGGTCAGGATGCGTGCCAGGTCATCCTGGTTGGCCATCATCAGGTCGAACCACCTGCGCATGATCTGCGCGCGTTCCTTGCCGGTGCGCGCCGCCCATTCCTTTTGCGCCACAGCGGCGGCGGCGATGGCGCGGGCCGTCTCGGCCCGGCTCATGTTCGGCACGGCACAGATGACATCGCCGCGGGCGGGGTTCGTCACGGCAAAGGTGGACCCGTCATCGGCATCCCGCCACTCGCCGCCGACAAACGCCTTCGACGACAGAAGTGTGGGGTCTTTCAGAAGTGACGGCAGATCGGTTACGACATCAAGCATGCGGGCCTCCCATTTCACGGCTGGCCATGCAAAACATGGCCCGGGGGACAATGTCCAGTTCCCGACGGGACCTTGGGCAGGTTCGGGATCAATTTCCGGAGACGGGCATGGATATGGACCTCGCCTATGCGAACGGGGCCTTCATCGCGGGGGGCGACGCCTATCCTGCCCGCTGGGCGGCAGAGGCGGCGGCGTTCCGGACCGGCATAGGTCCAAGGGCAGCGCTCGGGCTGGCCTATGGGCCGAAAGAGCGGCAGCGCCTTGATCTGTTCCGGCCCCGCGGGGCGGCGCGCGGAACGGTCGTCTTCGTGCATGGCGGCTACTGGATGGCTTTTGACCGCAGCGGCTGGTCGCATCTTGCCGCCGGGGCGCTGGCGCGCGGCTGGGCCGTTGCGATGCCCTCCTACACCCTGGCACCCGAGGCCCGGATTGCGGCGATGACCGCCGAAATTGCGGCCGCCGTCGCGGCGGTTGCCGCGCAGACCGCCGGGCCCGTTGTGGTCACCGGCCATTCTGCGGGCGGCCACCTTGCCGCACGCATGGCCTGCGCGGGCGTGCTTGATGCCGCCCTGGCGGCGCGGGTTGTCCGGTCGGTTCCGATATCGCCCCTTGCGGATCTGGAACCGCTGCGCGCCACAAGGATGAACAAGACCCTGCGCCTCAGCGCCGCCGAAACGCAGGCCGAAAGCCCCGCCCTTCTGGTGCGGCACCCCGGCTGCGGGGTGACTGTCTGGGTCGGCGGGCAGGAACGGCCCGCCTTCCTGTGGCAGGCCCGGCGTCTGTCCGAAGCCTGGGACTGCCCCTGGCATGTGGCACCGGGGCGTCACCACTTCGACGTGATTGATGATCTGGCCGATCCGGACAGCCTGCTGGTCGAAACCCTGGTAGGCGGTCTCTGACGGCCTGATTATCCGTTCGCAAATATCCTCGGGGGCACGGCGCGGCACGCGCCGCGGGGGGCAGACAGCCCCCCGTCCGGCGTCAGGACGCGTTCAGGCGGTCGATATGGGCGCGCATCTCTTCGACTTCCTTGCGGGCGTCGCGCAAGCCGTCCATGGCCGCACGCAGCTCTGCCTCGGTCTGGGCGATCTGGTTGGCCAGGTCCGCCTCGCGCTGCTCGATGTAGATCAGCGCCTCTTCGCGGGCTTCTTCGGCCTCGTGCAGGGCCTGGGCCAGACGGTCGACCTCGTTCATGTCGGCCGCGCCGATGGGGCTGAAGCGATGAAGAATCCAGTAGGAAAACCAGCCAAGCCCGAAGGCCGCAAAAAGGATGATCGACGTGGCAACGATGAATTCAAGCCGGTTCATGGCGGGGGCAAGTCCTTATTCGGCCTCGGGGCGCTGGCGGGCGCGGCGCGTCGGTTCATCGGGTGCGGAAGAAACGAAAGGCTCTTGCGGTTCAGGGGCCGCCGCTGCGGGTGTGCCCCCCGGCCGGGGCGCGGGCTTGGGCGCAGGCGGGGCCGACGCATCGGCACCGGGCGATCCGGGTGCCTGAACCGGGGCGGAACCGTCGGTGGCCGCGCCGGTCTGCCCGGGCAGGGTGAACTCGATCCGCCGGTTGATCTCGCGCCCCGAAGGGCTGTCGTTGTCGGCCAGGGGGCGGGTTTCGCCGTATCCCACGGCGGTCAGCGACCCGACCAGCACACGACGGCCCTGCAGGCCCAGCAGCACCGCTTCGGCGCGGGCCTGGCTCAGCGCCAGGTTGGTGCTGTCGCGGCCCTGCGAATCGGTATGTCCGCCGATTTCCATGGCGATGTCGGGACATTTGCGCATCTGGTCGGCCAGCGCATCCATCGTGTCGCGTGCCGCGGATTCGATCTCGGCCGATCCCGGGGCAAAGACGATCTTCTTCTTTTTCAGGATGTCGTTCAGGGCAGTCACGCATTCCTGCGGCGTCGGCAGGGCCGCTTTGGGATCAAGCGCTTCGTCATAGCGCACTTCCACCGTAAAGGCCTGGCCCTGGCCCAGCCCGCCGGACAGGGTGCGGGTGATCGCGGCGCGCGCCCCTCTGTCGGCGGTGACGCCCGTCACCTCGACCGTGTCGGCGCGCACGATCAACTGTCCTTCGTTCAGCCCGGACATGGCGCGCAGCCCGGCCAGCACCCGTACCGCCCAGCCTTCGGGCAGGTCCGGATCCAGCCGTGTTGCCATATAGACATCCGCCGCCCCGAAGCGCGCTGCGGCAAAGCTGCTGACGGCGTCGCGCAGCGTCTCGTCGGTAAGGCGACCGCGCAACTGCACGGTGCCGTCCGCAGACAGCGTCGCGATGAATTCGGCCGGTCCTTCCGGGGCAGCGGTCTTGGGCTTTTCCGGCAGGGTCGCCTTCAGGGAAAAGACGTCCGGAAGGGCGGCGTCAAGTTCGCCCACGATGCGGTCAAAGACGGCCTGGGGGGTTTCCACTGTCGCCCGCAGCGACACATCCGCGTCCAAGAAGGTGACCGACCCCGCACCAAGTTCACCCACGGCCCGGATGGCAACTTCGGCACCTTCTGCCCATCGCGGCGTGGGCACCCCCAGCCCGATGGTGCAATCGGCCTCTCCGGTCAGTCCTGCGGCCACGGCGGCGGCGATGATGCGGTTGCGTGCGGCTTCGGTATCGGCCGAGCAGGCATCAAAGCGCGCGCCCCGGTCATCCTTGAGGAACCGCAGCGTGAAGGGTGTCAGCACCGGGCGGGGGGCAGAGATCATCACACTGATGGCCAGACCCTCGGGCTTTGCGCGCTCAAGTTCGGCTTGCAGACGCAGCTTTTCCGCTTCTGACCCGGAAATCGCGGTAACCGAAACACGGCCGGCGTCAATCGAGATCTTGGATTGCGGCAACATGGCAAGCGCGGTCAGGCCAAAGCTGACCGCCCTGTCCCAGCCTTCCGGGGCGGGATAATCGGCGCGGGTCAGCATATCGGCCACCTCCGCCCCGTCGGTTGCCGCAGCAACGTCTTGTGCAAGGGCGGAGGCGTCATCGGCCGCAGGCACCAGCCCGATCAGCGAGATGCCGTTGTTGTTGCGCAAAAGCTCGACCGAAAAGCGCGGGGCCTCGATGGCCTGCGCCGGTGTCACATCCATGCGGTCGCGGATGCGGCCTGCCTCGACCAGGCTGGCGGTCAGGTTGACGGCGCGAAAGCGCAGGGCTTCGGTCGGGGCGGTGCCCGTCAGGCGAACCTGCAGGCCGTCGGTCGTCACCCCGACCCAGGTCAGCCCTTCGCGCGTCATCAGGCCTTGCACCTCGGCCCGGGTGCGCGATTCCAGGGCCAGCGCCGCCCAGACGGCGGTCAGCACGGCCAGACCTGCGGCAGCAGCGAAGGCGGCGGGGGCAATAAGGCGGGGCGGCAAGGTCATGGAAAATGCGGTGCCTGACGGTTCGACACCGCTTCCTAGGCGCAAGCCGGGGCGGGATCAATCACAGCAGCGCGGCGGCGGCAAGAAACAGCGCAGCGATCAGCCCGGCATCGCGGTTCGACCGGAACAGCATCAGGCAGCGCGCGGGATCATCGGTGTCCAGCCGCGTCAGTTGCCAGGCCATGTGCAAGCCAAAGCCGCAGACCCCGCCCAGCGCCACCGCCAGTTGCAGGGGCCGGCCCTGGGGCAGCAGCGCGGCCAGCACGGCGGCCGCCATAAGTACCACGGCCAGCACCAGAAAGCCGCAGAGCCAGGGCCGCGTTCTGTCACCGAACAGCCGGGCCGTGGATTTGACGCCGATCAGCGCGTCATCCTCGCGGTCCTGATGGGCGTAGATCGTGTCGTAAAACAGCGTCCAGGCGATGCCCGCCCCGTAAAGCAGGACAGCCGGCCAGCCCAGACGGCCCTGCTGTGCTGCCCACATCAGCAGCGCACCCCAGTTGAACGCAAGGCCCAGAAAGACCTGCGGCCACCAGGTGAAGCGTTTCGCAAAGGGATAGATCGCCACCAGACCCAGCGAGGCGACCCCCAGCGCAATGGCGGTGGCGTTGTAGGTCAACAGGATGCAGGCCGCCAGCAGCGATTGCCCGATGGCCCAGATCAGCGCCCGGCGGGGTGTGACCTGACCTGCGGGCAGCGGGCGCGACCGGGTGCGCGCCACGGCGGCATCGATATTGCGGTCGGTCAGGTCGTTCCAGGTGCAGCCCGCCCCCCGCATCAGAAAGGCCCCGATGGCGCTGCCGGCCACCAGCCAGAGATCGGTCAGGCCGGGGCCTGCTGGGGCAGAGCCGGCCGCAAGGGCGATGGCCCAAAGACAGGGGATCAGAAGCAGCCAGGTGCCCACGGGCCGGTCGGCGCGCGACAGGCGCAGGTAGGGGCGCAAGCTGGCAGGGGCCCAGCGGTCCACCCAGTTGCCTGGCGGGGCATCGGCGACGGTCGCATCTGGCAATTCGCGGGTCTCGGTCATAGGGTTGGCCCATGCAGGATGCGAAGATCAGGCTTTATGTAGAGCAAGCCCTTGCCCCGGGGCAAGCCGTGGCCCTGTCGCGCGATCAGGCGCATTATCTCTTCACCGTGATGCGCCTGGGGGCGGGGGCGCAGGTTCTTTTGTTCAACGGGCGCGACGGCGAATGGCGGGCCGGGGTGGCGCAGGCCGGCAGGCATGGCGGCGTGCTGGTTTGCCACGCGCAGACGCGGGCCTTGCAGGCCCCGCCCGACCTGTGGCTGCTGTTCGCGCCCCTCAAGAAGGTGCGCACCGATTTCATCGTGGAAAAGGCGGTCGAGATGGGGGTGGCGCGGGTGGTGCCGGTGCAGACCGCGCATACCAATGCCGACCGCATCCGCCAGGACCGGCTGCAGGCCCATGCGGTGGAGGCGGCAGAACAATGCGGGGCGACCTTTGTGCCCGGGGTGGCAAGGCTTGTGGCGCTGGACCGGCTCATGGCGGAATGGCCCGCCGAAAGGCACCTTCTGTGGGCGGACGAGACGCTGGCCGGCGCACATGCCGCTTTGCGGGCCGCAGGCCGGGGCGACCCCTGGGCGGTTCTGGTCGGGCCGGAGGGCGGGTTTTCCGACCGCGAACGCGCAGCGCTGCGGGCGATGCCGCAGGTGGTGCCGGTCAGTCTTGGCCCGCGCATCCTGCGTGCCGACACGGCGGCGGTCGCGGCGCTGACGCTGTGGCAATCGCTGCTGGGGGATTGGGCGTGACCGGGCGCGGACACCGCAGGGCCACCGTAGGTCCTTGCGAAACCCGAAGGGTGGCGGGCATGGGCCTGATCCGCGACGGTATTCCGGCAGCGGCCCGCCGCAGGCGCGGGTTGACCGCGGCGGGGGTTGTCGCGCTGGCCGGGCCGTGGGTGATGTGGCGCAAGACACGTCCTGGCATGCTGCCGCAAGAAAAGGCCTTTTCGATCCGGCACAAAGGGATTGCCGGCGCCGGCAGACCCGCAAACGCATCGCGGTTACCCGCCCGGTCACGAGCAGCGGTCCCGCAGGACCGTTCCCGCAAGCGCAACACGCACCAGCGCCCGCCGTGGGCGGGACAGGCGCTGGCCGGGGGCTTTGGCCCCCGGCCGGTCCTGATCCCGGCGTGACGCTGGGCCAAGGGCGATGGCCCCTGCCATTGAAGCGGGGTAATGCTTTCGGCTGTTCGGGCGGGAACAGGAAACGCATCGCGTTTCCCCGCCCGCGCGGAACAGTACCCTGTAGGCGGGTCGATCCGGGAGAAGCAGAGGCCAGCGCCCGACCCGGCGGGCGAGAAGCGCCCGCCGAGGGCGGGGCTGGCGCTGGCCGGGGGCTTTGGGCCCCCTGCCTGGCAAGGACCAGCGCAGCGCAGTGGCAGGGGCGATGGCCCCT
>JADCDI010000042.1 GCA_020251025.1 Rhodobacter sp. | reverse complement strand
TTCCTGTCCCCGCCCGGACGGGCGAAGGTACCTTCACTTTCCCGCCCGATCTGAGGACAGCACCCTCACCGCTCCAATGGCAGGGGCCATCGCCCCTGCCACGGCGTTACGCTGGCATCATGACTGGCCGGGGGCCAAAGCCCCCGGCCAGCGCCCGCCCCGCCCCTAGCGGGCGCTTCGCCCCCGCCGGGTCGGGCGCTGGCCTCTGTCTTTCCCGGACCTTCCGCTTTACGGGGCACCGTTCCGCACGGGCGGGGAAACGCAATGCGTTTCCTGTTCCCGCCCGAACTGATGACAGCACCCGCACCGCTTCAATGGCAGGGGCCATCGCCCCTGCCACAGCGCCACGATGATCCTTTGCCAGCCGGGGGCCCAAAGCCCCCGGCCAGCGCCCGCTGCGGGCGGGCAAACCTGCCGCATTTCCTGACCCCGCCCGGAAGGGGCGCAGGGTCAGGTCAGAACCTGCCGCCCCCCTCATGGCACAGATCACCGCCGCGACCGCCTTGCCGCGCCATCGGCAGGGCCTGCCGCAGCCGTCGCCGCACCGGCCCCAAGCCACAGTCCCTGCGCCCTGACGTCAGCTTTCCCCGGTCTCGGCAAACAGCCCGGCCAGGCCGCGGGAGACAAGGTTGGTCGTCCTGGGGCGGGGCAGGGCGCGAAAGGGCAGCGGGCGGCACACGTCCATGGCCGCCACACCGACGCGGGCCGTCAGCGCGCCATTGACCACGCCTTCGCCAAAGCGGCGCGAGATGCGCGACAGCAGTCCGCCGCCCGCGACCGAATGGATCATGTCATCGCCCACCGCCAGCGCGCCCGTGGCCGCCAGATGGGTGAAGACGCCGCGCATCAGCCGCAGGGACCCCAGCGTTCCCGACCGCCCGCCATAGATTGCCGCAATCCGCCGGATCATCCGCACATTGGCATAGAATGCGGTGGCCACATCGGCCAGTGCCAGGGGCACCAGGGCAGTGACGGTGGCCACCTGGCGCGCCGCAGCCTCCACCTCGCGCCGGGCGGATTGGTCAAGCGCGGCCATCAGCTCGGTCTCGGCCAGTGACAAAAGGCCGTCGGCATCGAATACTTCGGCACCGCGCGCCCTCAGCCGCGCCCGCGCCGGGGCGAATTCGGGGCGGTCGCGATAAAGCAACTCCAGCCCCGCGACCACGCTGCGCGCCTCTTTGATATCCGCTGTCGACGCTGCCCCGACCGCGCGCAGGCGCAGCGTATCGATGCGCGCCATGCGGGCAAACCCCGCCAGTTCGCGCAGCGCCAGCGCCAGCGCCATCACCACCGCCAGTCCCACCAGCACAAGGGCCACCGTGCCCAGCAGGCTGTCGCGCGTCAGCAGACCGGCCACGAAATCCCAGGCCGCGACCGACAGCACAAAGGAAAACAGCGCCCCGAACACCCACAGCGCGGCCCGCGTCAGTGCCGGGCCGGGCGGCGGGGGCAGACGGGCCGGCACCTGGGGGTGGTCCGTATCCGGCACGGGGGGGACGCTGGCGGGGGTGGGCGCGTGCGGATCCTCGTCGCGTTCGATCAGCAGGGGCCTCAGCGGCGGGGCATCGGTCACAGCCGGTCTCCGATCAGGAATTCCGCAGCGCGGTCGAGCCGGATGTGGGGCGGCCCATGGCCGGGGGCAAGCGTCATGCGGGCGGGGGCAAAGGACATCACCTGATAATCGGCATCCAGCCAGCGTTCGGCCCCTTCGCGCGCCGGGGCCATCAGGCGGGCGGGGTCGGCGGGCAATTCACCCGCATACATCGTGGCCATCCTGCCGGTGCTTTGCAGCCGCCCGCGCACGGCGGGGACCGTCCGGCCATTGCGGATCACCTCTTCCTCGACGGTGGCCCGGATCGAGGCGATGGCCATGCCGGCGGTCTGCGCCCCGGCGAAATCGGCGCGGTCGCGCGCATCGCGCAGCATGGCGTCAATGATCGCGGTCAGGCGCGGGTGCTGGGTGTGGTGCAGATGATCGGCTTTGGTGGCGGCAAACAGCACCTTTTCCACCCGTTGCCCGGTGAAGACCGACGAAAGAAAGGCGTTTCGCCCCGGGCGGAACGCCGTCAGGATTCCGGCCATGGTGCGGCGCAGATCCTCCACCGCCGGGGGACCGGCGTGAATCGCGCCAAGCGCATCGACCAGCACCACCTGCCGGTCGATGCGTGAGAAATGATCGCGGAAAAAGGGGCGGACCACCTCGCGCCGGTAGGCGTCATAGCGGCGGTCCATCTCGCGCCAGAACGAGCCGCGCGGCGATGCCGCAGGCATCGGCAATGGCGCGAAGGTCAGCGCGGGGGACCCGGCCAGATCGCCCGGCATCAGAAACCGCCCCGGCGTGCAATCGGAAAAGCCTGCCTCGCGCGCCGCCTGCAGATAGGCGGTGAAGGCAGCCGCCAGCGATTGTGCGCGCCCCTCGTCCAGCATCAGGCTGCCATCCTCGGCCCTGGCCTGGGCCATGTAGGCTGCGGCCTGGGGGCGTTTGGCGATGCGCGACAGCGTGTCGTCGGACCAGTCGGCATAGGATTTATCCATCAGCGCCAGATCCATCAGCCATTCACCGGGATAATCGACGATGTCCAGATGAACGGTGCGCGGCCCGCCCACGCTGGCAAGAAGGCCCAGAGGCTGCACCCGGAAGGACAGGCGCAGTTCCGACACGCTGCGGGTCGAGGCGGGCCATCGCGGGGCATCGCCGCCCAGCGCCGCCAGATGCGCCTCCACATCAAAGCGCGCGACGGTGTCGTGCGGCTGCGGTTGCAACCAGACTGCCGAAATCCGCCCCCCGGCGGCGGCGGCAAGCTGCGGCATCCGGCCCCGGTCCATCAGGTTGGCCACCAGCCCGGTGATGAACACGGTCTTGCCTGACCGCGACAGACCCGTAACGCCAAGCCGGATGACAGGTTCGAAAAAGGCACCCGACAGGGTGGCGAAGGCCCCTTCGACGCTGCGCGTCAGCCCTTCCGCGATCGGTCCCAGCACGTCCTGCCCCCTGTTGCCCGCCCGCAAAGATAGGCGGGACCGGGGACAAATGACAGGGGCAAGCCCCGGTTGCCAGCGCGCGGGGCATCGGCTACCCCCGCAGAATGCCCAGATTCGCGCTGAAGATCGATTATGACGGCGGCCCGTTTTCGGGCTGGCAGAGGCAGGCGAACGCGCCATCGGTGCAATCGGCCATCGAGGCGGCGCTGGCCCGTCTGGACCCCGCCGCCCCGCAGATCACCGGGGCCGGGCGCACCGATGCGGGCGTGCATGCCACGGGCCAGGTCGCCCATGCGGACCTTGCGCGGGACTGGGATCCGTTCCGCCTGGCCGGGGCGCTGAACGCCCATCTGCGCCCGGCCCCGATTGCCATTCTGGCCGCAGCACGGGTTGCAGAGGGCTTTCACGCACGGTTTTCGGCGATGGAGCGGCGCTATCTGTACCGCCTGGTCCAGCGCCGCGCGCCGCTGACACATGACCGCGGGCGGGTCTGGCAGGTGCTCAACCCGCTGGATGCCGATGCGATGCGCGCCGGTGCGGCGCATCTGCTGGGCAAGCAGGACTTTACCACCTTCCGGTCGGCCTCTTGCCAGGCGGCCTCGGCCATCAAGACACTGGACGAGGTGCGGATCGAGACGTCTGCCGTTCCCGGAGGATGGGAATTCCGCTTTCACCTGCGCGCCCGCAGCTTTCTGCACAATCAGGTCCGCTCCATCGTGGGCACGCTGGAACGGGTCGGGGCCGGAGCCTGGCACCCCGGGGATGTCGCCCGCGCCCTGGCCGCGCGCGACCGCGCGGCCTGCGGCCCGGTCTGCCCGCCGCAGGGCCTCTATCTGGTGGGGGTGGGCTATCCGGAGGATCCTTTCGATGCCGTGTGACGGGGCGGGGCTGTCTGCCCCCCTTTTGGCCTGCGGCCAGTTCACCCGCCGGGGAAACCTGTCACATCCCGGATGATCACATTTCTGCCCGGTGATCGGCGCTTTTCATGGCAAGATCGATCCTGAGGGACATTGGGAATGAGGTGCGAGGATGCGGACCGATCTTCACAAGCAGGCTGGGGCAACACCGAAGGTGCGTGCGGCGATCCTGCAGGGCCTCTTCAGCGCACCGCTTCCGACATGCTGCGGCAAGGACTTCGATGCTGTCCCGTGGAGTGGTGTAGCTGGCGCAAGCGTGCCGCATCGGGTGCGCACGGGTTCGCCAGGCTCTGCGCCGGGCCTGCCAGCGGGCACCGCCTGACCGCGCCGGGATCACCCCAGACCGGCGGCATGGCCGGGCGCTTCAATGGCCGCATGGAAGCAGGTGCTGCAAAGCCGCCCCTTCCGTTCCGGCGAAAAGCCGGAAACCACGCCGCACCGCCATGTCCGGCTTTGCAATCGGCAACTTCCCCAATCGGCCCTGGACAGCAAATCACCCGTGCAGGCGATAAGGGGCTGGCACAGCCTGACCAGGGTGCCGAAAAGCTGCCGGTCGCAGGGGCTGCCTGACCGCAAAGCGGGCACCTTTCCCCCCCGCGCGCCTTGTTTGTCCCGGCGGGGGCCATGGCCCCCGCCGCAGCGCCACGGCCGATCCTTGTCCAGACGGGGGGGCCTAAAGCCCCCGGCCAGCGCCCGCCCCGCCCCCGGCGGGCGCTGGCCTTCCGCCGGTGCGGGTGAAGACGCCCCTTGTGGCAGGGTCCCGCCCGAAGGGGCAATCCCTTTCCCCGGACCGGGAATATCTTCCGGCAGGCAGGCATTCGGACTGCTGTTTCAGCAGCCTGTGAAGCCGCACCTGATCAGGAAAGCAGCCGTACTGCCTTCCGGGATGGGACCGCCGCCGTCATCATTGACCGGACAGCGGCAGGATCAGACCCGCCTTGTCAGGCGGCGGAGCCGCCCACGGTCAGGCCGCCGATGGCCAGCGTCGGCTGGCCCACACCGACGGGCACCCATTGGCCCGCCTTGCCGCAGTTGCCGATGCCGGGGTCCAGCGCCAGATCATTGCCGATCGCCCGCACATGGCGCAGTGCCGTCGGCCCGTCGCCGATCAGCGTGGCCCCCTTGACCGGCGCGCCGATCCTGCCGTTCTGGACCCGGTAGGCTTCGGTGCAGCTGAACACGAACTTGCCGTTCGTGATATCCACCTGACCGCCGCCAAAGCCCACGGCATAGATGCCGTCCTTCAGGTCTGCCAGAATCTGCGCGGGGTCGGTCGTGCCGGCCAGCATGTAGGTGTTGGTCATGCGCGGCATCGGGATATGGGCAAAGCTTTGGCGGCGCCCGTTGCCGGTGGGTGCCGCACCCATCAGGCGGGCGTTCTGCCGGTCCTGCATGTAGCCTGCAAGAATGCCGTCCTCGATCAGCACGGTGCGGCCCGACGGCGTGCCTTCGTCATCGACGCTGATCGACCCGCGCCGGTCGGGCAGGGTGCCGTCATCCAGCACCGTCACGCCGGGGGCCGCCACGCGGCTGCCCAGCAGCCCGGCAAAGGCCGAGGTCTTCTTGCGGTTGAAATCGCCTTCCAGCCCGTGGCCGATCGCCTCGTGCAGCAGGATGCCCGGCCAGCCCGGACCAAGGACGACATCCATGGTGCCTGCCGGGGCCGCGACGGCATCCAGATTGACCAGCGCGATGCGCAAAGCCTCGCGCGCCAGGCCCTGCCAGTGGTCCTTTTGCATCAGGCGGGCCAGGCCGAACCGCCCGCCGCCGCCCGTGCCGCCGCTTTCCCGGCGCCCGTTCGATTCCACGATGACCGAGATGTTGATCCGGCACATCGGGCGCACGTCCGACAGGCGCAGACCTTCGGGGCGCAGAATCTCCACCTCCTGCAGACCGGCGGCCAGGCTGGCCGACACCTGCACCACGCGCGGATCCAGCGCGCGGGCATAGGCATCGATCTCGCGCAGCATGTCGATCTTGACCGGAAACGTGGCATCCGCCATCGGGTCGGCATCGCCATAAAGCCGCGTGTTGGTGCCTGCGGGGGGCGGGGCCATCGTTCCGCCGCCGTCGCCCACGGCCAGACGCGCGGTTTCCGCCGCCCGGCGCAGCGCGCATTCCGAGATTTCGGTGGCATGGGCATAGCCCGCAACCTCGCCCTTTACCGCGCGCAGGCCGAAGCCTTCGCAAGCATCATAGCTTGCCGTCTTGATCCGGCCATCGTCCAGGACCAGCGATTCCGAACGGCTGCGCTCCAGGAACAGTTCGCCGTCTTCTGCACCAAGGGTTGCCGCCCGCAGGACCGACAGCGCCGCCGCTTCGTCCAGGCGGGTTTCAAACGGGCGGAACGGGGCGTCTGTCATGCTGTATCCTTGATCCGGTTCGGCGGCGTCTCTTTGCCGCAATCGTTTTGCTTGTCGATCTGTCCCTAATATGGTTTCAGGGGGGCGCGAAACAACGGGCGTCCGGCGGGGATGAAGCCGGGACCACACGGCGGCCCGGAAGGGCCGTGCCAGAACAGGAATTGAAGATGCCACTTACCTTTCGTTCGGGCCTTCTGGCCGGCATTGCGGCAAGCGTTGCAGCCCAGGGCGCGCGCGCGCAGGAAACGCTTGAGGTCGTCGGGCGCCCGGTGAACGGCGAGACGGGATTTCAGTTCGGCGCCACAGAACTGGCGCGCGACCTGCAGAACCTCGATTTCATGCTGCTGGTGATCATTTCGGCAATCACGCTGTTCGTGACCGCGCTTCTGGCCATCGTGGTCGTGCGGTTCAACCGCCGGTCCAACCCCGACCCGGCAAGCTTTACCCACAACACCCCGCTGGAAGTCAGCTGGACCGTGATTCCGATCCTGATCCTGGTGTTCATCGGGGCCTATTCCCTGCCGGTCCTGTTCAAGCAGCAGGAAATCCCGGAGGGTGACGTGACCATCAAGGTCACGGGCTACCAGTGGTACTGGGGCTATGAATATGTGGACGAAGGCGTCGAATTTTCCAGCTTCCTTGTCGACGGGTCGACCAAGGTCGAGGCGCTTGGCGATGATCAGCCGATTGGCCAGCCGCAGGTCCTTGATGACATCGCGGTGATGAAGCTGGAGGCGCTGGGCTACACGCGCGATGATTTCCTGCTGGCGACCGATACGGCGGTTGTCGTGCCGGTAAACAAGACGGTCGTCATGCAGGTGACCGGGGCGGACGTGATCCATTCCTGGACGATCCCGGCCTTCGGCGTGAAGCAGGATGCGGTGCCCGGCCGGATTGCGCAGCTTTGGTTCAAGCCCGAGCGTGAGGGCATCTATTTCGGTCAATGTTCAGAGTTGTGCGGCAAGAGCCATGCCTACATGCCGATCACCGTCAAGGTGGTGTCCGAGGCCGCCTATGCCCGGTGGCTGGAGTCGGCAAAGGCCGGAGATGTGCAGCTTTCGTCGCTGGCGGCGCCTTCGGGCGATGTGAAAGTGGCTGCGGCCAACTGACGGCTGCAAGCCCTGCGGGCGGGAGCGAAACATGAGCGATATCCGGGCCCTTGACCAGACCATGCCCCGGCCCGGCGAAGCCGGCTTTGGGGATTATGTGGCGCTGCTCAAGCCGCGCGTCATGTCGCTTGTCGTCTTTACGGCGCTGGTCGGCCTTCTGGCGGCACCGGTCCCGGTGCATCCGGTGGTGGCCCTGGCTTCGATTCTGTTCATCGCGCTGGGGGCGGGGGCCTCGGGCGCGCTGAACATGTGGTGGGATGCCGATATCGACGCGCTCATGCGCCGCACTGCCCGGCGGCCCGTGCCTGCGGGCACCGTCGCGGGGGGCGAAGCGCTGGGCCTCGGTCTGGCGCTGTCGGGCATTGCCGTGGTGATGCTGGGACTGGCGTCGAACCTCCTCGCCGCGGGTCTGCTGGCTTTCACCATCTTCTTTTACGCCGTGGTCTATTCGATGTGGCTCAAGCGCCTGACACCGCAGAACATCGTGATCGGCGGGGCTGCCGGGGCATTTCCGCCGGTGATCGGCTGGGCGGTGGCGACCGGCGGCGTTTCCATCGAAAGCGCGCTGATGTTCGCGCTGATCTTCATGTGGACGCCGCCGCATTTCTGGGCGCTGGCCCTGTTCATGAAGGATGACTATTCAAGGGCCGGCGTGCCGATGCTGACGGTCACGCACGGGCGCAAAGCGACCCGGGCGCATGTGCTGGTCTATACCATCCTGCTGGTGCCGGTTGCGGTCGGGGCGGCCTTCACCCCGATCGGCGGGCCGGTGTATCTGGCGGTCTCGGCGCTGCTGAACGCGGGGTTTCTTTATGGCGCATGGCGCATCTGGCAGCGGAACGAGGCCGTGGCCGAGGCGGACGGCTACCGCGTGGAAAAGCGGGTGTTCCGCTTTTCGCTGTATTATCTTTTCCTGCACTTCGGGGCCTTTCTTGTGGAAGCGGCCCTGCGCGGGGTCGGAATGGGGGGCTGGTGATGTCGTTCCGTCCGGACCATGAAATCCACAGGCGCCGTCTGGGGCGCAATGTCGGCCTTGGGTTGACGCTGGTGGCCTTTGCTGCCGTCATCTTCGGGCTGACGGTTGTGAAAGTTACCGAAAGCGGGCCGATCCAGGGCTATGATCATGTGGTCCAGCCCGGCCTTGTGCCGCAGGAGGGGACGCAATGAAGCTGTTGCCGCGCCTGACCGGGGTGAACCGCACGGCGGCCAAGCTGGCCGGTGTGGCGGTGCTGATGGTGTCACTGTCCTTTGCGGCGGTGCCGTTTTATGACTGGTTCTGCCGCACCACGGGCTTTGGCGGCACCACCGGCCTGGCCGAGACCGGATCGGACGTGATCCTGGACCGCACGATCAAGGTGCGCTTTGACGCCTCGGTCGAGCGTGGCATGCCGTGGGAATTCACCCCGGTCGAACGCGAGATGACCCTGCGCATCGGCGAAACCGGCCTTGCCTTTTACGAGGCCTACAATCCCACCGATCGCGTTGTTGCGGGTACCGCCAGTTACAACGTGGCCCCGGATGCCGCCGGAGCCTATTTTGACAAGATCGCCTGCTTCTGCTTCGAGATGCAGGTGCTGCAACCGGGCGAGCGGGTGCAGATGCCGGTGACCTTCTATGTCGATCCGGAAATCGTCACCGGCAGGGACAGCCGCTATGTCAAGGAAATCACGCTGTCCTACACTTTTCACGAAACCGAACTGCCCGACGAACAGGCGGCCCTTGCCCCCGGCGTTCAGGCACCGGTAAACTGACACCAGCCCCGGCAGCCGTCAGGACCGGGACACAGGAAGATACGAGAGAATACAAGGGAACGCCGAATGGCCCACGCCAAGAACCATGATTATCACGTCCTGCCGCCGTCGATCTGGCCCTTTATCGCGGCGGTCGGTGCCTTCGTGATGCTGTTCGGTGCCGTCCTGTGGATGCACGGCTCGGGGCCCTGGCTGGGCCTGATCGGTCTGGCCATGGTTCTTTATGTGATGTTCGCCTGGTGGAGCGATGTCATCGCCGAAAGCCATGCGGGCGATCACACGCCGGTTGTGGTGATAGGTCTGCGCTATGGCTTCCTGCTGTTCATCCTGTCCGAGGTGATGTTCTTTTCCGCCTGGTTCTGGTCTTTCTTCAAGCACGCGCTGTACCCCATGGGGCCGCTCAGCCCGATGGTTGACGGGGTCTGGCCGCCCGAAGGGATCGAGACGTTCGATCCCTGGCATCTGCCGCTGATGAACACGCTGATCCTGCTGTGCTCGGGTGCTGCGGCGACCTGGGCGCACCACGCGCTGGTGCATGAAAACAACCGCAAGGACCTGCAGAACGGCCTGATCCTGGCGATTGTGCTGGGGGTCATCTTCACCATCTTCCAGATCTATGAATACACCCATGCCGGCTTTGGCTTTGCCGGGAACATCTATGGGGCCAATTTCTTCATGGCGACGGGCTTTCACGGCTTTCACGTCATCGTCGGCACCATATTTCTGGCGGTCTGCCTGTTCCGGGTGATGAAGGGTCACTTCACGCCCGAACGTCATGTCGGGTTTGAGGCTGCCGCCTGGTACTGGCACTTTGTGGACGTGATCTGGCTGTTCCTGTTCGCATCGATCTATATCTGGGGCCGCTGACCGCAGCCCGGTTCGCGGGGCACTTCCCCGCCGGGCGTTCCCTGTCCGGGCGGGCGCGGGCCATAGCGGCGCGCGCCTGTCCGGTTCTGCACAAGGCCGTGCCATGACCCGCCGGATGATCCTGCCCCTGCTGTTCGGCCTTGCGGGCTGCGCGATTCTGATCGCACTCGGAAGCTGGCAGATGCAGCGGCTTGCCTGGAAGCAGGCCATCATCGCACAGATCTCGGCGCGGCTGGCCGATACCCCCGTTGCCCTGCCGGCGATGCCGGACCCGACCGTGGACAAGTACCTGCCGGTGCGCGTCACGGGCCGCTTTACCGGGACCGGGATCGACGTTCTGGCCAGCCTGAGGGGGGTCGGCGCGGGATACCGCGTGATCGCAGCCTTTCAGACGGACGACGGCCGCAGGATCATGATCGACCGGGGATTCCTGCCCGAAGATCAGCGGGACCGCCCGCGAAAGGCCACGGTGGTGTCAATCCTGGGCACCCTGCACTGGCCGGACGAGACCGACAGCTTCACCCCGCCCCCCGATGCCGCCCGCGCGATCTGGTTCGCGCGCGACGTGCCGGCCATGGCGGCGGTGTTGCAGACCGAACCCGTCCTGATCGTGGCGCGCGAGACGACGGGCGACGGCATAACACCGCTGCCGGTGGATACGCAGGGCATTGCGAACAACCACCTGAATTATGCGGTGACCTGGTTTTCCCTTGCGGCGGTCTGGGCGGGGATGACAGGGCTTCTGCTGTGGCGTATCAGGCGTCGGACGGACTGAGACGGGGATGGACATGCACTACATCTCGACCAGGGGTGCGGCACCCGTTCTGCGCTTTGACGAGGCGATGATGACGGGGCTTGCGCGCGACGGCGGCCTTTACGTGCCCGAGGCCGTGCCGGTGATGGCGCAGGCGGATATCGCGGCGCTTGCCGGTCTGGCTTACGAGGAAACGGCCTTTCGCGTGATGCGGCCCTTTCTGGGCGGCACCTTTGACGATGACGCGTTCCGCCGCCTGATCGCCGCCGCCTATGCCGGCTTCGGCCATGCCGCCCGCGCGCCACTGGTGCAGCTGGGCAGCAATCATTTCCTGCTGGAACTGTTTCACGGGCCGACGCTGGCCTTCAAGGACTTTGCCATGCAGCTGATCGGCCAGCTCTTCCAGGCCGCCCTGGCGCGGACGGGCGAGCGTGTGACGATCGTGGGTGCCACCAGCGGCGATACCGGATCGGCCGCGATCGAGGCCTTCCGCGGCCTGGGCAATGTGGATGTCTTTATCCTGTATCCGCATGGCCGCGTGTCAGAGGTGCAGCGCCGCCAGATGACGACACCGGTCGAGGCAAATGTCCATGCCATTGCCATGTCGGGTGATTTTGATGATTGTCAGGCCCGCGTGAAGGACATGTTCAACGATTTTGCCTTCCGCGACGAGGTGCGTCTGGCGGGTGTCAACAGCATCAACTGGGCGCGGGTTCTGGCGCAGGTGGTCTATTACTTCTACGCGGCTGTGGCCTTGGGCGCGCCGGGGCGTCCTGTCAGCTTTACCGTGCCCACGGGCAACTTCGGCGATATCTTTGCCGGTTCCATCGCCCGCCAGATGGGCCTGCCGATTGAAAAACTGGTGATTGCCACGAACCAGAACGATATCCTCGACCGCGCGCTGCGCACGGGCGATTATACGACCCGGGGTGTGCGCCCGTCGATCAGCCCGTCGATGGACATTCAGGTATCGTCCAACTTCGAGCGTGCCCTGTTTGACGCCTATGGCCGCGACGGGTCTGCCGTGGCGGCGCTGATGGCGGATCTCAAACGGGGCGGTTTTCACATCAGTGCGAAGGCAATGGCAGCACTGGGCGCGCAGTTCGCCTCGGGCCGCTGCAGCGAAGAGGAAACGGTGGAGACGATCCGGCGGACCTTCGCGCAGACGGGTGAAATCCTGTGCCCGCACAGCGCCGTGGGGGTGAAGGTGGCCGAAGAACATCTGGGCGCAGTGCCGATGATCACGCTGGCCACGGCGCATCCGGCGAAGTTCCCCGATGCGGTCGAGACCGCGACGGGCCTGCGCCCGGCGCTGCCGCCGCGCCTGGCCGATCTGTTCGACCGCCCCGAACGGGTGACGCGCGCGCCCGATGATCTTGCCGCCCTCGAGGCCCTTGTCCGCGAAAGGACCGGTCGTTGACCCTGCGCCTGACAACCCTGCCGAACGGCCTTCGTATCGTGACCGAAAACATGCCGGGGCTCAAAAGCGCCGCGCTTGGGGTCTGGGTCACGGCGGGCGGGCGGCACGAGCGCCCCGAGCAGAACGGGATCGCGCATTTCCTGGAGCACATGGCGTTCAAGGGCACAAGGACCCGCAGCGCGTTGCAGATTGCCGAGCAGATCGAAGATGTGGGCGGCTACATCAATGCCTATACCAGCCGCGACATGACCGCCTATTTCGCCCGCGTGCTGCAGGACGATGTGCCGCTGGCACTGGATGTGATTTCCGACATCGTGCTGAATCCGGTCTTCGACAGCAAGGAAATCGAGGTGGAGCGCCACGTCATCCTGCAGGAAATCGGCCAGGCCCTGGATACGCCCGACGATGTGATCTTCGACTGGCTGCAAGAGGCAAGCTATCCCGACCAGGCCTTTGGCCGCACCATTCTGGGACCGTCCGAACGGGTATCGTCCTTTGGGCGCGAGGATCTGACAGGCTTCGTGGCCCAGCACTATGGGCCGGACCAGATGATCCTGTCCGCCGCAGGCGGGGTGGACCATGACAGGATCGTGGCCGAAGCCAGGGCTGTCTTTGGCGGTTTGAAACCGGTCGGCGCAGTGCCGGTCCAGCCCGCCGACTTCCGGGGCGGCGAGCGGCGCGAAGTAAAGAACCTCGAGCAGGTGCATTTCGCCCTGGCTTTCGAAGCGCCGGGCTACCACGCGCCCGATGTCTATACGGCACAGGTCTATGCCATGGCCCTGGGGGGCGGGATGTCATCGCGCCTGTTCCAGAAAATCCGCGAACAGCGCGGGCTGTGCTATTCGATCTTCGCGCAATCGGCGGCCTATGAGGATACCGGCCAGATCACGCTTTATGCCGGAACGTCCGAAGAGGAAATCGGCGAACTCACCCGCCTGACGCTGGAGGAACTGAAGCGGTCTTGCGATGACATGACCGAAGTCGAGGTCGCCCGCGCCCGCGCGCAGCTGAAGGCGGGGCTGCTGATGGGGCTGGAAAGCCCGTCAAGCCGCGCCGAGCGCGCGGCCCGGCTGCTGGCCATCTGGGGCCGCGTGCCCGATCTGGACGAGACTGTGGCCAGGATCGATGCCGTGTCGCTGAAGGATGTGCGCAGCTATGCGGGCGTGCTGACGCAGGCAAGATCGGCGCTGGCGCTTTATGGCCCGGTTGCGGGCGCGCCCGGCCTGGATGCCATCCGCAAGGGGCTTGCCGCCTGATGCTTGGCGCAGCACGGCGCGTCAGGATCGAAACGGAACGCATGACGCTGCGCCTGCCGCAGCATGGCGATTTCCGGGCCTGGAGCACGCTGCGCGACCAAAGCGCGCCGTTCCTGACCCCCTGGGAACCCATCTGGGCGGCGGATCATCTGTCGCGCAAGGCATTTACCAGCCGCATCTACTGGGCCAACCGGTCAACCAGCCAGGGCACGGCGCTGCCGCTGCTGCTGATCCGGCGCGCGGATGGCGCCCTTCTTGGGGCGATCACCCTGGACAATATCCGGCGCGGCCCAAGTCAGGCCGGAACGCTGGGCTACTGGATGGGACAGGCCCATGCCCGCCAGGGCTATATGCGCGAGGCGATCCTTGCCCTTGTGCATCATGCTTTCACCGCGATGGACCTGAGCCGCGTTGAGGCCGCCTGCCTGCCGGAAAACGCCGCCTCGCGCGGTGTGCTGGAAAAATGCGGCTTCAAGTACGAAGGCGTGGCGCAAAGCTATCTGCAGATCGCCGGGCGCTGGCGCAACCATGTGCTTTATGCCAACCTGCGCAGCGACCGGCGCGGGCGGACGGATGTGGGCTGAGGGTGAAGGCCCCCCGGTTCGCGGGATGTCGCGGCCGGGGCGGGGGGCACGCCGCCCGGCCCGGATACAGACCGCGCCCTGTGCGCCGGAACGCCTGGAAGGTGTGCATCCTTGCGATCATCCTTGCGCGGAACATCTGTGCGACCGACAGGGGCAAGGCGGCACCTGCCCAAGGGGCGGGCGCGGGGTGAACCGGCTGCCGCGCGGGTCTTGGCACGGCGTCCGCCTGCCCTAGTATCTTTGTGCAGGAAGGACCCTGTCATGCACAAAGCCGTTCTCTTTGCCGCCGCCCTGCTGGGCCTGCCCGCCGCCGCGCAGGAACGCATCCCGTCCCATTGCATCGCCTTGGCGCAGGGCGTGCCGGGGGTGGAGGTGATCCGCCCGGCATCCTTCGGCGCCCCCCTGGCCGGGGACAGGGTGCGGATCAGCTATGCCGGTCATGCGACCTTCCTGATCGAAACGCCGGGCGGGCTTGTGGCGGCAACCGACTATACCGGCTTTCCGGGCGGTGCCGATGTGATCCCCGATGTGGTGACGATGAACAACGCCCATTCCACGCATTGGACCGACAGCCCCGACCCGCGCATTGCCCATGTGCTGCGCGGCTGGGGCGACGGGACCAACCCGGCAGAGATTTCCCTTGATCTGGGCGAGATGCTGGTGCGCAACGTGACGACAGACCTGCGCAGCCGCATGGGCGAGGGCATCCGGCGCGACGGGAATTCGATTTTCATCTTCGAGGTGGCGGGCCTGTGCATCGGGCATCTGGGGCATCTGCATCAGGTGCCCAGCCCCGAACACTATGCGATGATCGGGCGGCTGGACGTGGTGATGGTTCCCGTGGACGGCGGCTATACCATGGACACCGCCAGCATGGCCGGGGTGGTCAAGCATCTGCGGTCATCCGTGGTGCTGCCGATGCACTGGTTTTCCGGTGCCTCGCTGGAGCGGTTTCTGGCCGATATGGACGGTGCCTTTCCCGTTGTGCGGGCAGGGACCGGCAGCCTCGAGGTGGCGCTGTCAGACCTGCCGTCGCAGCCAACGATCCTGGTGCTGGAGCCGTCGTGGCCGAACTGACGGCTTGCACCGGGGGCGGGGTTCGCTAAGCAGGGCCATGCGCTTGATCCCCGCCGGGCCTGCCTTTCTGTCCGATCTTGCCGCGCGCCTGCCCGGGGGCACGCTGGGCGCGGTCGAGCCGCGCTTTCTGAGCGAACCGCGCGGGCGCTGGCAGGGCGTTGGCGCGGCTGTCGCCCGGCCGCGCCGGGTGGAAGAGGTGGCCGCCATTGTCCGGGCCTGCGCCGGGGCCGGGGTGGGTATCATCCCCTGGGGCGGCGGGACCGGCCTTGTCGGCGGTCAGGTGATGCAGGACGGCCCCGCGCCACTGATCCTGTCGCTGGAACGCATGGCGGCGCTGCGGGCGATCCTGCCGGACGAGAATGCGATGGTTGTCGAGGCCGGCATGACGCTGGCCCAGGCCCAGGCCCATGCGCAGGCCGTGGCCCGGCGGTTTCCGCTGACGCTGGCCTCGCAGGGGTCGGCGTGCCTTGGCGGGGTGCTGTCGACCAATGCGGGCGGGGTCAACGTGCTGCGCTATGGCAATGCGCGCGACCTGTGCCTGGGGATCGAGGCGGTCCTGCCGGACGGGTCGGTGCTGCACGGGCTGAAGCGGCTGCGCAAGGACAACACCGGCTATGACCTGCGGCATCTGCTGATCGGGGCGGAAGGCACGCTGGGCGTGATCACGGCGGCCAGCCTGAGGCTGCATCCGGTGCCTGCGGCCGAAGGCACCGCCCTGTTGGCGGTGTCGGGCCCGGCTGCGGCACTGGCGCTGCTGTCGCGGGCCGAAGCGCGGCTGGGCGGGCTGATCACCGCCTTCGAGCTGATCGGCGGGACCGGCCTGCAGTTCCTGGCCGAGGTGCTGCCGCACCTGCGCCAGCCCTTTGCCGACCCGCCCGACTGGATGGTTCTGGTGGATGTGGGCCTGCCCGCAGGCCTGTCGCCCGGGGCGGTGCTGGAGGATCTCTACGCGGACGGGGCCGGGGCGGGCCTGGTCAGCGACGGGCTGATCGCCACCTCGCAGGCGCAGCGCGATGCGTTCTGGCACCTGCGCGAGATGATCCCCGAGGCGAACCGGCGGATCGGGGCCATTTCCAGCCACGATATTTCGCTGCCGCTGGGGGCGATACCCGACTTCATCGCGCGCGCCGGGCCTGCGCTGCGGGCGCTGGGCGATGTGCGGATCAACTGCTTCGGGCATCTGGGCGACGGCAATCTGCACTACAACGTCTTCCCGCAGCGGGGACGGACCCGCGCCGATGACGCGGCGCTGCGCGAGCCGGTGAAGCGGCTGGTGCATGACATGGTCCATGGCATGGGCGGATCGGTCAGCGCCGAGCACGGCATCGGGCGGCTGAAGGTCAATGATCTGGAACGTTACGGCGATCCGGCGAAGCTGGCGGCGATGCGCGCGATCAAGGCGGCGCTGGACCCTGGTGGCATCATGAACCCCGGTGCCGTTCTGCGCGGCCAGCCGACAGGGTAGGGCGGCCTGCCCCCGCAGGGTTTGCCCCGCCGGGCTGAATCGGCGGGGACTTTGGGAGTGTGGGGTTACAACATGGTGCGAGTGTCGTCCGGTGATCTGCCGGACCCCGTCAGAGCTAGGCCGATTCGATTGCCAAAGTGTTAGCGCGGGACCGGAATTGAACCTTCAGTGCCCGTCAAAGGCGCAAAGCGCGTGCACTTCCATTCCCATCGCTTCCAGTCTGGTGCGCCCGCCAAGATCGGGCAGGTCCACGACAAAGGCGCAGCCGATGACCTGCGCCCCCAGCCGCTCGATCAGGCGGATACCGGCCTCGGCGGTGCCGCCGGTGGCCAGAAGGTCATCGACAAGCAGCACGGTTTCGCCGGGTTGCATGGCATCGTCATGCACCTCGACCACCGCTTCGCCGTATTCCAGGGTATAGCTTTGCGCGATGGTCCGTCCGGGCAGCTTGCCCTTCTTGCGGATCGGCACGAAGCCGGTCGAAAGCTGATGCGCCACCGCCCCGCCCAGGATGAAGCCGCGCGCCTCAAGCCCGGCCACCTTGTCGATCCGCAGCCCGGCATAGGGCGTGAGCAACTGGTCGATTGCCATGCGAAAGCCGCGCGCATCGGAAAAAAGCGTGGTCACGTCGCGGAACAGGATTCCGTCGTGCGGGAAATCGACGATGGTACGGATATAGTCTTTGACAGTCTTTTTCATGGGTCGGTCTTTGCCTTGTTCGACAGCGGAAAGCGGACAGACGCGGGCGCGCTATCCCAGCACGCGGCCTGCGACGGCATCCAGCTTTGCCAGCAGCGCCGGATCGCGCCGGTCGGGCGCGGTCATCAGGGCAAAGTCGAGCGCGCGGTCGCAGCCATGCGGACAGGGGGTGCGGTTTTGCCCAAGAAGGGCGGGCAGGCGTGCCAGCATGCCGCCTGCGCGGGCGGCATTGCCGGCCAGCACGGCAATGACCTGCGCCACATCCACCGCATCATGGCCGGGGTGCCAGCAATCGTAATCCGTCACCATCGCGACAGATGCATAGCACAGCTCGGCCTCGCGCGCCAGTTTGGCCTCGGGCATGTTGGTCATCCCGATCAGGTCGCAGCCCCAGCCGCGATACATCCGCGATTCGGCCAGCGTGGAAAACTGGGGGCCCTCCATGCACAGATAGGTGCCGCCCTGATGCAGCGTGATGCCTTCGGCCCGCGCCGCCCCGGCGCAGGCCGCGCCCAGCCGGGGGCAGGTGGGATGCGCCAGGCTGACATGGGCGACACAGCCGGTTCCGAAAAAGGATTTTTCGCGGGCGAAGGTGCGGTCGATGAACTGGTCCACAATCACGAAGTCGCCCGGCGCAAAGCCCTCGCGCAAAGAGCCGCAGGCCGAGACCGAGATCAGGTCGGTCACGCCCAGGCGTTTCATGGCATCGATATTGGCGCGGTAGGGCACCTCGGTCGGGGAAAGGACATGCCCCCGCCCGTGGCGCGGCAGGAAGGCCATCGCAATGCCGTCAAGCTGCCCGACCAGCACCTGGTCAGACGGATCCCCCCAGGGGGTGGTCACCGTGATCCAGCGGGCACCCTGCAGCCCGTCGATCCGGTACAGGCCCGATCCGCCGATGACGCCGATCATGGTTCCTGTCTGCATGGCCGGCCCCTTGATGTTGCGGGGCAAGACTAACCGGGTTCGCCCGGTCTGGCCAACGGAATGCGGCTGTGTGTCAGTTCTTTTCACGATCTTGCGCAGGCTTGACAGGGCCGGAGTATGCCCTTGAACCGGGTGCCGGAAAGATTCCGGCAGCACGGGCTGCCCGGCCGGAAAGCGGGCACCCATCCGCCTGCGCGCGCCTTGCGCATCCCGGCAGGGGCGATGGCCCCTGCCACAGCGCCACGCTGCCCCTTGCCCGGCCGGGGGGCAACAGCCCCGGCCAGCACCCGCCCCCGTTGCAATCCCTTTCCCCGGACCCGGAAGGATTTTCCCGGCAGGCAAGCGGTCGGATTGCTGTTTCAGCACCCGTTTGAACCCGGCTCATGCTGGCCGCAATGGCCCGCCTGGCTTTCCGCCCGAAGCGGCGACCTTGCGCCGCCCCCGGGCATCGGCGCGGCGGCGAATGGTCTTCCCGCCCTTGCCCCCGCCTCCGGTTCCTTGAGTCTTTCGGTCCTGGGATGAAGATGGGCGGCGGCGCGGCGGGTGATGCGCGGTTCCTTTCGGCCGGGGCACCGCCGGACCCCGGACGGGGCCTGCATCAGTGCGCCGCCCTTGCGCGCGCCACGCGCAGCAAGGCGGCAACCACCGCCAGGCCGATAACGCGACCGGAGCCGAAGCCGATCAACTCGTCTTCATCGCTGCCCGGGCTTTCCCGCAGCGAACAGTGCCAGTGGCCGTCCGGCCCGGTCGCATTGCCGGTAAGCCGGATCGTCCAGGTCGGCAGAAACGCTTCAACCAGATGCAGGGCCTGCCCGACCGGATCAGAGGGTGCCGCAACCGGCAGGTCTGCTTCCGGAAAGACCCGGCGCAGGACATCGGCGGCGCGCTCCAGCATGGCGCTGTCCAACTGGGCCGCACCCTCTGCCTCCCCGATCAGCCGTTCAATCCGGGAATTGATCATGTCACGCCCCTGCCCCGCCAGCGGAGGTGTACCACAACAGCGCGGGCCGCCGTTTGATTGATATCAAGGCAGCAAGGAACCGGGGGGGTCATACTGAGGCCTTCAAAGTCTCAGGGATGGGGGGCCGGGATGACGGGGAAGCGCGTGAACGTCATGTGGTTCGAAGAGCTGACCCGAGGGGATGTTGCACTGGTCGGTGGCAAGAACAGTTCCCTTGGCGAAATGGTCCGGCAACTGGGCCAGAAGGGTATCCGGGTGCCATCGGGCTTTGCGACCACGGCGGATGCCTATCGCACCTTCCTGACCGCCAACGGGCTTGATGCCCGCATCGATGACGTGATCGGTCAATGGCAGGATCACAGGATTACCCTGCACGAGGCGGGGTCCCGGGTGCGCGCCATGATCCTTGCCGGGAACTGGCCCGCCGGGATCGAGGCGGACATTCTGCAAAGCTACCGCGACCTGTCGGCCCGGGCCGGGGTGGCGGACCTGCCGGTTGCCGTTCGCTCCAGCGCCACGGCCGAGGATCTGCCCGATGCCAGCTTCGCCGGTCAGCAGGAAACCTACCTGAACGTGCGCGGGGAAAAGGCCGTGCTGACCGCCTGCCAGCGCTGCTATGCCTCGCTTTTCACGGACAGGGCGATCAGCTATCGCCAGATGAAGGGGTTCGGCCACGCCAAGGTCGCGCTGTCGATCGGGGTGCAGCGGATGGTCCGGTCGGATACCGGCGGTTCGGGCGTGATGTTCTCGATCGATACCGAAAGCGGATTTGACAGGATCGCCCTGATCAACGCGGCCTGGGGCTTGGGCGAAAATGTGGTTCAGGGCGCGGTAAACCCCGATGAATACCAGGTCTACAAGCCCTTCCTTGATGCGCGGGACGTGACACCGATTGTCGGGAAACGGCTGGGCGCAAAGGAAATCAAGATGATCTATGCCAACCGCGAGGGCGGCGAGACGCGCAACGTGCCGACGTCAAAGGCCGAACGCGCGGCCTGGGTGCTGAGCGATGCCGAGATCCTTGAACTGGCGCGAATGGCGGTGACGATCGAGACCCATTACGGCCAGCCCATGGACATGGAATGGGCCCGCGACGGCGACACGGGAGAGTTGTTCATCGTGCAGGCCCGCCCCGAAACGGTGCAATCGCGCGCCGATGCGGGGGCGATCAAATCCTACACGGTCAGAAAGGCGGGCAAGACGCTGCTCAGCGGGCTCAGCGTTGGCAGTGCCGTTGCTGCGGGACGGGTCTGCATCATCGAAAGCGCGAGGGACATCGACCGCTTTGTCGACGGCTCGATCCTTGTCACCTCGACCACCGATCCTGACTGGGTGCCCATCATGAAACGCGCCTCGGCCATTGTGACCGATCATGGCGGGCGCACCAGCCATGCCGCGATTGTCAGCCGGGAGCTGGGCCTGCCGGCAATCGTGGGCACCGGCACGGCCACCCAGATCCTGCATGATGAACAGGAGGTCACCGTATCCTGCGCGGGCGGTGGCGAAGGCGTGATCTTCGAAGGAATTGCCCAGATCGATGTCGAAGACCTGCGGATCGACGATCTGCCGAAGACCAGAACACAGATCATGCTGAACATGGCGAATCCTTCGGCTGCGTTCCGCTGGTGGCGGCTGCCCTGTGACGGCGTCGGACTGGCGCGGATGGAGTTTGTCATCAACAACGCGATCAAGGTTCATCCGATGGCCCTGGTGCATTTCGACCGGTTGAAGGACCAGGCCGCCAAGGCCGAAATCGCCAGGATGACCAAGGGCTATACCGACAAGACCGGGTTCTTTGTCGACAACCTGGCGCGGGGCCTGTCGCAGATTGCGGCGGCCGTCTACCCCAGACCGGTCATCGTGCGGATGAGCGATTTCAAGACCAACGAATATGCCGAACTTCTGGGCGGGCGCGAGTTTGAGCCCCACGAGGAAAACCCGATGATTGGCCTGCGCGGGGCGTCGCGCTATTACTCGCCGCAGTACGAAGAAGGCTTTGCACTGGAATGCAGGGCGATCCTGCGCCTGCGAAAGGAGATGGGTTTTGACAATGTCGTGGTGATGATCCCGTTCTGCCGCACCCCGATTGAGGCGGACAGGGTGCTGCAGGTGATGGAAAAGCACGGGCTGAAGCGGGGTGTGGACGGGCTTGAGGTTTATGTGATGGGCGAGATTCCGGCCAACGTCATTCTGGCGGAAGACTTCGCCAGACGGTTCGACGGGTTTTCGATCGGATCGAACGACCTGACGCAACTGACCCTGGGGGTTGATCGCGACTCAGAGGAGCTGGCCGCACTTTTCGACGAATCCGATCCGGCGGTGCTGTGGATGATCGAAAGCCTGATCGCGCGCGCCCACAAGGCTGGTGCCAAGGTCGGGCTGTGCGGTCAGGCGCCCAGCAATGACCCGGCCTTCGCCGGACTGCTGGTCAAGGCCGGGATCGACTCGATCTCGGTGTCGCCGGACAGCTTTGTCGCCGTGAAACGCCATGTCGCCCGTGCCGAAGGGGTGGCAGGCCCAGGCAATGCGGTGCCCAAAGGCTGAAAGGCGTGCATCGCAGAAGGCGCGCATTCCGGCGCGAAAGCCGTCCTTCCGCGCCCCGGTTGCTGCGGCGATCAGTCCCGGTCACGGCGGAAAACGTGCGTTCGGGCTGACCGGTCCTGGTCCGGGCGCGCAGAAGTGCCTTATCTTGATTGACCTGCGCGATAGCGCAGATCAAGCCGGGGCTTGCACGGGCATCAACCGTGCCGATGCCGTTCGCAACGGGAAGGTGCCGTGCCTTTGCTGCGCAAATCCGGCCGGGCAGGGCGGGCCAGGTCACACAAGCATGGGCAAAGCGCACCGGGGCGGGCGCGCCTTTTGCGGATATGCCAGCCGGTGCCCTTTGGTGCGCGGGCATCCCCGGGCATCCGGAACGGCTGGCGGCGGCGAACCCGGCTGCCCCGCTTCCCCCATGGCCGTGCCGGGGCGGGGCATGAGCGGGCGGGGCAGGGTGCTGCGGGTGAAGCAAAGGGGGTCGGCGTGGCCGGTATCAGGCTGCAACGCCAAGCGCGCCGTGACGGAGTTTGCAGGCGCAAGTGGGGTGGTGTCCCGCCGCGGCACTTGCACGCAGGGCGGCCCCTTAACCCTGCCCGAGGGTGCCATGCCCTTTGGCATCCGGAACCGCAAAAGGGTCACCGCACCTTTGCTTTCGGGTCCTGCAGCGCGTTAGGCCTGCAGAGCCTTTCCCTGATCGTGACAAAGCGCGCCGGACATCCGCCGCCATGCGCATTCCGGGATAGATCAGCCAGCGCAGACGCCCGGCCGGAGACGGATGCAAAGGTGTTTGACGGACCCCGGGCGTTGGCGAACACAACTCCGCCTGCCTGATGCCTGATCCCTGGGACCGGGGGCCAGACCTTCCTGCAGGGCCGCAAGACAGAACGCGGTACCATCCATGACATCGAAGCTCAGCTTGACCGACGCCTGCCCTTTGCCGGCAGGATGCAAAAGGACGGCTGCCTCGCCGTCCGCAGGCCCCGGTCCGGCGATCCTGTCAGGCGGCTGGCATACCGCATTAACCCTGAAGGGTGCGGCCGGGATCCGGACATTTCCGAAACGCGCCCGGTGCAGGGAATGATCCGCCCAAACGTCGGCTGCACCGGTCTGTTTGCCTTGCAAAACCGCCGACATTGGCCAGACCGACCGGCACCGCCAGACGATCTTCGTCCTGCCTCTGCCTACGCCTTTTTCGCCAGCCGGTAACTGCCCTCCGGCAGGTTCAGTGCCGCCGCCAGTTCGCTCAGCTGCGCGTTCGACAGGGTGATCTTCACCACCTCGTCCCGGCGCGGGTCGAACTGCCCGACGGTCACGCAATCCTCAAAGGCCAGGATGATCACGTCTTCCTCAAGCCTGGGCCCACCCTCGTCAACAAGGGTGATCACGGTCGCGTCGAAATCATGCTCGATGGTGAACATGGGCGCAGCTTACGCGGCCCGGCGGCCCGGCCCAATGGGCAAACCTTTGTGCAAATCACCGTGAAGGGGATGCATCCACGAGGCGACCGCGCTACCGTAAAGCAGGTTTGGGCGGGGAAACGCGGGCGTGCTTGGACGTTGGCTTGGCGGGGTGATTGCGGCGGCGGGTCTGGCCGGCTGCACGGTGCCGATGGCACCGCCCGGCGGTGGCCCGCCCCCGGCCGAGTTCGCCGCAGCCCCCACGCCGGAACAGGCAGCCCGCACCTTTGTCGACGTGGTTGACCGCGTTGTGCCGGTGGCCGAGGCGATTTGCCTTGAACGCACCCGCAACGTGCCCTGCAGCTTCCAGATCGCCATTGACGACCGCCCCGGACAGTCCCCGAATGCCTTTCAGACCCTGGACGATCAGGGCAACCCCATCATCGCGTTCAACGTGCCGCTTTTGATGGACATTCGCAACCCCGACGAGCTTGCCTTTGTCATGGGCCACGAGACCGCGCATCACATCGCCGGCCATATTGCCCGGCAGCAGTCCGGAATGATGCAGGGCGCGCTTGTGGCCGGCGCGCTGGCGACGCTGGGCGGAGGCGATCAGGCCACGATCCGCGCCGCGCAGGACATGGGTGCCGAACTTGGTGCGCGCCGCTTTTCCAAGGGGTTCGAGCTGGAGGCGGACGCCCTTGGTACAGAAATCGCCTGGCGCGCCGGGTTTGATCCGCTGGTCGGCGCACAGTTCTTCAACCGCCTGCCCGACCCGGGCAACCGCTTCCTGGGCACGCACCCGCCGATGGGGCAGCGGTACCAGGTGGTTGTCCAGACAATGCAGACCCTTCGCTGAGCCTGCTTGATCTGGATCAAGGACCACACCGGGCGTCCCGTTCCAGCATGGGGTGCGGTACGGGAGGGCAAGGGATGATCGGCTTTACGGAAGGCCCGCAAGCTTGGGGTCTGACACAGGGCATGGCGCGTCTGGCGGGGGTAAACCTGCCCGCAGCGGTCGTCGAGGGCTGGCTGACACGGTCCGAGCTTGCGCAGTTGGTCGGACGCTGCCAGAGTTGCGGCCAGTCCGCCCGCTGCCTTCGCTGGCTGGCAGTGGCCCGCCAGCCCCCGCTGCCGGACTACTGCCCCAACAAATCCGGGATCGAGTCCCTCGCCCCGGCCTGACCCGGCCATGGCGGCAAGGCGGCGACGGACCTGCCGAATGGATCAGGGTCCTGATGGGGCCACAGGGATTGCGGGTCTGGCCTTGGCATGTCGCAGGGTTCGGTGCGAAGGACTGCCGGTGTGGAGGCCTGTCTGGGCCGCCTGAATTCCGGGAACAAGCGCCCTTCCTGGGCAAGCCGCATCAGAAAGGATCCTATCCTTTGGGATAGGTTCCCGGCGAAAGGATGATGGCAGGTTGTCATGATCGTCCTGCGCTGCTGCGGCGGCACCCGCACGGGCGACGACACCATCTGTCCCTGGGCGCGGCAGTGCGCATCAAGCCGCAAACGTGGCCCGCCGCAGGCTGGGCTTTGATCAGGCCCTGTCGCAAAGTCGGGCGGATGAACGACCTTGCGAAGGCCACATGACGGAATGAACAGGGTATCCTCTGCCGGGGCACCGGACGGTGTGTGAAAGACGGCCTTGCACCCTTGTGAGGCGCCACGAAAGACGGCCGCAATGCGCTTTGCCAGGTAAACCCGGCGTCGGCCCTTTTGATGCAATCGACGGCATTGAACCCGTCACGCGCGGCGTGAGCGCCGCCGCACGGCGGGCTGCGCGCACTGGCCGCAGCACCCGCCCCAACCCATGATCACGCTGAAGTCAGGAACAAAAGAACAATCCCTAGTCCAGCGGCACCCAGTAGATCACGTTCACGCGCCCGCCCGCAGGTCCGCAGTGGGCGGGAAGCGCCAGATCGTCCGGGGTGATGGGAAGCGGATAGGTCACGGACGGCAGCTTTGCGATATTGAAGCCACCACCTCCGTCGGGTACCTGAAAGACAATCTCTGTCATCTGCTCGACAAAGCCGGTTTTGCCGGTTGCGGTCATCGAGGAAAGCCGCACGCAGACCTCTGAGGGGATATCCTCGATATAAACCAGCATATGCGGCACTGATCCGTCCCGCCTTACGGCAAGAATGTTCATGGCCCCCTTCCAGCCGTGACGGATCGGCGAGGCCCATCCAAGACGGTTTGGCGGGGCGCTTGCATCGAGGTATGTTGCCGCAACGGCATCCGCGCTGATCAGCACGTCATCTACCACAGCCGACAGGAACATCGGATCGGCCGTGCTGGCCAGACTGGGCAGGTTCAGCTTCTGCTCATACAGCGACCGGGTTTCGGCGACGATGGAACCCAGCATCCGCATCTGGCTGGAAGAGCGTTCCGACAGCGACGATTGCTGGTAAACCGCGAGACCGCCCACGATCAACCCCAGCGCCACGGAGACAAAAAGAACGCTTTCGATCAGCGTCACGGCGCGCAGCCGCCGCATGGCCCGGTTCCGGTTGTGTCGCGCCCCTGTCACCCCTGACCCTTTCGAAAACGGTCACAGAAAAGTGTTGGCTTTATGTATAAATCAACACAAAGCCGTAATCTATCCGCCCTTTAGGATATACTGTCGCCCAAAGGGGACCGGCGGCAGGGCGGCACGGGAAGAAACTTTCGTCATGCCCCGAGACGGGTGCCCCACAGGTCGTATGCGCCGGCCTCGTCCACCCGGACGGTCAGCAGTTGGCCGGGGGTCAGCCCCTCGAATCCTTCGTCGATGAACAGGTTGCCGTCGATTTCCGGCGCATCGGCCCCGGTGCGGCAGGTGGCACCTTCGGCGTCGACCTCGTCCACGATCACCTCGATGACCGAACCGACCCTGGCCTCCAGCTTTGCTTCGGAAATGGCCTGGGCCTTTTGCATGAAGCGATCCCGCCGGTCCTGCTTGACCTCTTCCGGAACATGGCCGGGCAGCGCGTTGGAACGGGCACCGGCGACGTTTTCATACTGAAAACAGCCGACCCGGTCGAGCTGCGCCTCGTCCATCCAGTCCAGCAGGGTCTGGAATTCCTCTTCCGTCTCGCCGGGATAGCCGACGATGAAGGTGGATCGAAGCGTGATGTCGGGGCAGACAGCGCGCCAGGCGGCGATTTCATCCAATGTCCGGGCGGCGGCGGCGGGGCGCGCCATGCGGCGCAGCGTTTCCGGGTGGGCGTGCTGAAAAGGGATGTCGAGATAGGGCAGGATCAGCCCTTCGGCCATCAGCGGCACCAGCTCGCGCACATGCGGATAGGGATAGACGTAATGCAGCCGCACCCAGGCCCCGAGCCCGCCCAGCTCGCGCGCCAGATCGGTGATATGGGCGCGCACCTGCCGGTCCTTCCGGGGCGACAGATCATGCCTGCGGTCCACGCCGTAGGCCGAGGTATCCTGGCTGATCACCAGAAGTTCCCGAACCCCCGCGTCAACCAGCTTTTCCGCCTCGCGCAGCACCGCATGGGCGGGGCGGCTTTGCAGCCGGCCGCGCATGTCGGGGATGATGCAGAACCTGCACTTGTGATTGCAGCCTTCGGAAATCTTCAGATAGCTGTAATGACGCGGTGTCAGCGTGACGGCGGACGCGGGAAGCAGATCGATGAAGGGATCGGGCGCAGGCGGCACGGCGGCATGGACGGCGTCCAGCACCTGTTCGTATTGGTGCGGGCCGGTGACGGCCAGGACCCTGGGATGTGCGCCCGTGATGTAATCGGGTTCGGCCCCCAGGCAACCGGTGACGATGACGCGGCCATTCTCGCGCAGTGCCTCGGCGATGGCATCCAGGCTTTCGGCCCTGGCGCTGTCCAGAAAGCCGCAGGTGTTCACGATCACCGCATCGGCACCCTGGTAATCGGGGCTGATGGCATAGCCTTCGGCGCGCAGGCGGGTCAGGATACGCTCGCTGTCCACCAGCGCCTTGGGGCAGCCCAGGCTGACCATGCCGATGGTGGGCTGGCCCGCCCGCCGGTCATCGCGAAGGACGGCGCGGGCGTCGCGCGGGACGCGCGCGGTGACGGTGTCGGGGCGAAGGCCGGGCGGGTTCTGCGACATGGGGCGCGGTATAGCGGAAAGGCGGGCCGGGGGGAAGGCAGGCGCGTCGCCCGGCGGGCGGGATGGCGCGGCAAGGGATATCAGGGGGTTGTGGGGGCGGGTTCCAGGAATTTTACGGTGTTGAGGCGCAAGGGGGCACCGGTCAGGGTTTCGGTTACCATCCCCCCGACATGTTGGGGGCCGCGGGCACCGGGTGAGACAACCTGCCCATGGGCAAACATCTGTATTGCGGCGACAACCTGACGGTTCTTCGCGGGCAGATACGCGAGTCTTCGGTTGACCTGATCTATTTGGACCCGCCGTTCAATTCCAACGCCAGTTACAATGTGCTGTTCAAAGGGCCGTCCGGCAGGGCTCTGTTGCACAAATCTGGTGACGGTCTGACGTCCCCTTTTCCCGGACAGACCTGTCCTGCGAACCCTGTAATGGGTGTGCCGGGGGCGGTGAAGCCGTTGCGGACGGCGATACGGACCTGGACCTCTGCAAGCTGACGGTCGGAGTCTCTTGCGGACAGGCGCTGCCCGGGGAGCTTGCCGCGGTGCATCCCGGTTTCAGCGCGGCTTCGGCGGTGGTGCCCGCTCCATCGTCGCCAGATGGTTCGACCCACGCGCTTCGATGTGCGCAGGATTTCGTTGCGCGCGACAGCACCGGCGGTGTCAGGTTTCCGGGGTTTGGCGTTCTTGCGGGGCGGGATGATTGCGGCGGCACCTCGGGCGGCGATGGCGTCGTGGCACTTGCGGGTATCGAAGGCACCGTCGGCTGTGACGCTGGCGATCTCCTGTTCCGGCGGGATCTGGTCGGGCAACCCGGGCAGCGTGGGTGCATCACCGATGTCGCCGGTCGTGAACTCGGCCGCCCGGATTTCCAGTGTCTTCCCGTCGATCCCGATGTGGATCTTGCGCCAGATCCGCCGCCTGGAGCCGCCATGCTTGCGGGCGTTCCACTCGCCTTCGCCCTCAACCTTGATGCCCCCTCGCCGGTTCGCTCGAACCGGTGGCGCTTACCGGCTCGATGTCGACCGGCAGATGCAGCGGGCCGTCCGGGCTGCGACAGGGGGATGGTCACCTTCAGGGTCTTGTGGCGCCGCGACAGCGTGCTGAAGTCCGGCACCGCCCAGTCCAGGCCGATCCGCCGAAGCAGGCTCTCGACGAACCCTGTGGTCTGGCTGAGCGCCATCCCGAACAACACCGTCATCGTCAGGCAGGTCTGGACCGTGTCGTCGCTGCATCCGGGCTGACGGCCACGCTTGCAGGTTGGCGCGGCTTCCCAGGTCATGGTGGGGTCGAACCAGATCGTCAGCGAGCCAAGGCGCTTGAGCGCCTTGTCGTACGCCGGCCAGGTCAGGGTCTTGTCGGTCGGGGATGTCGGTCTGCTCATGCAGTCCAGCTGCCACACGGGATTCACCAGATGAATCCCCTCAGGCGATTTGTGCAACAGAGCCCTGAAAGATCATCAAGTTGGGCCGCCTTTATCGAACACCGCTGACTGTTGATTGTCAAGGCTGCTAGAGCGTAGCACCCTCCCTTGCCAACCCCCTTAACCCGCCCCCGTAACCCCTTGATATCCCATACTCCACCCCCCTGTCCCACAGGGGCACTCCCTCACACCGCCCCCCTGACCGCCTCCACAATCCCCTCCACCACCTCCACCAGCATCGCCTCATCCTCGCATTCCGCCATGACCCGGATCAGCGGTTCCGTCCCGGATTTGCGGATCAGCAGCCGCCCCCGCCCGGTGAGCCGCGCCTCGGCGCCCCGGATTGCAGCCTGCACGGCAGGCGATGCCAGCGGCTCTGCCCCCGCGCCGTAGCGCACGTTCTTCAGCAGTTGCGGCACCATCTCAAAGCTTTGCACCAGGGCGCTGGCGGGCTGTCCCGTGCGGGCCATTTCGGCCAGGAACTGCAAGCCCGCGATCAGCCCGTCGCCGGTGGTGGCATAATCGGTCATCACGATATGGCCCGATTGCTCGCCGCCAAGGTTCCACCCCCCCCGCCGCATCGCCTCGACCACATAGCGGTCGCCTACGGGGGCCCGTTCCAGCCGCAGGCCCCGCCCGGTCAGGAACCGCTCCAGCCCAAGGTTCGACATGACGCTTGCCACCAGCGTGCCGCCGTTCAGGCGCCCCTCGTCGGCCCAGCGGCCCGCCAGCAGCGCCATGATCTGATCGCCGTCGGCCACCCGGCCGGTCTGGTCCAGGATCATCACCCGGTCGGCATCGCCATCGAGGCAAATGCCCACATCCGCGCCATGGGCCACCACCGCCTGCGCCGCCGTATCGGTATGGGTGGACCCGCAGTTCAGGTTGATGTTGGTGCCGTTGGGGGCCACGCCCACGGGGATCACCTCTGCCCCCAGTTCCCACAGCACTTCGGGGGCGGCGCGGTAAGCCGCGCCATTGGCGCAGTCGATCACCACCTTCAGCCCGTCCAGCCGCAGCCCCGCAGGGAAGGTGGTCTTGGCATATTCCTGATAGCGCCCGCGCCCATCCTCGATCCGCCGGGCGCGACCGATCTCTTCGGGCGGGGCAAGGGCGACCTTGCTTTCGGCCAGCACCTCGATCTGCTGCTCGGCCTCGTCGGACAGTTTGAACCCGTCGGGGCCGAAGAACTTGATGCCGTTGTCCTGATGGGGGTTGTGGCTGGCCGAGATCATCACGCCAAGGTCGGCGCGCATCGACCGCGTCAGAAACCCCACCGCCGGCGTCGGCACCGGCCCCAGCAAAAGCACGTTCATGCCGGTGCCGGTCAGCCCCGCCGTCAGCGCGTTTTCCAGCATGTAGCCCGACAGCCGCGTGTCCTTGCCGATGACCACCCGGTGTGCGCCTCTGCCGTCACGCCGGAAAAACCGCCCCGCCGCCTCGCCCAGCCGCAGCGCCATTTCGGCGGTCATGGGATGGGTATTGGCGGTGCCGCGCACGCCGTCGGTGCCGAAGAGTTTCCGTGTCATGCCATATCTCCTGCCAGGATTGCCTGCCACAGGGCCAGCGCCGCCCGGGTTTCGGCCACGTCATGGACCCGCAGCAGCTGCACCCCCTGTGCCGCCGCCGCCAGCGCCACCGCCAGCGATCCGGCCACGCGCCGGTCGGGCCGCTCCTGGCCGCTGATCGTCCCGATGAACCGCTTGCGCGAGGCACCCAGAAGCACGGGGCAGCCCAGCCCGTGGAACAGCGACAGCCCCCGGATCAGCGCCAGATTATGCGCCGCCGTCTTGCCAAAGCCGATGCCGGGGTCCACCACGATCCGCCCGCGCGCGATGCCCGCAGCCTCGGCCACCGCGATGCGATGCTCCAGCCAGTCGTAGACGTCCAGCAGCACATCGTCATAGGCCGGGGCGTCCTGCATCGTGGCGGGCGTGCCTTGCGCATGCATCAGCACCAGCGGCACGCCTGCCGCCGCCACCACCCCGGCCAGACCGGCATCAAAGGTCAGCGCCGAGACATCGTTCACCATCCCCGCCCCCGCCGCCAGCGCGGCGCGGGCCGCCGCAGCCTTGCGCGTGTCAATGGACAGGGGCAGGCCCGCGTCCCGCAGCGCCGCGATCACCGGCGCGGTGCGGGCGATTTCCTCTGCCACCGGCACCTCGGCAGAACCTGGCCGCGTGCTTTCGCCGCCGATGTCCAGCAGGGCCGCCCCTTCGGCCGCCATGACCCGGGCCTGCGCCAGGGCTGCCGCCGGGTCGAGGAACCGCCCGCCGTCGGAAAAGCTGTCAGGGGTCACGTTCAGGATGCCCATGATCTGCGTGCGGTCCATCGCCAGCCCCGCCACGGGCGCGCGCGGCGCGGTCAGGCGGGCCAGCACGGCATCCGGAACCCCGGACACAGGGACAAGACGCGCCGGGCGGCCCCGGTCCAGAACCTCGACCGTGGCAAACCAGCACCGGCCCCCGGCAAGTGCCTGGGCCTGCGGCGGACGGGCGGTGTCGGTCATCACGATGGGGCGGTAATGGGCCATGATCCAGCCATGCCCCGGTCCGGGCCGCTTGGCAAGACATGCACTCAGCCGCGTTCGACGGGCACGCGGCTTCCTGCCGGACCTGTTGCAGCGCCGTGAAGCACCAGGCATTGCGCCGCCAGATGTTCGGCCAGCCACAGCGCCAAAGCCACCGGATCGCTGCCCTTGGGTCCGTCCACCGCATCAAGCACCAGCTTGGACGGTGCCCAGACAATCATGCGCCCGTTTTTCATCGCCCAGTCGATCTCGGTCCGCGTTGCCACCACAAGGCAGCGCGGGTCCCGCGCGGCCAGCACCCAGGCGTTCTGTTCGATCGCCAGCAGGTCAATGCGCCGCTGCGTGGGCCGGTGACCGGTGCGGGCGCGGGCCAGGTCCGGCAGGCCGACGGTCAGGATCACCGGCGCGCCGCGCTGCTGCAGGGCGTCCAGCCGGGCCGACAGATCGGGCGCGGCCAGGCTGGCGTTGTCGAAGAACACCACGACCGGATGCAGCGCCGCGCCGTCATCCGCCGCACGCACCGGCACTTCGGCGCGCGAGCGGACAATTTCCACCCCCAGCGCCCCCGGCCCCCGGTCCAGTTTTTCGATCCGCACAAAGGCGCGCATGGCATGGGGTTCCGCCAGGATGCGCTCGGCGATCCGTTCGGCCAGCGTTTCCAGAAGGTTCAGGCGTTCTGATGCCAGCTCTGCCGCGATGGCTTCGGTGATGCGGTCATAAGACAGGATGCGGTCGACATCATCCTGCAGCGGGGCGGGATGGGGGCGCACCTCGACCACCACGTCAAGGCGCACACGCTGGCGCTGCCCGCGTTCCTGCTGGAAGGCACCGATCTCGACCTCGACCACATGGCCGCGCAGACTGATCCTGTCGCGCGGGTCGGCGCCTGCGCTGGCCTCGGCCCGCTCTTCGGGGTGGGCAAAGGCAAGGCGGATATCGGTTGTCATCGGTTCTCCCGCGCGGATGCGGCAAGGGTATCATTCCCGGTGCCCGCGCCCTATCCCAAGGGCGGCAGCCAAGGCAAGGGCCGCGACATGGCGCAAAAGCGGCCGCCCTGCGCCACCGGCACCGGCCCCGGGGGCAAAGGGCGGGTTTCCCGGCCCGCCGCAGGCGCGTTCCCCGCCCCGAAGCGGGCGGATCGTGTCATTTCCGGCCCCGCGCGGCGCGGCCCCGGGCCGGCCTTTCAGCCGGCATCGTCGCAGCCCCGGTCCAGCAGCGCCAGATGCGCGGCGGCAAGGCGGGCCTGGGGAACGCGGTAGGGCGAGCAGGAGACATAGTCGAATCCGGCCCTGCGGCAAAAGGCGATGGATTCGGGATTGCCGCCATGTTCGCCGCAGATCGACAGGGTCAGGTCCGGCCGCGTGGCCCGGCCCCGGTCGGCCCCGATCAGCAGCAATTCGCCGACGCCGTCGACATCAAGGATGTGGAACGGGTCTTCGGGAAAGACGCCCTGCTGGACATAGGTGTTCATGAACCGCCCGGCATCGTCGCGCGACAGGCCATAGGTCATCTGCGTCAGGTCATTGGTGCCGAAGGACAGGAAGCTGGCGTGCTGGGCGATTTCGCCCGCGCGCAGGGCGGCGCGGGGCGTTTCCACCATGACGCCCAGCCTGTAGTCAAAGCTGCGCCCGGTGCGGATGCGCACGGTGGCGGCCACGGCATCGACATGGCTTTTGACCAGTTCCACCTCGCGCCGGGCAGACACCAGCGGGATCATGATTTCCGGCACCACGGCGGCCCCGCGCCGGCCGACCTCGACCGTCGCCTCGAAAATCGCCTGCGCCTGCATGGCATAGATCTCGGGCAGCACCACGCCCAGGCGGACGCCGCGCATGCCCAGCATCGGGTTCACCTCGGACAGGGCCTCGGCGCGGCGGGTGACGGCGGACAGGGGAATGTCCAGCGCCTCGGCCAGGTCGCGCAGGCCTTCGCGGCCGCGGGGCAGGAATTCGTGCAGCGGCGGGTCAAACAGGCGGATGCAGACCGGCAGGCCCTGCATGATATCGAAAAGCTGGATGAAATCCTCGCGCTGCATCGGCAGCAGCCGCGCAAGGGCCGCAGCCCGGTCTTTTGCCGTATCGGCAAAGATCATCTCGCGCATCACGACCAGACGGTCTTCTTCGAAGAACATGTGTTCGGTGCGGCACAGGCCGATGCCCTGGGCGGCAAAGGTGCGCGCTGTCTGGGCATCGGCGGGGGTATCGGCATTGGCACGCACGCCGATGTCGCGCACCGCATCGGCCCAGGACAGCAGCTGGCGAAAGGCGTCGTCCAGCGCCGGGGCAAGCATGTCGGCGGCCCCCGCCAGCGCCTCGCCCGCGGTTCCGTCGATGGTGATGATATCGCCTTCGGCGAAAATCCGGCCATCGGGGGCCACAAGACGCCTGTCGCGGGTGTCAAGCCGCAGATCGGACGCCCCCACCACGCAAGGAAGGCCGATGCCGCGCGCAATGACGGCCGCATGGCTGGTCATGCCGCCGCGTTCGGTCAGCACGGCGGCGGCGGAATGCATGCCGCGGATGTCTTCGGGGGCGGTTTCGCGGCGCACAAGGATGCAGGGCTCGCCCCGCGCCGCGCTGGCCTGCGCCGCGTCGGAAGAAAACACGATCCGTCCCGTGGCCGCCCCCGGCGAGGCGGCAATGCCGCGCACGAAGCGGTCGCGGGGCCCGCGCGGATCGACCTGATGGTGCAGAAGTTCGGGCAGCGACCCCGGCTCTACCCGCAGGACCGCCTCGTTGCGGGTGATGATGCCGTCATCGGCCAGTGACACCGCGATGCGCAGCCCGGCGCGGGGCGAGCGCGCCACCTTGATCGCATCGAGCACCGCCAGACGGCCGTGCTCGATGGTGAATTCGATCTCCATTTCCTCGCGCAGCCGGGTGCGGGTGACCGTGCCGCAGCCCAGCAATTGCGCGAAGATCCCGGGTGCCACCTCTTGCAGCGACAGGCCGCGCGGATCGCGGGTCAGATAGATCGCGCCGTCGCGGCGCAGGGCATCGCGGCCCTGGCTTTGCTCGTGGTAATGTCCGGTGACCTGCGGCAGGCCGGTGACCGGATCGACGAACCGGATCGCGCCGGAACCGGAGATGCCCAGACCGATGCCCTGGACCATGGCCTGTACCACAAGGCCCAGCCCGCCGTCTTCCGGTGCGCCCTTGGCCTGGCGCAAAAGCCGGGCCGAGGTGCCTTCCCAGGCGCGGGCCATGGACCGCAGCACTTCGGACAGCTGTCTGGCGGGGTCTTCCGGGAAGGGGTCTTCCATTTCCGCCTCATAGGCGGCAAGCGCGTCGCGGATCGCTTCTGCCGAGGGGACCGGGGCGTCGAACATCTCCGGGTCCAGCCGCGCCACATGGGTGGCATAGCTTTGGATGAACCGCAGGTAAAGCGTATCGGCCGCCTCAACCCCATGGGTGGCAACCAGCGCCCGGTGACGCGCCGCGTTCAGCCCGATGTTCAGCACCGTGGCCGGCCCGCCCCAATCGGGGTTTTCCGGGCTGGGGCGCACCGACACCAAAGGGGCCGGGCCGAAGAGCGCCAGGATAGCGTCGCTGTCAACGCTTGCCCCCTGGGCGATGGCCCGCACCGTGCCTGCGGGCAGGGCCACCGTTCGGGGCACCGGCATGTCCAGCCGCACCAGCCGCTGCAGGCATTTCGCCCGCCAGCCATGCGTGACGGTGGCGATCCGGGCAGAAGGGGTGATCAGCGCATGATCGAGGATGGGATCGTGTTTCTGCACTGCGGCATTCCTTGCTTGGGCGCAGCATACGCAGATCAGCCTTTGGCGCAAGCATTTCGCTCGGATGCGGGGGGGTTGACGCTTCGTCGCCGGCGGGCCCCCGACAAGGTGCCGAAACAGCATCCCCCCGCGTGCCGGGTGGGAACATCATCCTGATGCCGCCGAAGTGGCCTGCGGTTCCGGCCGGGCAAGGAAATGCACCGCGCTTGCCCGCTGGCTTGGCAACCAACACTGCAAAGGACCCATCATGCAAGCATGACGCAGACCAGCCCCCGGCCCGCCCCCCGGCAGATGTCGGCCGGGGGCTTTGGCCCCGGCCGGGCGAGGGGGCAGCGGGACGCTGTGGCAGGGGCGATTGCCCCTGCCAGAGAAGCGGTGATGGTGCCTTCGCCCGTTCGGGCGGGAACAGGAAACGCGACCCGCGTTTCCCCCGCCCGCTCGGGACGGTGCCCTGTAGACCGGTTGGTCCGGGAGACACAGAGGCCAGCGCCCGACCCGGCGGGCGGGAAGCGCCCGCCGGGGGCGGGGCGGGCGCTGGCCGGGGGCTTTGGCCCCCGGCCGGTCCTGATGCCAGCGTGGCGCTATGGCAGCGGCGATGGCC
>JADCDI010000041.1 GCA_020251025.1 Rhodobacter sp. | reverse complement strand
TCAGGACCGGCCGGGGGCCTAAAGCCCCCGGCCAGCGCCCGCCCCGCCCTTGGCGGGCGCTTCGCCCCCGCCGGGTCGGGCGCTGGCCTCTGTTCCTCCCGGACCTGCCAGTCGACGGGGCACCGTCCCACGCGGGCGGGGCAAACGCGATGCGTTTCCTGGTCCCGCCCGGAGGGGCGAAGGCACCCTCAGCGCTCCAATGGCAGGGGCCATCGCCCCTGCCACAGCGGCGCGCCGGGATCAGGACCGGCCGGGGGCCAAAGCCCCCGGCCAGCGCCCGCCCCGCCACCGGCGGGCGCTCGTCTCTGCCCCTCCCGGACCAGCCGGTCTGCAGGGCACCGCCGCGCGCGGGCGGGGGGAAAGGCAGGTCGCGTTTCCCCCCGTCCGAAGGGTCAATCCCTGTCCCGGGATCAGGAAATCTTGCCGTCCGCCCAAGCGGGCAGAGTGCTGTTTCAGCACCCTGTCAGCGCGCCGCCCCAAGATCGAAGATCTGCGCGCGGTGCTGCGCCATATAGATGCGCATCCAGGGGGTGAACCGCTCCGGCCAGCGCTGCAATTCGCGATCAAGACCGGGCAGGCCGATCCAGCGCACCGCCTCCACCTCAGCGGGGTCGGGCGTGACCGACAGGTCTGCGGGTGCCTCGGCCAGCAGGATATCCACCAGCTCATGTTCGGTCAGGCCATTGCCGACATCGGCACGGTATTCGATCCTGTCGCGCAGGCGCAGCTTCAGGCCGCCGATGCCGAGTTCTTCGCGCAGGCGGCGCTCTGCGCAGGCCAGGGGCGTTTCGCCCCAGTGCGGATGGGTGCAGCAGGTGTTGGTCCACAAGCCCGGGGTGTGATACTTTTCCGCCGCCCGGCGCTGAAGCAGCAGCTCCGCCCCCCGCATCACAAAGACCGAGACTGCCGGATGACGCAGGCCGCGCCGGTGAACCTCCAGCTTTTCCACCGGCACCAGTTTTCCGTCCACAAAGGCCGGAATCATCGCCGTCATGTCGCCGCTGCCGGGATAAGTCGCAGAAGATGCGCCAGATTCTTGAAGCCGATCCTGATATGGGCCATCGGGCGCGCCTTGACCAGGCGCTTGTTCATATAGGCCTCGAACGTCAGGCGCTGCACGTCGGGGTCATGGCACAGGCTCACGAAGCGTTCGCGGCGCTCGTCGGACCTGTAATAGGCATCCTGCATCGAGCGCAGCACCCGGAAGACGGTCCTGTGCTCTTTCATGAACAGCCTGCGCGCCAGCGCCAGGTCCGCAGCCCGCCCCGAAGCAAGACAGGCCAGCGCCGCCGTGGCGGCGACACGGCCCCCGACCATGGCATAGTAAATCCCTTCGCCGGACGAGGGCGCCACCACACCGGCGGCATCGCCCGCCAGCACCACATCGCGGCCATTGTCCCATTTATCCAGCGGTTTCAGGGGAATGGGCGCGCCTTCGCGCCGGATCGTCCTGCAATCGGCCAGCCCGGAGGCGGCGCGCAGATCGGCCGTGGCCTGTTTCAGGTCAACCCCGTCCAGCCCGGTGCCCATGCCGACACTGGCCTGGGGGCCATGCGGAAAGACCCAGCCGTAGAAATCGGGGCTGATGCGACCGTCATAGATGACATCGCAGCGGGTCGGGTCATACGCCGCCGTCGCCGGGGGGGCCGCGATGATCTCGTGATAGGCGATGACGTAAGGGATCCTGTCGCCGCCCGGCACCTCGGCCCGCGCAACGCCCGATCGCGCCCCGTCGGCACCGATCACCAGCCGGGCGGTCACACGCATCGCATCCCCGCTGGCCTTGTCGCGGTAGATCACATGGGTCCCGGCGGCATCGCGTTCGATCGCGGTAAAGGTGCCGGTCAGAAGACGGGCCCCGGCGGCCACGGCACGGTCGCGCAGGAAGGCATCGAAATGCTCGCGGTCCACCATGCCGACATAGCCGTTCTCGATGGCGATATCGACCGCCCGCCCCGTGGGCGAGATCATCCGCGCGGTGTTGATCCGCGCCACGATCTGGCTGTCGGGAATGTGGAAATCCTGAATGAGGCGCGGCGGAATGGCACCGCCGCAGGGCTTGATCCGCCCGGCCCGGTCCAGCAGGGCCACGCGCGCGCCCGCGCGGGCAAGATCTTCGGCCGCCGTGGCCCCGGACGGGCCGCCGCCCACTACGATGACGTCATGGATCATGCTCATTCTCCCGGAACCAGGGTGGCGGACAGGTGGCGCTCACGCCCCGGGTCGATCACCCGCAGCGCCAGCCCGGCGGCAACAAGAAACAGGACAGCCTCGGCGGCAAAGACAGCGGCAAAGGCCAGGTCCGGCGCAAGCACCAGCCGCAGCGCATCAACGGCCACCGCCCCCGTCAGGCCGCCGACCCCGGCGGCAATGGCCTGCGCCGCCCCCCAAAGCCCCATGCGGGTGCCTTCCCGGTCGCTGCGGCCCTGCCCGGCCAGCGCCATCATCGCACCAATTGCCGCCACGGCGAAGACGCCGTTGCAAAAGCCCAAAAGGATGGTCAGCGGCAGGATTAGGTTCACCTGCAAGGGGCCGATCAGCGCGATGCCCAGCAGCGTGGCCGCCGAGCCTGTACACCCGCCCACCACCCAGGCGCGCAGCGACCCGATGCCCAGCCCGGTCGCGGCGATGCCCACCGCCAGCATCCCAACAAAGACCCCGCCGTTCTGCGCCCCCGACAGCGAGGTGGACTGCCCGGGCGTAAAGCCGAAGACAAGGCCCGCGTAGGGCTCCAGAATCAGCTCCTGCATGAAATAGGCGGTCATCGACAGGAAGACGAATTGGGTAAACCGGCGCGCCTGCGGCTCTGCCCAGATTTCGTCAATGCCCTTTCGCAGCGGCTGGCGCGCCTCAACCACAGGCGCGGACCCGCCCTTTTCCAGGCCAAGCACGGCCAGAGCGGTCAGCACGACCGCACCGGCGGACACGCAGGCGACAATTCCCAGCAGGCGGGCAGGTGAATAGGGGTCCAGCAGCGCGCCCACGATGCCCGCGGTGGCGGCGATGCCGAAGATCATCATCAGCCAGAGGATCGTGGCCGCCGCCGCCCGGCGGCGCGGCGCGGTCGCGGCCGCAAGAAAGGCCAGAACCGAGGTGCCGCTGGCCCCGGCCCCGGCCCCGATCAGCGCATAGGCCAGCACCGACAGGACAAGGCCGGTCACAGGCGCGGATGCACCAATGGCCACGGCAAGGGCGGCCAGAAACCCACCCAGCGCCAGCACGGTCATGCCGCCGATGATCCAGGGCGTGCGGCGGCGGCTGAGGTCGGACCAATGCCCCCAGCCCGGACGCGAAAGCTGCATCGCATAATGCAGCCCCACCAGCAGCCCGGGCACAAGTGCCGGCAGCGCCAGTTCCACCACCATGATGCGGTTGAGCGTGGAGGTCATCAGCACAATGACCGCACCCAAAGACATCTGGGCCAGGCCAAGGCGCAGGATCGATACCCAGGACAGCACGGTCAGCCCCCCCCGATCCCGCGCAGCGCCACCGCCGCCACCATCATTCCGGCCACATAAAGCGCGACGCCGGTGCCATTGTACCAAGGCGCCTTGCCCCTGGGGTCGCGCAGCAGCACGCGCATCGCAGCCATCTGCGCGATCAGGCCGGCCAGAATCGCCGCCGCAAACAGCGGGCGGCCCCAGATCACCAGCAGGCAGATCACGATCAGCTGCGGCACCGTCATCATGATGCAGGCCAGCCGCGCCGCCGCCTCGGGGCCCATGGTCACGGGCAGCGACCGGACCCCAAGCTGACGATCCCCTTCCAGCGCCTTGAAATCATTCAAGGTCATGATGCCATGCGCGCCCAGGGCGTAAAGCGCGGCCACAATCACGGTTTCCACCCCCGGCGCGCCTGCGGCGATGACGGCGGCCCCGGTGAACCAGGGCAGCCCTTCATAGCACAGCCCCACCAGCCCCGGCCCCCACCAGCCCGACCGCTTCAGCCGCACCGGTTCCGCCGAATAGGCCCAGGCAGCCAGAACGGCAACCACTGTCGCCCCGAATCCCCAGGGCCCCAGCAGCCAGCCAAGCGCCAGCGCCAGCGCCGACATCGCAAGGGCCAGCCACAGCCCCCAGCGGCCCGGCATCCGGCCCGAAGGGATCGGGCGGCCCGGCTCGTTGATGGCATCGACATGACGGTCGCACCAGTCATTCGCGGCCTGGCTCATGCCACAAACAACCGGACCGGCCAGCAGCAGCCCCAGCACCAGCTTGGGCCAGGCCCCGTCGGGCAACGGCCCCGCCGAGACGACGCCGCAAAGATAGGCCCACATCGGCGGAAACCAGGTGATCGGCTTCAACAGCTCCACCACCGCCGACGGATGCGGCGTGCGGGGCGCATTCATGTGCAGCTTGACACTCATACTGTCAATTAAACATGACAGTCGGGGTCTGGCAAGCTGCATGGCGCGGGGCGGGACATTTAGTTGGCGGCCTTTGCGGCAAAGGGCCGGACCCTGGCAACGGCGCCGCTCAGGGCTGATCGCCCTCGTTCCCGACCAGCCCGTACTTGCGCAGCTTCACATAGAGCGACTGGCGCGACAGGCCCAGCATTTCGGCGGCGGCGACGCGGTTGTTGCGGGTCAGTTCCACCGCTGTCTCGATGCACATCTTTTCCACGACATCCGTGGTTTCCGCCACAATGTCCTTCAGCGTGGAAGATCCCACCAGTTCCATGATCGACCGGCCGCCATCTTCGGTGACATTCAGCCCCGGACGGCGCAGGGCTTCGGCCCGGCTGGTATCGCGGACAACGAAGACAAAGAAAGGCTGCGGGCGATCATTCAGGTAAGTTGCCGCAATCTCGACCGAAATCTGGCCGCCATAGGCCGCGTTCACCTTGGTCCCGTACATGCGCATCTGGCCCACGCGCCGCGCATTGTCGCCAAGCACGCGCAGATCCACCGCGCCCCGCGCCAGGAATTCGCCAAAGGACCGCCCCTTGACGGCGGCAAGGCTGGCAGAATCGGTCAGGTTCAGGAAGGCCTCGTTGGCGTTGCGGATCATGCCGTCCATGTCGGTAAAGACCACGCCGTCGGCCCCTTCATGGAACAGCCCGAACAGATTCTCGGTCAGCTCATCGCGCTGCGCATCCCCCACATCGGCCAACTCAAGGCGGCACATCAGCAGCCGCTCGCCCGCCGCGCGGAAGACCGTGGGAACGACCAGAAGACGCTTGTGCGACCGGCGCGCCTGCAATTCCAGCGGTGCCGAACTGTCGGTGATCGCCAGATTGGCCATTGATTCCAGAAACTCGCCGCGACGGCGCCCTTCGAATTCCTGGGCAATCGCGGCCCCGATCATATCCTGCCGCGACCCGCCCAGCGCAACGGCGGCCGCAAGGTTCAGATCCACGATGCGGCCCGTGGTCATCGAGACAACGACAATCGCATCGCGCGTCGTTTCCATCAGAACGCGGTAGCGGGTATCGATTTCGCGCTGGGCCTCGTAATCACGCTCCAGCGCAAGCTGCGCCTTCACAAGCTGCTGCTGCATCTCGGCCACCGGCCGCAGATCGCGCCCCAGCATCAGGACCGTTCCGTCCGCGGCGACGCGGTGCAGCGCGTAGCGGACCGGGAATTCAAAGCTTTGGTCATCCAGGTGGTTCAGCTCGACCGCGCGGGTGCCGCCCTGCTGGATCAGTTCCCGCAGCCGGGCATCGAACTTGCCGATGCTTTCCACGGTCAGCACCTGGCGCAGCGGCTGGCCTTCCCACTTGTTGAGGGTCCCGAAGGAACGGTGGTGCGGATTCACCAGAACGGACCGGATAACGCCATCGGCCGACAGGATCAGCGCGATGTCGGACGCGGTCGCAATGATCTGCCCCATCAGGTCAGGGGGGATGGATGCAATCGACCCATCTGTCGCAGTGTTGTGATCGATGGCTTTCACAAGATCATCTTACCTTCTGGCCGGCGACCCCTGCGGGTCACGGCTGCGTCATCCCCGCAAGGAAATCTTGGCCGGAACTGCCGCCCCGACCGGAAGCAGCGGGGCACAGCCGCAAAAAGTCAAAGCTTCGCCAAGGTCTTGCGTCACATGATCGGCACCCGTGCGGGCCACCACATCCGACCGCCCGGCAACCCCCGCCCCGCCCGCCACAATCGGCATGCCCCGGGCCCCGGAACCGCGCAGCGTGTCGACCAGTGCGGCGCAAACCTCAAACCGTTCCCCGTGGCCGACCGACAGCATCGCCGCATCAAAGGTCCGCGAGCGCAGCAGCTCGATCACCTCGGCGCGCTGCGGCCCCAGCCGCAGGCAGACCGACAGGCCCATGCGGCGCATCTGACCGGTCACCACCACCGCCCCCAGCGTGTGCTGTTCGCTGCCGGGCACGATCATCAGGACAGACCGGCGTCCCGGCAGGTGCGCCGGATCACCGCCCCAGCGTGTGCCGATGGCCCGGACCAGGGCCTGCAGGCGGGCCGTGGCGATCGTGACTTCGGCAAAGGACAGCCGGTCCGTCACCCAATCGGATCCCAGATACTGCGCAGCGGCCGGGATGTAGGCATCGGCCATGGCCGCCGGAGAGATGCAGGCCCGGCGAAAGGCGGCCAGCGTTTCTTCCACCCGCTCGCCGTCCGGCGTGACCATGCCTTCGGCGAGGGCCAGCACAAGGTCAGGGCGCAGGGTGGACGAGGTTCTGCGGCTGCGGTCGGCCAGCACATCCAGGACGCGCGCCGCAAACACGGCAATCGGATCGCCCCCGTCGGGAAGGCGCGCCCTGTCGTCCCTGACACGCGTGTCACCCATGATCGCCCCCTGCGGCCCGGGGCGTGTTCGCCCGACCGCCCGAAAGTCGCGCCCCTGCGCGCCGGGTCACACTCATTCATAGCAGAAAGAATGTCAAAGAAAATTGACACCCTGGCGATTCCCTGCTTTGCTTGCTGCAACAGTCCGCTGACAGCCCGCAATGTTCTGCGGTTTTCCCTTGTTTTCCGCGCCCGACCGCCACGCACCCCCACCGAAGAAGCAGGCTGCACGAGTGTAAGTTTTAGTTGACACCTTCGGGGCCACAGAGCAAGGTCAACACAGTAAGACGTCCAAGGGAGGCGCCAGATGCCGCAGGAAAGCCGCCAGGCAACACCCCGTGCCCGGCTGTATTCACCGGCGGAACGGGCGCGGCGCGATGCCTCGCGCTGGACGGTGATCCAGGGGGTTCTGGCACCGGTCCAGTTTCTGGCCTTTGCCGTCTCGCTGGTTCTGGTGCTGCGCTGCCTTGCCACCGGCGAGGGCTATGCGGCTGCGACCCTGTCGATCCTGGTCAAGACCGCGCTGCTTTACACCATCATGATCACCGGCGCGATCTGGGAAAAGCAGGTTTTCGGGCGCTATCTTTTTGCCCCGGCCTTCTTCTGGGAAGATGTCGTCAGCTTTGTCGTGATCGCGCTGCACACCGCCTATCTTGCCGCACTCTGGCATGGCGGGCTGGCGCAGCAGGACATGCTGATGCTCGCCCTTGCGGCCTATGCGGCCTATGTCATCAATGCCGGACAGTTCCTTTACAAGCTGCGCCTGGCCCGGCGTGATGCCGGGGTGGCGGCATGACCGCCCCGCCCGCCGGCGGCTGCCGCGACCTGCCGGTTCTGCGCGAACGCGGCCAGCGCGAAGTGTTCTGCGGCCTGACCGGAATCATCTGGCTGCACCGCAAGATGCAGGATGCCTTCTTTCTGGTGGTGGGCAGCCGCACCTGTGCCCATCTGCTGCAATCGGCCGCCGGGGTGATGATCTTTGCCGAACCCCGCTTCGGCACGGCGATTCTCGAGGAGAAAGATCTGGCCGGGCTGGCCGATGCCCAGACCGAGCTTGACCGCGAGGTGGAACGCCTGCTGGCCCGCCGTCCCGATATCCGGCAGCTTTTTCTGGTCGGGTCCTGCCCGTCCGAGGTGATCAAGCTGGATCTTGCCAAGGCCGCCGAACGGCAAAGCGCGCGGCATGCGCCGCATGTGCGGGTGCTGAACTTCTCCGGCTCGGGGATCGAGACGACCTTTACCCAGGGCGAGGATGCCTGTCTGGCCGCAATGGTCCCGGTCCTGCCGCAAACGGCGGCGCGTGAATTGCTGCTGGTCGGCGCGCTGCCCGATGTGGTGGAAGACCAGGCGCTGGCCCTGCTTGGTGCCATGGGCATCACCCCGGTCCGCGTCCTGCCCGCGCGCCGGTCCGGCGCGATGCCTGCCGTCGGGGCGCATACGGTTTTCGCCCTGACCCAGCCCTTTCTGGCCGATACGCGCGCGGCGCTGCTGCGCCGGGGCGCGCGCCAGATCGCAGCCCCCTTCCCCTTCGGCGAAGAAGGCACGACGCTGTGGCTGCGCGCTGTGGCCGATGAATTCGGCGTGCCTGCGGACCTGTTCGACTCCGTGACCGCCGCCCCCCGCGCCCGTGCCCGCAAGGCGGTGGCCGCCCGGGCCGGAACGCTGCGCGACCGCACCCTGTTCTTCTTCCCCGACAGCCAGCTGGAAGTGCCGCTGGCCCGGTTTCTGGCGCGTGAATGCGGGATGCGGCCGCTCGAGGTGGGCACGCCCTATCTGCACCGCGATATCCTTGGCCCGGACCTTGATCTGCTGCCGCCGGTCCCGGTGCTGTCCGAAGGCCAGGATGTGGACCGCCAGCTGGACCGTGCGCGCGCGCAGCGCCCCGACCTGACGGTCTGCGGCCTTGGTCTGGCCAACCCGCTGGAGGCCGAAGGACTGGCGACGAAATGGGCGATCGAACTGGTGTTCACGCCGGTGCATTTCTATGAGCAGGCCGGCGATCTGGCCGGGCTTTTCGCCCGCCCGCTGCGCCGCCGCGCCCTGCTGTCGCCGGGTGCCGCGCTGGAGGCCGCAGAATGATGCCCGCGCAAAGCCTCATTTTCTGTTCAAAAATATCCTCTGGGGGCCCGGGGGGCGAAGCGCCCCCGGTCCGCAGGCCATCATGAAGCTGACCGTCTGGACATACGAAGGCCCGCCCCATGTCGGCGCAATGCGCGTCGCCACCGCGATGCAGGGGCTGCATTATGTGCTGCACGCCCCGCAGGGCGACACCTATGCGGACCTGCTGTTCACCATGATCGAACGGCGCGCCAAACGGCCGCCGGTCAGCTATACCACCTTTCAGGCCCGCGACCTGGGCGGCGACACGGCCAGCCTGTTCCGCACCGCCGCGCAGGATGCCTGCGAGCGGTTCCGCCCCGAGGCCATCATCGTGGGCGCGTCCTGCACGGCCGAGCTGATCCAGGACAATCCGGGCGGGCTGGCCGGGGCGCTGGGGCTGCCGGTGCCGGTCATCGCGCTGGATCTGCCCTCGTACCAGCGCAGGGAAAACTTCGGCGCCGACGAGACCTTCCTGCAGATCGTGCGCCATCTGGCGCGGCCCATGGCGCGCACGGCGCGGGTCAGTTGCAACATCCTGGGGCCGACGGCGCTGGGGTTCCGGCACCGCGACGATCTGGCCGAGATCACGGCGCTGCTGGAAGAGATGGGCATCGAGGTGAATGTGGCAGCGCCGATGGGTGCGCGTCCGGGCGATATCGCCCGCATGGGGGCTGCGCATTTCAACGTCCTGCTTTACCCGGAAACCGCCGAATCCGCAGCCCGCCATTGCGAGACGGCCTTCGGCCAGCCCTATACCCGGACGGTCCCGATCGGTGTTGCGGCCACCCGGGCCTTCATCGCCGAAGTGGCCGCCCTGGCGGGTACGGCCCTGCGCCCCGACGAGGCGCGCCTGCGCCAGCCCTGGTGGGCGGCCTCGGTCGATTCGACCTATCTGACGAGCAAGCGCGTGTTCCTGTTCGGGGACGCCACCCATGTCATCGCCGCCGCGCGGATCGCGCGCGACGAGATCGGCTTCGATGTCTGCGGCATGGGCTGCTACAACCGCGAACAGGCCCGGGCCCTGCGCGCGGCGGCAAAGCAGTTCGGGGTCGAGCCGCTGATCACCGACGACTATCTGGAGGTCGAGGCCGCCATCGCCGCCCTGCAGCCGGAACTGATCCTCGGCACGCAGATGGAGCGGCACATCGGCAAGCGGCTGGGCATTGCCTGCGCCGTGATCTCGGCCCCGGTCCATGTGCAGGATTTCCCCGCGCGCCATTCGCCCCAGATGGGCTTTGAAGGCGCGAATGTGATTTTCGACACCTGGGTGCATCCGCTGGTGATGGGGCTGGAAGAGCATCTTCTGCACATGTTCCGCGACGATTTCGAATTTCACGATGCCGCCGGCCCGTCGCATCACGGCGGCCACGCGCCGCGCAGCCTGTCAGACGCGCCGGGGGCTTTGCCCCCGCACCCCCAGGATATTTCTGAACGGAAAATGCCAGAGGCCCCTGCGGCAGACAGCCCCGATGCTGCCGCGCCTGCGGCAGACAGCATCGTCTGGCTGTCGGATGCCGAGCGCGAGTTGAAGAAAATCCCCTTCTTCGTGCGCGGCAAGGCACGGCGCAACACCGAAAACTTCGCCGCCGGGAAAGGTCTGAACGAAATCAGCATCGACACGCTTTACGAGGCAAAGGCCCATTATGCGCGATGACCGGCATATGAACGCCTATCGCGTCGTCATCGTGACGCTGGACCGGCATGCCGCAGGCCCCGCCGCGCGGGTGACGCCGCGCCTGCAGGCGGATTTTCCCGGCATCACTGTCGATATCTTCGCCGCCGCCGAATGGGGCAACAACCCAGGCACCCTTGCCGAATGCGAGGCGGCGCTGCGCGGGGCCGACATCGTCATCGCCAACCTGTTGTTTCTTGAGGAACATGTGGCACCGATCCTGCCGCATCTTCAGGCGGCACGGGCGCGCTGCGATGCCTTCGTGGGCATGATCACCGACGGCCAGATCGTGCGGCTGACGAAGATGGGTGATCTGGACATGTCGCGGCCCGCCTCGGCGGCGATGCAACTGCTCAAAAGCCTGCGCGGGTCAAAGGGGCCGTCGGCGGCATCGGGCGAAAAGCAGATGAAGATGCTGCGCCGCCTGCCGAAGATCCTGCGCTTTCTGCCCGGCAAGGCGCAGGACCTGCGGGCCTGGTTCCTGTCGATGCAATACTGGCTGGGCGGATCGGACGACAATATCGAACAGATGCTGCGCTTTCTGGTGTCGCGCTATGCCACGGGCCGCAACTGGGCAAAGGTCGCCGCCAGGGCCCCGGTCGATTACCCGGATGTGGGCCTTTATCACCCGGCCCTGCCCGCCCGGATCACCACGCGGCTTGCCGATCTGCCCCGCCCCGCCGGGGCGCGGGGGACTGTCGGCCTGCTTTTGCTGCGGTCATATGTTCTGGCCGATGACCGGGCGCATTATGATGCCGTGATCGCGGCTTTCGAGGCGCAGGGCCTGGCTGTGGTGCCCGCCTTTGCCGGGGGCCTGGACGGACGCCCGGCGATGGAGGCCTTCTTCCGCGGCCCGCAGGGCCCGTCCGTGGACGTGCTGGTGTCGCTGACCGGGTTCAGCCTGGTGGGCGGGCCCGCCTATAACGACAGCCAGGCGGCGGTGGCCGCGCTGAGCGCGCTGGACGTGCCCTATGTCGCGGCCCATCCGCTGGAGTTCCAGACGCTGGCGCAATGGGCGGCCTCGGGCAGCGGGCTTGGCCCGGTGGAAACCACCATGCTGATCGCCCTGCCCGAGATCGACGGGGCGACCAATCCCACCGTCTTTGCCGGCCGGCATGGGTCCGAAACCTGCACGGGCTGCGCGCGGCGCTGCGCCGGGGCATCGGATGTGCGCGCCATGGCCCCCTGCCCCGAGCGTATCGGCACGCTGGCCGACAAGGTGGCGCGGCTGGCAGCGCTGCGCCGCAGCCGGGTGGCGGACCGCAAGGTTGCCATCGTGCTGTACGGTTTTCCGCCGAATGCCGGCGCGGTCGGAACCGCCGCCTATCTGTCTGTCTTTGAATCCCTGCACAACACCCTGCTGGCCATGGCTGCCGAAGGTTATGACGTCACCCCTCCGGCGACAGTGGACGAATTGCGTGCGGCGGTCCTGCAGGGCAATGCCGCCCGGTTCGGCCAGCCCGCCAATGTCATCGCCCATGTCGGCGCGGATGATATCGTGGCGCGCACCCCCTGGCTGGCCGAGGTCGAGGCCGCCTGGGGACCGGCCCCGGGGCGCATCCAGTCCGACGGGGGCGGTGTCTTTGTGCTGGGCGCGCAGTTCGGCAAGGTCATGGTCGGCATCCAGCCCGTCTTCGGGTACGAGGGCGACCCGATGCGCCTTCTGTTTGAAAGGGGTTTCGCCCCGACCCATGCCTTCACCACCTTTTACCGCTGGCTGCGCGAAGACTTCGGCGCGGATGCGCTGCTGCATTTCGGGATGCATGGCGCGCTGGAATTCATGCCGGGCAAGCAGGCGGGCATGGGGCCGGGCTGCTGGCCGGACCGGCTGATCGGCGGTCTGCCCAACATCTACCTTTATGCCGCCAACAACCCGTCGGAAGCCACCCTGGCCAAGCGCCGGTCGAACGCGATCACCGTGACGCATCTGACCCCGCCCCTGGCGCAGGCCGGGCTTTACAGGGGCCTGCTGGAACTGAAAGACAGCCTGAAGCGCTGGCGCGCCGCCGGACCGGAGGCGGCGGAACTGCCCGAACTGGAAGGCCTGATCGCGGAACAGGCGGCGGCGGTGGATCTGGGCGACACGCCCCCGGCGGCGCTGTGGATCAGGCTGCTGGAAACCGAAGAGGCGCTGATCCCGGACGGGTTGCATGTGCTGGGCCGGCGGCCCGATGCCGCCGCGATGGCCGGGTATCTGGACATTCTGGCGGGGGAGGACGCCGCCAAACGCGCCGGGTATGCCGGAAAACTGGCGCAGGACAGCGAAATCCCGGCGCTGCTGCGCGCACTGGACGGGCGCTTTATCGCCCCCGTGCCGGGCGGAGATCTGATCCGCAGCCCGGACATCCTGCCCACGGGGCGCAACATCCATGCCTTTGATCCCTTCCGGATGCCGACCGAGTTTGCCCTGCGTGACGGCGCCAAACAGGCGCAACGGCTGCTGGAGGCGCATCCCGTCCTGCCACGCTCGGTGGCCCTGGTGCTTTGGGGGTCTGACAACATCAAATCCGATGGCGGGCCGATCGGCCAGGCCCTGGCCCTGATGGGCGCACGGCCCCGGTTCGACAGCTATGGCCGCCTGTCGGGTGCCGACCTGATCCCGCTGGCCGAACTGGGGCGCCCGCGGATCGATGTGGTGATGACCCTGTCCGGCATTTTCCGTGACCTTCTGCCCTTGCAGACCCGGATGCTGGCCGAGGCCGCCTTCAAGGCCGCGACCGCAGATGAGCCTGCCAGCCTGAATTTCATCCGCGCCCATGCGGCGGCCTATGCCGCGCAGATGGATGTGGACATGGAAACGGCATCCTTGCGCGTCTTTTCCAACGCGGAAGGTGCCTATGGATCGAACGTCAACACGCTGGTCGATTCCTCGGCCTTTGGCGAGGAAGACGAACTTGCCGATGCCTATGAGGCGCGCAAATCCTTTGCCTATGGCCGCGACGGCAAGGCGGTGAAGAACGCCGCCCTGCTGCAGAAGGCGCTGAAGAACGTCGACATTGCCTATCAGAACCTCGAATCGGTCGAGCTGGGCGTGACCAGTCTGGATCATTACTTTGACACGCTGGGCGGTATTGCCCGTGCAGTGCGCCGGGCGCGCGGCGGCACCGGGGAAACGCCGGTCTACATCGGCGACCAGACACGCGGCACCGGCAAGGTGCGCACGCTGCGCGACCAGATCGCGCTGGAAAGCCGGTCGCGCACGCTGAACCCGAAGTTCTACGAAGGCATGCTCCGGCATGGCCCGGAGGGTGTGCGCCAGATCGAGGCGCATGTGACCAACACGCTGGGCTGGTCGGCCACCACCAGGGCCGTGGACCCTTGGGTCTATCAGCGCCTGTCGGAAACCTTCGTGCTGGACGAGGCGATGCGCCGCCGCCTGGCCGATTTGAACCCGCAGGCCAGCGCCCGGATGGCGAACCGCCTCTTGGAAGCAAGCGACCGCAACTACTGGCAGCCCGATGCGGAAACGCTGGCGGCCCTGCAGGGGGCGGCGGATGAGCTGGAAGACCGTCTGGAAGGAATCGCTGCGCAATGACCGGGATGCCCCATTGCGTCAGGCCGGCGGACAGCGGGGGGCCAGCCCCCCGCGCCCCCCGGGATATTTGTGAACAGGAAATGAAACCAAAGGGTTTCAGCCGTGCCGAGGAGGACAGCCGATGAGCCCGCGCGACGAGATTCCGAACCTGCGGGGACTGGACGGCGACGGGTCCGTCCAGGTCCATCAGGACGACAGTCTGAAAATCGAAGGGGCCAAGGTCTTTTCGGTCTATGGCAAGGGCGGGATCGGCAAATCGACCACCTCGTCGAACCTGTCGGCCGCCTTTTCGGTGATGGGCAAGCGCGTGCTGCAGATCGGCTGCGATCCCAAGCATGATTCGACCTTTACCCTGACGGGGCGGTTGCAGGCCACGGTGATCGACATTCTGAAAGAGGTGGATTTCCACCCCGAGGAACTGCGCCCCGAGGATTACGTCGCCATCGGCTTCAACGGCGTGAAATGCGTCGAAGCGGGCGGGCCGCCCGCCGGCACGGGTTGCGGCGGCTATGTGGTGGGCCAGACGGTGAAGCTGCTCAAGCAGCACCATCTGCTGGAAGATACGGATGTGGTGATCTTTGACGTGCTGGGCGATGTGGTCTGCGGCGGCTTCGCCGCCCCCCTGCAGCATGCCGACCGCGCGGTGATCGTCACGGCGAATGATTTCGACAGCATCTATGCGATGAACCGCATCATTGCCGCCGTGCAGGCGAAATCGGGCAGCTACAAGGTGCGGCTGGCGGGCTGCGTGGCCAACCGCAGCCGCGAGACGGACGAGGTCGACCGCTATTGCGCCAGGGCCGGCTTCAACCGGCTGGCCCATATGCCCGACATCGATGCCATCCGCCGTTCGCGGCTGAAGAAGAAGACGCTGTTCGAGATGGACGATTCTGAGGACATCGTGCTGGCCCGGGCGGAATACCTGCGGCTGGCCGACACGCTGTGGCGGTCGGTGGGGGGCGAAGGATCATCCCCGGCCCCCCTGCCCGACCGCGAAATCTTCGAACTGCTGGGATTTGACTGATGACCGATTACCTGGCCACCCGCGACCGGGTCGAGGATTACTTTGACCGCAGCGCCACCAGGGTCTGGGAACGCCTGACCTCGGACGCGCCGGTTTCGCGCATCCGCCAGACGGTGCGCGAGGGGCGCGACCGCATGCGGGCCACCATGCTGTCGCGGCTGCCCGAGGATCTGACAGGGGCGCGGGTGCTTGATGCCGGCTGCGGCACCGGGCAGATGACGGCGGAACTGGCCGCGCGCGGGGCCGAGGTGACGGCGGTGGATATCGCGCCGGCGCTGGTCGAGATTGCGCGGGCGCGCCTGCCGGACGAGCATGCGGCCCGCGTGCGTTTCGCCAGCGGCGACATGCTGGCCGATCATCACGGCCGCTTTGACTATGTGCTGGCGATGGACAGCATGATCTACTATGCGACCCTTGATATTGCGCGGGCGCTGGACCGGCTGGGGGCGCGAACCGGCCGGGCGGTGGTGTTCACCGTGGCACCGCGCACGCCGTTCCTGATGACCTTCTGGGGTCTGGGGCAGATGTTTCCGCGCGCCGACCGTTCGCCCGCCATGGTGCCCCATGCCTATGACCGGCTGAACCGCGCCACCGGCAACCGGCTGCGCCGGGTGGCCCGCATCTCGCGCGGGTTCTACATTTCGGAATGTCTGGAGTTCCGGCCGTGATCCTGCGCCGCAAGCATGTGAAGGCCCTGTCGCCGTCATGGCTGCCCTTTGCGGATGCCGCCTCGGAAGACCTGCCGCTGCACCAGCTTTTGCGCCTGTCGCTGTTCCAGATTTCCGTGGGCATGGCGACGGTGCTGCTTTTGGGCACGCTGAACCGGGTGATGATCGTCGAGATGGGCGTGCCCGCCTCGGTCGTGGCCATCATGATCGCACTGCCGGTGCTGGTCGCCCCGTTCCGCGCCCTGCTGGGGTTCCGGTCGGACACCTACCGCTCTGCCCTGGGGTGGCGGCGCATTCCCTATCTGTGGTTCGGCTCGCTGTGGCAGATGGGCGGGCTGGCGATCATGCCCTTTGCGCTGATCGTGCTGTCGGGTGACCAAAGGGCGGGGCCGGCCTGGGCGGGCGAGGTGCTGGCGGCGCTGGCCTTTCTCATGACCGGGCTTGGCCTGCACATGACCCAGACCGCCGGGCTGGCGCTGGCGGCGGACCGGGCAACCGAAGAAACGCGGCCGCGCGTGGTTGCGATGCTTTATGTGATGTTCCTGATCGGCATGGCGATTTCATCCATTGTCGTGGGCTGGCTGCTGCGTGACTTTGCCCCCCTTACCCTGGTGCGGGTGGTGCAGGGCTGCGCCGCGATGACGCTGATCCTGAACCTGATCGCGCTGTGGAAGCAGGAAAAGGTCCGCCCGATGTCGCAGGCCGAAATCGCCGCCCCGCGCCCGAAGTTCCGCGACGCCTGGTCTGACCTGCGCCGCGTGCCGGACGCGATGCGGCTGATGGCGGTGGTGGCGCTGGGCGCGCTGGCCTTCAACATGCAGGATGTGCTGCTGGAACCCTACGGCGGCGAGATCCTGGGTCTTTCGGTGGCGGCAACCACGTTGCTGACCGCCAGTTCGGCCATCGGCGCACTGGCGGGATTCGTTCTGGCGGCGCGCTGGCTGGGCCGTGGCATGGACCCGTTCCGCATGGCTGCGCGCGGGCCTTTGGCTGGAATCGCGGCGCTGTCGTGCATCGTCTTTTCGGCCCCGATGGGGTCACCGGCGCTGTTCTATCTGGGTGCGCTTGGCATCGGTCTGGGGGGCGGGCTGTTTGCCGTGGCCACGCTGACTGCGGCGATGAACCTGCCAGAGCGCGGACTGGCCGGCCGGGGCCTGGTGCTGGGCGCCTGGGGGGCCGCGCAAGCCACCGCTGCGGGCAGTGCCGTTGCCATCGGCGGGATTTTGCGCGACGGGATCGGGCATCTTGCGCTGTCAGGCCGGCTGGGCGAGGCGCTGGCGACACCCGCCGCTGGCTACAGCTTTGTCTATCATCTTGAAATCGGACTTCTCTTTGCCACGCTTGCGGCCCTTGGGCCGCTGGTGCGCACCCGCATCCTGACCCGCAATCCCGAACAAGGCAGCGCCCGCCTGGGTCTTGCCGAATTCCCCACCTGACCCCGGAGGACCCTTTCATGGTTGGTGTTACTTTCTTCGGAAACTTCGATCTGGCAAGTCTGGCGATCTGGCTGTTCTGGGGCTTCTTCGCCGCTCTGGTCTACTATCTGCAAACCGAGAACATGCGCGAAGGCTATCCTCTGGAAACCGAGGATGGCGCACCTGCGCCCAACCAGGGGCCGTTCCCGGTGCCGAAGCCGAAGACCTTCCGCCTGCCCTTCGGGCGCGGCGAGGTGCAGGCCCCCAGCCACGCCCGCGAGGCGCGCGAAGTGGCGCTGTCCCGCACGGCCGTATCGGAAGGCTTTCCGCATGCGCCGACGGGCGATCCCATGCGGGACGGTGTCGGGCCCGCTTCCTGGGCACCGCGCCGCAACATTCCGGAACTTGACGGGCACGGGCACAACAAGATCGTGCCCATGGCGGTATCGGGCCATTTCACCGTGGCTGCCGGGCGCGATCCCCGCCGCTTGCCGGTGCAGGCCAGCGATCATGTGATCGTCGGCAGGATTTCCGACATGTGGATCGACGGGGCCGAACAGCTGGTCCGCTATCTGGAAGTCACGCTCGACAGCGGGGGCAAACGTCTGATCCCGATGCCGATGGCAAAGATCCATGCGGACCGGGTCAAGGTTTCCTCGATTCCCTCCGATCTCTTCGCCAGTGTTCCCACGACGCGGTCCTCAACCGAAGTGACGCTGCTGGAGGAAGACAAGATCAGCGCCTTCTACGGTGGCGGCACAATTTATGCGGCGGACCGCCGGAAAAGCCGCTGGGACGCGCTGCGCTGACACGACAGGGCTGACCCCGGCGTCAAAGACCGGGGCAGCCGCCCGACGACGCCACGCCAGGAGATCGCGATGTCACAGCACGACGACTTTTCCTTTGAACCGGTCCCCGGCCTGCCGGAACGCCCCCCCCCGGGCGAAGAAATTCTGTGGCAGGGCCGACCCGACACCCTGGCCCTGGCGCGCGAGGCGATGGGGCTGACCTGGATCGGCGGTTACTTTGTGTTGATCGCGGTCTGGCGTGCCGGTGCTGCTGCGGCGGACCTGCCGCTGCCCCAGGCCCTTGCGGTTGCCCTGCCCTACCTGGGGCTTGGCCTTCTGGCCTGCCTGGTGATCCTTGCCATCGCCTGGGCGCAGGCAAGGGCGACCGTCTATACCATCACCAGCGCCCGCGTGGCCATGCGCATCGGGGCCGCGCTGACGGTCACGCTGAACCTGCCGCACCGGCAGATCGAGGCTGCCAGCCTTGATCTGCGCCGGTCCGGCACCGGGACCATCGCCCTGAAGACACCGGACGATACCCGGCTGTCCTATCTTGTCTGCTGGCCGCATGTGCGGCCCTGGCGGATGCGCCATACCGAGCCGGCGCTCCGCTGCATCCCCGAGGCCGCGCAGGTGGCCCGGATTCTGGCCGAAGCCGCCGAAGCGCGGCAGGCCCTGCCGGTTCTGAAGCGGACTGCCGCGCAGACGCCGGTTTACGACCAGGACTATGCCCTCGCCACAGGATGACCCCCATGACACACGCATCGCACGACCTTCTGCGCGAGCGGGACCGCGACATGATCCCGACACCCCTGTTGCGGATGATGCTGGCGCTTGTTGCGGCCAGCGTCCTGCTGGTTTCGGGGGCGGTCCTGACGGGCCGCACCCCCACCGGCCAGCCAAAGGAAAGCCCCGTCACGGTCGACCGCCAGCTGATCCTCAAGACCGGCGACGCCAGATCCGTAACCCTTTATGACGCGGATGGCAGTTTTCTGACCCACCTTGACCACGGCGGCTTTGTTACCGTCGTTGCCAGCGGGCTGGATCGCGCGCGCACCGTCGCCCGTGTGGGCCAGGACGTACCGGTTACCCTGGCACGGCATGAGAACGGCCGTCTGACGCTGTCCGATCCCGCAACGGGATGGACGGTCGAGCTGACCGCCTTCGGGTCAGACAACGAAGCGGCCTTTGCGGCCCTGCTTTCCGGCGAATGACAGGGGGAGATGCCATGCCGCTTTTTACCCGCAGCACGGAAGAGGTGCCCTGCACCGTCGAGGTCAGCCACCGCTTCGAATCGCTTCACGCCCATGTCCGTTTCAACAACGGTGCCGTCGTCTTTCCGGGCGACGAGGTTCTGGTCCACGGCAAGCCGGTTCTTGCCGCCTATGGCGAGGTCATTGTCGAGGACCGGACCGCAACCATCACCCGCGCCAGCCTGCTGGAACGCCTCTGGACCCGGATGACCGGAGACTTCGGGTTCATGGAACTGTGCGAATTCTCTTTCTCGGATGAGGTGAAGCTATGAACGCGACCCCGATGAACATTCATGCCGATCCCGATGAGGCCGGCTTTGCCGCCACCGACACCACCGCGATGGCCACGGAAACGACCCTGCTCAACCCGCGCTTCTATACGACCGATTTCGACGAGATGGACCGGATCGACGTCACACCGGTGCGCCCCGCCTGGGACAAGCTGATCGCCCAGATGAAATCGGACCCCAACAAGGGCCATTTCAAGAAGAACGCCGACTGGAACGAGGTGGACTGGGCCGGCATGGACCCGGCCCTGCGCAAGGAATTCATCGACTTTCTGGTCTCTTCCTGCACTGCCGAGTTTTCGGGCTGCGTGCTTTACAAGGAAATGAAGCGGCGCGGCAGGAATCCCGACATCTGCGAATTGTTCAGCTACATGTCGCGCGACGAGGCGCGCCATGCGGGCTTCATCAACGATGCGCTGCGCGAGGCGGGCGTCGCGGTGAACCTGGGCTTTCTGACCAAGGCCAAGAAGTACACCTATTTCCGGCCCAAGTTCATCTACTACGCCACCTATCTGTCGGAAAAGATCGGCTACGCCCGCTACATCACCATTTTCCGCCATCTGGAAGCCAACCCGGAACACCGGTTCCACCCGATTTTCAAGTGGTTCCGCGAATGGTGCAATGATGAGTTCAGCCATGGCGAGGCCTTTGCCCTGCTGATGAAGACCGATCCCAGACTGACGACCAGCTTCGTCAACAAGCTGTGGATCAAGTTCTTCCTGACGGCCGTCTATTCGACCATGTGGGTGCGCGACCATGCCCGGCCCGAGTTTCACAAGGCCCTGGGCGTGGACATCGCCTGGTATGACCAGGAGGTGTTCCGAAAGACTTCGGCGATCTCGCGCCAGATCTTCCCGATCGAGCTGGACATCGATCACAGGCGCTGGATCCCCAATCTGGAGCGGATGAACCGCGCCTTCATCGCCATGGATGCGGCGAAACGGCGGGGCGGACTGGGCGGCAGGCTGGCAGGCTGGGCGGCAGGGGCAAAGGCGATTTATGCCTTTGCCGCGCTCTATACCATTCCCGCACATCGCCATGACCTGCCCGCCGATGTCAGGCTGGAGCCATCCTATTGACCCTGAGGGCAGGATATGGCGCTGCCTGCCCGGGGGCACCCGGGCAGGCGGGGGCGCGGCAATGACGGGAACATCCTGGCTTGCCGCCCTTGCCGCGCTGTTTCTCTGGTGGTTTTCCACCGGGGTCATCCTGTGGCGCGTGCGCCGCGCCGACAACGGCACCCCCGGGGGCCATGTGTGGTCGGTGCTGCTGGGGCTGCCGCTGCTGATCGCGGGGGGGCTTGGCTTTCACCACTCGCTGAGCGATGCCTCTGTCACCGGGGTCCATATCGCCTTTCTGTCGGCGCTGGCGATCTGGGGCTGGATCGAGCTTGCCTTCCTGTCCGGCATCATCACCGGCCCCAACCGCCGCCCCTGTCCCGAAACGGCACCGGAATGGGAAAGGTTCCTGCGCGCCTTCGGGACCATCGCCTGGCATGAAATCCTGCTGGCGGCCGTGACAGGGGTGATGGGCCTGATGGCCTGGGACCAGCCCAACCACTTCGGCTTTCTGACCTTTGCGGTGCTGTTCCTGGCGCGGATTTCGGCCAAGCTGAACCTGTTCTTCGGCGTGGCCAACATCAACACCGAATTCCTGCCGCAGCCGCTGGCGCACCTTCCCAGCCACTTCCGCCGCCGCCCGATGAACGGTTTCTTCCCGGTTTCGGTGACGGCGCTGTGCTTTGCCGCAGGCTGCTGGCTGGAACGGCTGATAGCCGCCCCCACCCCGGGTGCCGAGGCGGGGTTTGCCCTGCTGACCGCGCTGACACTGCTTGCCCTGATGGAGCACTGGTTCATGGTGCTGCCGCTTCCCGACCAGAAACTGTGGCGCTGGATGATCGACCCGCCCGCACCGAAAAAGACAGCCCCGGCCCATGCCGTGCTGAAGGAGACCCCGCATGGACTTTGACCGTTTCTTCAAGGACGAGCTCGCCGCGCTCAAGGCCGAAGGCAATTACCGCATCTATGCCAATCTTCAGCGCCGCCGCGGCGAACAGACCCGCGCGGTCAACCACCGCAACGAGCCGCGCGAGGTCACCGTCTGGTGTTCCAATGATTATCTGGGAATGTCCCATCACCCGGACGTTGTCGGCGCGATGGTGGATGCCGCGCAGGCCTGCGGCACGGGTGCGGGGGGCACGCGCAACATCTCGGGCAATGCCGTGCATCACATGGCGCTGGAGGCAGAGTTGGCAGACCTGCATGGCAAGGAGGCCGCGCTTCTGTTCACCTCGGGCTATGTTTCGAACTGGGCGGCGCTGTCCACGCTGGGTGCCCGTATCCCCGGTGCGGTGATCCTGTCGGATGCCGCCAACCACGCCAGCATGATCGAGGGAATCCGCCATTCGCGCGCCGACAAGGTCATCTGGAAGCACAATGACTGGCGCGATCTGGACCGCAAGCTGAAGGCGGTCGGCGACCGGCCAAAGATCGTCGCCTTCGAATCGGTCTATTCGATGGACGGCGACATCGCGCCGGTCCGCGAGATCGTCGAAGTGGCCGAATCACACGGTGCCATGACCTATATCGACGAGGTGCATGCGGTGGGCATGTATGGTCCGCGCGGCGGCGGTGTTTGCGAACGCGAGGGGCTGGCACACCGCATCACCCTGATCGAGGGCACCCTGGGCAAGGCTTACGGCGTGGTCGGCGGCTATGTCACCGGATCTGCGGCGCTGTGCGACTTTATCCGGTCATTTGCCAGCGGCTTCATCTTCACCACCGCCCTGCCCCCCGCCATTGCCGCCGCCGCGAAGGCCTCGATCACGCATCTGAAGGGCAGCGACGTGGAACGCCAGCTTCAGCGCCGGCAGGTGGCGCGGCTGCGCGCCGCCCTGGACCGCCACGGAATTCCGCATATGGCCAATGACAGCCACATCGTGCCGGTCATCATCGGCGATCCGGTGAAATGCCGCATGATTTCGGACATCCTGATGGAAGACTGGGGCATCTACGTGCAGCCGATCAACTATCCGACCGTCCCGAAAGGCACCGAACGGCTGCGGTTGACCCCGTCACCGCATCACAGCGATGCAGACATTGACCATCTGGTCATGGCTCTGGCATCACTCTGGCGCAGATGTGCCCTTGCCCATGCGGTCGCGTGAGGCACATACTGCATCATCTGCCCGGTATGCGACCGCGTGCCGACGGACTAACGGGAGGCTATACATGAAACATGCGATCACTGCCCTGACCATCCTTGCCGCATCAAGCGGCATGGCCCTTGCCGCAGGCGATGCCGAAGCCGGCAAGAAGGTCTTCAACCAATGCCAGACCTGCCATGTCGTGGCGGATCCGGACGGCAATGTGCTGGCCGGCAAGAACGCCAAGACCGGCCCCAACCTGTACGGGATCATCGGCCGTCCGGCCGCCTCTTACGAAGGTTTCAAATATGGCGACGGCATCAAGGAAGCCGCCGCCAAGGGACTGGTCTGGGACGAAGAAAACCTCACGGCCTATGTTCAGGACCCCACCAAGTTCCTTGACGAGTTCACCGGGAACCCGAAGCTGAAAAGCAAGATGGTCTTCAGGGTGAAAAAGGAAGAAGACGCGGCCAATGTCGCGGCCTTCCTGGCCTCGCTCAGCCCTGCCGCAGGCGAAGCGCCGGCCGCGACCGAGTGATCCTGCCCTGACCGGATGCAGGGGGCCGGCCGCAGGCGCGGCCCCCTGGAACCCCATGCCAGGGGGCGCAAGAAAAAGGCGCGCCCCTGCCCGCACGGCAAGACCCTGACGACAGGTTCGCACTGCGGGGCCTTCAAGACTTCAGGCGGCACAAACCCCTTGCTTCAGCCCGGCAAAGACTGCGCGCCATCCGGTCAATCCCGCCCGGGCCGACCGGTGCCGCTGAACGCACAGGACGGCATCCTGCACCCTTATCCGCGCAAGGTGCGGCAGCGCGCCTGCCGCCGGTTCATCACGGCGGCCGGTCAGGCGCCGCGCGGGATCAGGCGCAGAACGCGGCCTGCACGGCGCGCATGCGTCTCTTGCACAAGGCGGCAGATGTCGGCACGGGTCAATCCGGCATCGCGGTACATCGCCGCAGGCGCGGCATGATCGATGAAGCGGTCCGGCAGGGTCATGGTCCGCAGGCTGACCCCGCCGTCAAGCTGGCCGGAATTGGCCAGATAATGCAGAACCAGGGCACCGAATCCGCCCTGGGCGCCCTGTTCCACGGTCACGACGGTGCCGTGGTGGCGGACAAGCTGATCGATCAGCGCCGTATCAAGCGGCTTGGCAAAGCGGGCGTCGGCAACGGTCGTGCTGATGCCTGCGCTGTCCAGTTCCTCTGCAGCAGCCAGGCATTCGGCCAAAGACGCGCCCAGTGACAGCAGCGCCACATCGCTGCCCTCCTTCATCACGCGCCCCTTGCCGATGTCCAGCAGGCGGCCCCGCTGCGGCATGTCCACCCCGGCACCGTCACCGCGCGGATAGCGAAAGGCGATGGGGCCCGCGTCATGCGCGGCGGCGGTCGCGACCATGTGCATCAGCTCGGCCTCATCCGCCGCCGCCATCACGGTAAAGCCCGGCAGATTGCCCAGAAAGGCCAGATCGAAGGCACCGGCATGGGTGGCCCCGTCCGCCCCGACAAGGCCGGCCCGATCAATGGCAAAGCGCACCGGAAGGCCCTGCAACGCCACATCATGCACGATCTGGTCGTAGCCCCGCTGCAGGAAGGTGGAATAGATCGCGCAGAAAGGCCGCAAACCGGCGGCGGCCATGCCGGCGGCGAAGGTGACGGCGTGCTGTTCGGCGATGCCCACGTCAAAGACACGGCTGGGCATCTGGGCCGCCAGAATGTCAACACCGGTGCCCGAAGGCATCGCCGCTGTCACCGCAACGATCCGGCTGTCGTGGCGGGCCTCCTGCAGCAGCGCCTGTCCGAACACCCTGGTATAGGCGGGCGCGTTTGACGGTGTCGCCTTCTGCTCTCCCGACAGGACATCGAACTTCGCGACGCCATGGTACTTGTCCGCCGCCGTTTCGGCCGGGGCATAGCCCTTGCCCTTGGTGGTGATCACGTGGATCAGCACAGGACCCGAGGCGCGGACCCTGGCCGCGCGCAGAACCGCAAGCAGATCATCCATGTCGTGCCCGTCAACCGGCCCGATGTAGCTGAAACCCAGTTCCTCGAACAGCGTGCCCCGGTCCGGCTGCCCGGTCACCAGCGCGCGGGCGCGACGCGCGCCTTCGCGCAGGGGCCCCGGCAGGGCCGCCTCCATGCCTTCAGCCAGGCGGGCGAAGGGCATCAGGGGGTTCAGACCGCTGAGATACTTCGACATGGCACCGACCGGGGGCGCAATGCTCATCTCATTGTCGTTCAGGATCACGAACAGGCGCTTGCCCAGATCGCCGGCATGGTTCATCGCCTCATAGGCCATGCCCGCGGATATGGCACCATCGCCGATCACCGCAATTGCATCCCCCGTCTGCATGCCCATGTCGCGCCCCGCCGCAAACCCCAGCGCCGCCGAAATCGAGGTCGAGGAATGGGCCGCGCCAAAGGGATCGAACGGGCTTTCAGAGCGTTTGGTGAAGCCGGACAGACCGCCTTCCTGGCGCAGGGTGCGGATGCGGTCGCGCCGCCCCGTCAGGACCTTGTGCGGATAGCACTGATGCCCGACATCGAAGATCAGCTTGTCTGCGGGCGCGTTGAACACCGCATGGATCGCCACGGTCAGTTCCACGACCCCCAGCGAAGACCCAAGGTGCCCGCCCGTCACCGAAACGGCCGAGATCACCTCGGCGCGCAGCTCATCCGCCAGACGGCGCAGCTCGCTGTCCGACAGGCCCTTGAGGTCTGCCGGTCCGCCGATGCGATCCAGATGGGGGGTTACGGGGTGGGTCATCGCCGAGACCTCCGTGGGGGAAAAGGGTGCCGTGCGGTCTTGCGCACGGCACCAGTCGCCTGTCGCCAGCAGGAAGGGAACCGGGCCGGGACGGCCCGAATGTCCGGGCCAGGCGAAACGGCCCGAAGGAAGGTGGACGGCCCCGCGCGGGGCCGCCCGGATTCAGGCGGCCACAGCCGGGGCGACCGGCATTTGAAGGGCACCGGTCTGCTGCGGCGAGGGGGCCTGCTTGCTTTGTTCGGGCAGGGCCAGCGATACAAGATAGATCGCGCCCAGCACGACCCCGATGGCGATGACAAACAGCGCCGCCTTGCCGGCACCTGCCAGCATCTGCCCCAGAACCCAGTGGCGGATATGCACGCGCCTGTTGGCGTGTTCGTAATAGGGTCTTTCTTGTTGCATCACGCTCTCCTCCACGGGGTCAGTTCAGCGGCGCAAAGCCGTGGTCCTGCGCCCAGACAAACCAGTTGTCGACAACCGTTCCCGACAGAAGGATGCCGATGCCGCCCGTCAGGGTCGTCAGCACGGCGAACCACCATGCCCAGCGGTGAATCCCCTCCATCGTGGCGTTGAACCCCATGGTCCAGCGCCAGAACAGCGCGGCACGTTCCGAAGCCGTGCCCCGGTCGACGATCTGCTCGATCTCGCGGTCGCCGCCGAAACGGCTGACGGCCAGGATCGTTGCCCCGTGCATGGCAAACAGCAGGGCCGACCCGTAAAGGAAGACGATGCTCAACGCATGGAACGGATTGTAGAACAGGTTGCCATAGGTCAGCGAAAACAGGTTCGTCCAGTCCAGATGCGGGAAGATGCCGTAAGGCACCGCTTCGGACCAGCTTCCCATCAGCACCGGCCGGATCAGGCCCAGCACCAGGAACAGCCAGATGGCGCTGGCAAAGGCCCAGGCCACATGCTTGCCCATGCCAAGGGCTTCGGCGCGCAGATAGGTGCGCACCCACCAGGTCATCACCGAGATCAGCAGGAAGAACGACGCGATCAGCCACAACCCGCCTTCGCCCAGCGGCGCAAATCCAAGGCCGTATTCCGGCGCCGGCGGCTCCAGCGCCATCCAGAACAGATCACGCAGGAAGACGCCCGGGTTGTACCCCGCCTGATGCCAGAAACTGGCCCCGACCAGCATGAACCAGATCGCGCCCGTTGCCAGCGAGATCACGCCAAAGGTTCCCAGGTAGATCGGCCCCAGCTGCGCATTGCCAAACCAGCCAAGCAGGTTTGAAAACCCTGCACCCCTTGTCCGGTTCCGCAGGTCCACATCCTCGGCCAGTCCCATTTCAGGGGCGGCACGCACCTGAACCTGGGTGAAGATATTCTGATACTCAGCCATTGACGCCTCCCGGAATGTTGGCCCACCACGGCAACTGCAGGTACCAGTCCCACCAGACGACCCATTCGTCGAACCAGATGGTGCCCGAAATGACGATGCAGACCGCGCTCCAGAACCCGGCATTCAGCGCCAGCAGCAGACCCAGCCTGTGAATGCCAAGCGTGCCCACCGAATAGCCGATCAGATCCCGGAAAAAGGTATCTTCATGGTCGGGCGAGCGGATCTCCCTGCCCTTTGCCGGGTTTACCGCCGAAAGGATCAGCGCCCCATGCAGCGCCAGCGCCAGCGTGGTGGTGAAAAAGAAGCTCACCGCGATCATATGCGCCGGGTTGTAGTGAAAGTTGCCATAGGCATAGCCGGTGTTTGACACCCAATCGAGGTGGCTGAAAATGCCATAGGGAAAGGCATAGCCCCAGGCCCCCATCAGGATCGGGCGTATGACCACCAGCGTGACATAGGCAAAGATCGCCACGCCAAAGGCAAAGGGCACATGCAGCCCCATCCCCAGCTTGCGCGCGATTTCCACCTCGCGCAGCGCCCAGGATACGAAGGCCCCGATGGCGCAGATGGTGATCAGCTGCCAAAGCCCGCCGTCCCTGAGCGGTGCCGCCGCCAGCCCGTATTCGATCGGCGGCGGATCGATGGAGATCAGCCAAGGGTTCCAGACACCTTCGATCGCTGTGCCATAGAAGATCAGGATCGTCCCGAGCGCCGCGAAAAAGAACGTCGTCACCCCAAAGAAGCCGACATAAAAGGGGCCGACCCAGAAGTCGAACAGGTTTCCGCCGACAAGCGTGCCACCCGGCACGCGGTATTTTCGTTCGAAGCTGAGCAGTGCCATGCTTCCCTCTCCGCTGGCGGCCAGACGGGCAATCGCAAATGCGGTGACGTCGCTGCCGGATGTGGTTTCATCAATGGTTGCGGGCGGGGCCACCGCCCGCAACAGGGGCAGGGCCCTTACTCTGCCGGTGCCGGTGCGACGCGGTTGTACTTTGCCGCAGCAATGTCGAACCAGTTGTAGCTGGGCGTGCTGAGCAGCACGAGGTGGATCATCGCGGCCAGCAGGAACAGGAACACGCCCTGTGCCACGAAAACGCGACGCGGATCGAAGATCAGCCAGATTTTGTAGAATTTGGACATGTCTTGATCCCCCCTCAGAACCACGGTTGCCAGAAGAAGACCGCAGCATGAGCAACAACGGCAACGATGACAAAAAGCCAAAGTCCGCTCATGTAGACGGAATGCAGTTCCTGCGCCTGCTGGTCGGTCAGACCTGTGAAGCTCAGGTCGTTTCTATCAGCCATGTTATCCTCCGGATCGTCAGACTGAAGCAGCGTTCCCCGCTGCGGGGTTCCGGCAGGGCTGACAGGCCCTGCCGACCGACTGTCACCCCGTCACGGGGCGTCAGACGTTTTCCCTCGGCCCTTGCGGAACCGAAGCCGGTGAGCGGCCCTTTCAGGCCGAAAAGATATGGGGCGTGATCGCCCGTGCCTCGGCCAGCGCGCGGCGGACCGGATCCTTGGTGTCCCGCCCGGTCGCAAGATCGGCAAGCGTGGACACAAAGGTGAACGGCAGCGCCGCCACGAAGATCACCGCAAAGTAGATGCGGTATTCCAGCTTCGGCACCCTTTGGTGCCGCGGGGCCGGGCCGTTCGCCATCTGGTCGCTCATGCCGTTTCTCCCTTTGCAATCGTGCCCGCGAAGCCGGTCAGGGCCTCGACGGTTTCCTTGATGACCCGCTCCTGCCCGGCATCGAGTGCGGCCTTTTCGGCCGCATCGCGCAGGGTCCGGGCGGCGCTGATCCGCGTCAGGACCGGGTGCCGGTTCACGATCCGGTCCAGCGCCAGCTGTGCCTCGGCGTCCCAGGGGAAGTCGCGGCGCAGCGTCGTGGGGGTGGCCGCCGCCGAATCCATGTCGGACCCCAGCGGCAGGATATGGAACAGGGCATCGAACAGGCCGTTGCACACCTCCTGCAACAGCCAGACGCAGCCGGAATAGCCCATGACGGGCGTGCCGACCGCCCGCCGGATCGCGGCACCCGGGAAACTGGCGGCCAGAAAGACGGGCTGCGGCCCGTGCCCGCCCTTCATCTCGGCCAGATACATCTTTTCGTTGATCGACCCCATGACGATCAATGGGCGGTGCTGGCGCATCAGGCCGCGCACCTTTTCGCCATCGGTTTTCTGACCGGGCTTGCGCGCCACGGCAAAGGCGCAAGGCAGGCCCAGATCCCCCTCCAGATAGCGGCGCACGCCACGGGCATAGGTTTCGTTCGCAACGATGCCGAAGTTCGCGGTGGCAAAGAAATCCTGCGTCACCGACCGCCACAGGTCCCAGACCGGTTTCAGCGTGGAATGCCTTTCCCGCGCGATGAAAGGTTCGGGGTCAAGGCCCAGAATCCCGCCCAGCTTGCGCAGGAACAGCGTGGTCGATTCCAGCCCGATGGGGGCCTGCAGATAGGGCTTGCCCAGTACCTCGGCCAGACCGCGACCGAATTCGCGGTACATCACCACGTTCACATCGGCATTCACCAGGCCGCGCATCTCGGCCAGATGCGCGCCCAGCGGCATGACCATGTTCACATCGGCACCGATCCCCTCGATCAGGCGGCGGATCTCGTGCAGGTCCGACGCCATGTTGAACACGCCGTACATCGGACCGAGGATGTTGACACGCGGACGCGCACCTTCGGGGCGCGGCGTTTCGGGCGGCATCCGCCCCTTGGTCATGCCGAATTCGGTGAAGATCCAGGTCATGGCGCGGTCGGCGGCCTGCCACTGATCCTCGTCTATGGTGCGGGGCAGAAAGCGCTGGATGTTGGTGCCCATCGGCGTCACGCCGCCGCCGATCATCTCGGCAATCGATCCGGTCACGACCACCGCCGGCAAGGCCGGGTCAAGCGTTTTCCACGCCCGGCGCATCGCCCCTTCGGTGCCGTCGCGGCCCAGCTCTTCCTCGCCCAGGCCCGTCACCACAATGGGCAGCTCGTGCGGCGGCAAGGCATCGGTGTAATGCAGAACCGAGGTTACGGGCAGATTCTCGCAGCCCACGGGCCCGTCAATCACCACCTGCAGTCCCTTGACCGCGCAAAAGGCATAGACTGCGCCCCAGTAGCCCCCGGCCCGGTCATGATCCTGGATCAGCATGTACGGCCCCCATGATGCACCGGGCGATTTTTCTGCGAAAAATCCGTCGCAGGCAGAGGATTTTTCGCAGAAAAATTGCCCGCAGCGGCCTTGCTCAAAACTGCCGGAAAGGTGACGTGAAGCCGGACGCAAAGCATCAGATCATCTCCTCTGCCTTTGCGGCCTTCGCCCGGTTGTCGAGTTTCTTCTGATGCGCCGCACGGAATTCGGGGCGCAGATTGGGGCTGCCTTCCCAGATACCGGCGCTGTCACCGCCGCCAACCCCTTCGAAGAAGCGCTGCATCCCTTCCATCCGGTCACGCCCGGCGATGGCGGCGTTGACAACCTGCGCCAGACTGCCCGCCCCGGCTGGCCCCATCAGCGGGCGGGCCGAGATGAGGTTCGTGAAATAAAGCGATGGAATTGCTTTCTCTTTCGCTTTCTGCACCACGGGCGTTGTTCCGATTGCCAGGTCGGGACGAACCGCTTCCATCGCCGAAAGATCGTCTTCAAGCGAGGCGCGGAACCTGATCCTGACGCCGCGCGCCTCAAGCCAGTCGCGGTCCGCCTCGGACCAGGGCGTGCGGGCGCAGGCGGTCCCGACATAGGGCACCTCTGCCCCGCTTTCGATCAGAAGGCGGGCCACCAGCAGTTCCGAACCCTCGTAACCTGACAGGGTGATGGTGCCCCTGACCGGCGTCGCGGCCAGGGCCGCCCGGATGGCTGGCAGGACAGCGTTCTGAGAAGCGGCAATTTTTTCTGCCGCAACGCCATAGGCTTCGCCGATGTTCTTTAACCAAAGGGCGGTGCCGTCATGCCCCACGGGGGCCGAGCCGACAACGGGCCGTCCGGCGGCTTCGAATTCGCGCACCGCCGCCGTGTAGAACGGGTGGATCGCGGCACAGACGCCACTGTCCAATGCGGCGTAAAGCTCGCGCCAGTCGCGGCAGGGCACCACCGGCCCCGCAGCCAGCCCCAGGGGCGACAGCATGGCCCCGATCATCATCGGGTCGGCGGGGAACATCTCGCCCAGCAGGGCAACGGCCGGGCGGTCTGACCTGCCCTGCAGCGGTGCCTGAACGGGGCCCGCCCCGATCTCGGCGCGGGCATATTTCAGCATCGCCCCGGCCAGCACATCCTTGGCTTCGGCATGGGTGGGAATACCAAAGCCGGGCACGTCAATGCCCACGATGCGCACGCCGTTGATCTCGGCGGGCAGCAGCTTGAGCGGCACGCCAGAGGCTGTGGGCACACAAAGGTTCGTCACCACCACCGCATCATAACGGTCGGGGTCGGCCAGTTCGTGGACCGCATCGCGGATGTCTTCGAACAGCTTGCCGGTGACCAGCGTTTCGGAATTGAACGGCACATAGCCCACGGATCGCCGCGCGCCGTAGAAATGCGACACGAAGGTCAGGCCATAGACACAGCAGGCAGAGCCTGACAGCACCGTGGCCACCCGGCGCATCCGCAGCCCGACGCGCAGCGACCCGAAGGCGGGGCACATGGATTGCGGCTTGTCATGGGGGCCTTGCGGATAGTCGGCGGCATACCGGTCAAGGATTTCGGACTTGCCGGCAAGGCGCGCCGCCTTTTCCATTTCGCCGGCACCGGCATGGCAGCCCATGCCATCGACAGGGGCTGAAACCGCCGGACCAGCCGGACCAGCCGGACCTTCTGCCGCCGCATCGGTCAGCGGCGCGTCCCGGGCCGGATCATAGCGGGCTTCCAGGGTCATTTGCCTGCGCCCCGCAGGGTGCGGGCGGGGCCGGTCAGACGGGCCAGTTCGCGGTCAAGCGCGGCAAGGGTGTCAAGATCAAGCATCGTCGTACACCACCTCCAGCGATGTGCGCACCGGGGCATCCTTGCCGCGCATGTCGGCATCGGTTGCGGGGGTCAGGACAAAGTCCTTGCCGGTGCTTTCGGCAGAGAACAGATTCAGCAGCCCGTCCTGGGTCAGCGGTGCGGGGCGAACGGGCGGCGCCATGGCAACCGCCTGCGCCAGCGCGCCAAACAGGCCGCCCCACCGGCCTTCTGCAGTGCCAACAATCTGATAATTCGCCGATTTCCTGCGCAGATCATCATCCTGCGGAATCGCCGCAAGCACCGGGATGTTCACCGATCCGGCAAAGGCCGCAGCCTCGCCGGTGCCGTCATCCTTGTTGATGACCAGACCGGCGATGCCGACATTGCCGCCCAGCTTGCGGAAGTATTCCACCGCCGAGCAGACGTTGTTGGCCACATAAAGCGACTGCAGGTCGTTGGAGGCGACAAGGATCACCTTCTGCGCCATGTCGCGGGCAATCGGCAGGCCGAAGCCGCCGCAGACCACGTCGCCCAGAAAATCAAGCAGGACATAGTCGAAATCCCAGTCATGGAAACCCAGCTTTTCCAGCAGCTCAAAGCCATGGATGATGCCCCTGCCGCCGCAGCCGCGGCCCACTTCCGGCCCGCCCAGCTCCATCGCAAAGACGCCGCCGCGCTTGAAGCAGACATCGCCGATCTTCACCTCTTCCCCCGCCAGCTTCTTGCGGGTCGAGGTTTCGATGATCGTGGGGCAAGCCTTGCCGCCGAACAGCAGCGATGTGGTGTCGGACTTGGGATCGCAGCCGATCAGCAGCACACGCTTGCCCATTTCGGCCATCATGTGGCTGAGATTGGCCAGGGTGAAGGATTTGCCGATGCCGCCCTTGCCATAGATCGCGATGATCTGCGTCTTCTTGGTGGGGGCGGCCTGCGGCACTTCCAGGGTCGGTTCCTCGCGCGCCTCGCCGCGCAGCCGCGCGTCGAAGTCCTTGAGGTTCGGAATATCGAGCGTCATGCGGTGGCCTTCCAGTCAAGGATCATCTTCAGGCAGTCAGGATCGGTAAAGGCGGTCTCATAGGCGCTGGCAGCCGAGGCGGCGGCCGCGCTGTGGGTGATCAGGCCGGCCATGGACAAAGCGCCGCCTTCGATCAGGCCACGGGTCGCGGCCATGTCGGCCGGGGTCCATTCGGCGGCCACGCGCAGGCGCGCTTCCTTCATGAAGGCCGGGGCAAAGCTGAAGCTGACGGGTGCCGTGTAGAAGCCGGCCAGAACAATCTCGCCGCCCTTGCGCAGCCGGCCGATCAGCGTGTCGATAAGCGTGGCATCGCCCGAGGCGTCATAGACCGCCTCGTAACCGCGATGCGGGTCAGACCCGGGGTGCATCACCTGATATCCCACCGCCCCGCCCTGACGGCGCGGATCGGTTTCCCAGACCATCGGTGCCGGGGCCCCCGCCGCCACCGTCAGACGCGCCAGCAGGCGGCCCAGCACACCGTGGCCGACGATCAGATCCGGCAGCGCGTGGCCCGGTGCCGCCAGCGCGTGGCGCGCCGTCGCGGCAAGCGCCAGCAGCGCTCCTTCGGCCCTAAGGCCGGGGTCAATCCGCGTCACCCGCGCCGCAGGCGTCACGATATGGCGCGCCGCAGCGCCGAACAGGCCGCGCACCTGGCCAAAACAGGTCGCCCCCGGCACGAACACGCGGTCGCCGACCCTGACCTGCGCACCAAGGGGTGCCTCGACAATCTCGCCCGCCGCCTCATATCCGGGCACCAGCGGATAGCCCATGCCCGGAAACGGGGGCATGCGGCCTTCCCAGAACAGTTTTTCGGTTCCCGTGGAAATGCCCGAATGGCTGATTTCCACCACGACATCCCCCGCGCCGGGCGGTGTCAGATCCAGCACGTCAAGACCCAGACGCCTTGGACCCGAAAGGATGATTGCGGCGGTCTGCACAGAGGGTCCCCCCGGATGTCTTCCGACCGTCCGCGCCTTGCGGGACTCGGCCAGGGCAGGATCGCCCTGATGCAACTCTACCCTGACATTGATCGATGTCAACGCAAATTGACAGTGTGGTGTAAACTCAAATGGACAGACGCGGCTTACCTGTGCGCCAGAACCAGGCCGGTGATATAGGGCCTTGGCCCGGGCCGGATCGTCACCGCATCGAATCCTGCGGCTGTCACCAGTTCGGCCAGACGCGCGCCAGAGCGTGTGCGCCCCGTGCCCATGGCCAGGGTGTAGAAGGCAAAGTAGGTGTCGGTGATGGCATCGGGCCTGTCCCCGCCCGACATCGGTTCAGAGATGATCAGCCGCCCGCCCCTGGGCAGGGCCGCAAAAACCGCCGCCAGCAGGGCCGCAACCGTCTCGTCGGTGTGGTCGTAAAGCACGCGCACCAGGCTGATCGCATCGGCACCCGCCGGGATCGGATCATCGCGGAAGCTGCCCGGCAGGATTGTCACCCGCCCGGCCATGCCGGCGGCGGCAAAACGGGCGCGGGCCGGACCGACCACGGCGGGCAGGTCAAACAGCGCCAGTTCCAAAGACGGATAGCGCGCCCCTGCGGCGGCCAGAAAGGCCCCGGTGCCGCCCCCCACATCCAGCAGCCGCCTTACCCCGGACAGATCGGCGCAGCGCAGCGTGTCTTCGGCAACCAGCCCTTGCGTGTCGGACATCAGCGCAGAGTAATCCGCCGTTACCTGCGTATCGCTCGCCCCTTCCGCGCCGAAGACATAGGGCCAGAACCGGGCCAGCCCGGTCTCGGTCCCGCCCCGCAGCAGGGCGACCGGATCGGCCAGATCGCGGTAGAACACGGCATGATGCCGGATCATGCCGACCAGACCCGGCACCCCCAGCAGCACGGCCCCCCGGCGCGTCAGGGCAAAACGCCCGTCACGCCGCCGCCGGAGCAGCCGCAGGGCCGCCCCGCCCTGCAAGAGAATCGCCATCCGGTCTTCCGCCAGCCCGGCCGGGCGCGCCAGGGCGGCCGCCGCCTGCGGCCCCTGCACCAGCGCCTCAAGGATTCCAAGCTCGACCAGCGCCAGCAGGATCTGCGAATTCACGAATCCGCCGACCAGCCCGAACATCGCCGCCCCTTCCGACCGGGCGATCCGCCCCAGGCCGGGCATGCGGGCGACGGCGGCGTGCAGGCGCGGGTTCATCCAGGCGCGCGTCAGCCAGCCGCCGCGATGCGCCGCTTGCGCGCCGTGGGCCGGGCCGCGTTCCGGCATATCGGTCATCTCAGACCCGGACGGGGGCGACCGGGGTCATCCGTTCTGCCGTGCGCCGGACCAGATCGGCCAGCATCGCCTCGCCGGGACAGGCCGGGATCGAGGCAATGGCCCCACCGAGGATATCGCTGAGCCGGCGGGTTGCCCCCTGGACCCCCAGTTCGGCAACCGCCGAGGGCCGGGCATGAACCGCATCCTGCCCGGCGGGTTTGCCTAGCGTCGCCTCGTCATAAAGCGCATCGCGAAGATCGTCGGCCACCTGAAACGCCTCGCCGATTCGCGCGCCCAGTTCGAACCAGGGCTCTGCCTCCTGCCCGGCCGCCACTGCCCCCATCTGGGTCGCCGCAATGAAAAGCGCGCCGGTCTTGGCCTGATGATAGGCGGAAAGATTCACCTTCGCTTCGCTTTCCCAGCCCTGTCCGGCGCAGATGCCAAAAGGCATCCCCGCGCGGCGTCCCAGAATGCGGATCAGTTCCAGCGCACGCTGCGGCCGGTCGCCGCCGCGCTGTGCCAGCAGATCGAAGGCCAGGATGATCAGGCTGTCGCCGGTCAGCACCGCCAGCGGTTCGCAATAGGCCAGATGCACCGTCGGCTTGCCCCGGCGCAGCGCCGCGTCATCGAAACAGGGCAGGTCATCGTGCACAAGGCTGGCGCAATGGATCAGCTCCAGCGCCGCTGCGGCGGCATCGGCCAGCCCGGGGCGGTCATCGCCGCAGGCCAGCGCCACGCTGAGCAGGATCGTGGGCCGGATCCGCGCGCCCCCGGGTGTCACCGCATAATGCATCGCCGAGGCCAGCCGCGGCGGGGCAACGCCGCCCTGCCCCAGCGAAAGGGCCGTCTCGATGGCAGCCTCGATCCGCGCGTCCAGCTTCATTGCAGCCCTCCGTGGCGGTGCTGTCCGACAAAAGTGACAGCCATGTGTAAATCATACTGGACAGCAAGGCGGTCCAAGTCAACACTCACGACATGGCGTCACATATGGACAGGGTGGTGGTGATCGGGGCGGGCATGGGCGGTCTGGCCGCCGCCCTGCGGCTTTCCCATGCCGGGTTCGACGTGACGCTGGTGGAAGAAGGCACGCCGGGGGGCAAGATGCGCACCCTGCCCTCTGTCGCGGGGCCGGTGGACGCGGGGCCGACGGTGCTGACCCTGAAGGCGGTGTTCGATGACCTCTTTGCGGCCGCCGGCACCAGCCTTGAGGCGCATCTGACCCTGGAGCCGCTGCCGGTTCTGGCGCGCCACTGGTGGCCCGACGGATCGACCCTTGACCTTCTGGCGGACGAACAGGCCAGCGGGGCCGCCGTGCGCGCCTTTGCCGGGCCAAAGGCCGAGGCCGAGTTTCACCGCTTTTCCCGCCGGGCGGCGGCGCTGTTCACCGCTTTTGATGCGCCGGTGATGCAGCGTGCGCGCCCCCATCTGGGGGGCATTCTGGCCGCCACCCTGCGCAGCCCGCAGATTCTGCCCTGGCTTTTGCCGGGGCTGACCCTGTCGCGGGCCCTGTCGGCCAGTTTCACCGACCCGCGCCTGCGCCAGCTGTTCGGGCGCTATGCCACCTATGTCGGCGGTGCGCCGGCCCGGTCTCCTGCCGTGCTCGCACTGATCTGGCAGGCCGAAGCCCGTGGTGTCTGGGCCGTCAAGGGTGGCATGGCCCGTCTTGCCGCCACGCTGACGCGGCTTGTCGAGGCGGCGGGTGCCACGCTTGTGACCGGCGTTGCCGTGCGGGACATCACGGTCAGCGCGGGCCGTGTGGCGGGTGTGACCCTTGCCGACGGGCGGTCCCTTTCTTGTGCCCATGTGGTGCATGCCGGGGATCCCGCCGCCCTGGCAGAGGGCCTTCTTGGCCCCGACGCCCGCCGCGCCGTGCCGCAGCGCGCGGTTCAGCCCCGCAGCCATTCCGCCGAGGTCTGGGCCTTTGCCGCCCGCCCGCAGGGGCTGCCGCTGGCCTATCACAACGTGTTTTTCGCCGCCGATCCCCGCGCCGAATTCGACCGGATCGCCCGGGGGCTGACCCCTGACGATCCGACCCTGTATGTGTGCGCCCAGGACCGCGCCCTCTGCCCGCCTGCCGGACCGGAACGGTTCGAGATCATCCTGAATGCCCCTGCCCTGCCGAAAGACACGGCAGCGCCCCCGGACGAAATGGACCTGTCCCGATGCCGCAACCGCACCTTCCAGACCCTCAGCCGCTTCGGGCTGACCTTCGACACGCCTCCCGGGGCGTCGGCACTGACCGGGCCGACGGGCTTTGCGCGGATGTTCCGGGCCAGTCAGGGGTCCCTTTACGGCATCAGCCCGCACGGCCTGACAGCCACCTTCCGCCGGCCGGGCGCGCGGACGGTGATTGCGGGCCTCTATCTGGCGGGGGGCGGGGTGCATCCGGGGGCGGGCATCCCGATGGCGGCCCTGTCCGGACGGCACGCGGCCGGGGCGATCATGCAGGACCGCGCTTTGACACGCCCGTGGGCCCGGACGGCTATGCCTGGTGGTATGTCGACGGCGTCTGCGACGACGGACGCCATGCCATCTCGGTCATCGCCTTCATAGGATCGGTGTTTTCGCCCTGGTACGCCTGGTCGGGGCGGCGCGATCCGGAAAACCATGTCTGCCTGAACGTGGCCACCTATGGGCCGGGCGGGCGGTTCACCATGACCGACCGGGGCCGCGCGGCCCTGCGCCGCGATGCCCGCAGCCTGACCATCGGCCCCTCCGCCGTCCGCTGGACGGGACGCGAACTGGTCATCGACATTGACGAGATGGGCGCACTGCCCCTGTTGGGCCGGGTCAGGGGCCGCGTCACGCTGCGCCCGTCGGCGGTGACGGATGTGGAAGTGGCGCTGACACCGGACAACCGCCACCTGTGGCGGCCCTTCGCGCCCACCGCGCGCATCGAGGTTGACCTCAACCGGGGGATAACCTGGTCGGGCCACGGCTATTTCGATGCCAACTTCGGCACCCGCGCGCTGGAAAGGGATTTCAGCACCTGGACCTGGGGGCGCTTTCCGGTCGCGGATGGCGCGGTCTGCCTTTATGACGCGCGCCGCCGCGACGGCACCGACCTGTCGCTGGCCCTGCACATCGGTGCCAATGGCCGCAGCCGCGTGGTGCAGGCACCGCCCCTGACCCGCCTGCCCCGCACCCCGTTCCTGCTGGCGCGCCAGACGCGGGCCGATCCCGGCACGACCCCGCAACAGGTCATGCGCCTGTTTGAGGCACCGTTCTACAGCCGCAGCCTGGTGCGGACCCGCCTGATGGGAATGGACAGCACCGGCATGCACGAGGCGCTGGACCTGAACCGGTTCCGTCTGTCGCTGATGAAGCCGGTGCTGGCCGTGCGCGTGCCCCGGCGGCGCGGCTGGACCTTCCGCGACTGAGCGATGCGCGGCGCGGTGCCCTCTGTGCTGCCCCGCCGCCCGTGCCGGACGCGGCCGCGCGGGGCTTGCCTCGCCGCACCGCCGGGGTTACATAGGCGTCAGGTGCGGCGGCGACCGGTGCCTTCGCGGGTGTAGCTCAATGGCAGAGCAGCAGCTTCCCAAGCTGAATACGAGGGTTCGATTCCCTTCACCCGCTCCAGCATCAGGACATCATCAACTGTTTTCGCTGAATGACTTGATCGCGAAGCGACGTATCTTCGACCACGCAAGGGCTGTCGTAGGCTTCAAAATATTCCCAGTCTCTGATTTGATCCATGGAGGGGTTGAAAGCATCACCGCGGCGCATCTTGACATCCTGAAAGTATTCTCTGCTTTGAAGAGGATAATGATTGATCTGCAAAAGACCGTTGTCGGAAATTGTACGCGAAGAGCAGCCGCCGAAAAGCTTGTGGATGCCAATTTTCCTGCGTGTCGAGATGGCCCTTGTCCTACAGATGTATTTGGTACAGTCGTGCGGGCCGAGATCGGGCGATTTACGTGTCAAGCACATCCTCAGACTTTCAGGATGCCTATCGTACCCCGCCGAACCGAACATCGTCCAGTTGGCGTAGATTACATGATACTTATCATACGTTTCAACAGCTTGTGATAGTATCCTGCCGTCTTTGCAGAACCAGAATTCGTCCAGATCGGCCATGATCAGCCATTTGCATTGGCTGCGTATCTTGAAGTGCTGGAAGGCAGTCCAGTAATGCTGCTCCTGCTTCCATCGTTCAGTCAGCGTTACGACCTTTACAGACCCAGACATCACCCATGGCTTAATCAATTCCTGCGTATTGTCATCACTGCCATTGTCAATCAGATAAATCTGACCGACGCCCTGCCACAGATAGTGTTCAATCCACTCTTCAATGTTCCTTCCTTCGTTCTTCATTATCGCAAGAATACCCAATTGGAATGGCAAACCTGCATCACTCCGACGTCGAACAAGCCTTGACCTGTTCCACTTCCGCACTCGGCCAACCCAATGAGAAAACACCTGAGCCCCCATATTAAAGAAAGCCAGCTACCATAGCCTTGGCAGATCGACCCGTCAAATCGGAACATCGCGGGGTGTCGGCAGCGCGAGATATGTCCGGGTCAGGTCGGGCAGGATTTGTCCGGTTTGATTCTTTGCCAGGGAGGCGAAGCGATGACCAGGATAGAAGTGCTGCAGCAGTGCCGGATGGCGAAGTCTTTGGATTTGCTGGACCGTTGGAACCGGCGGGAGTTGAACATGGCGGAGGCGGGCGAGGTTTTGGGGATATCGGAGCGTCAGTTCCGCCGCTACCGCGACCGCTTTGAGCAAGAGGGGCTGGAGGGTCTTGTGGACCGTCGGCTCGGCAAGGCATCGGCGCGCCGGGTACCGCTGGCCGGGGAGGCGCGGGCGCCGGCCCTTTATCGCGCCCGCTATGAGGGCTGGAATGTAAAGCATTGCCAAGACCATCTGCGCGCGACCACGGACTTCCGTTTCGGCTATACTCGGCTGAAGTTGCGGCTCCAGGGTGCGGGGCTGGTGAGCCGGGCCAGGAAGCACGGCGCGCATCGGCGCAAACGCGAGCGCAGATTCCCTTCACCCGCTCCAGCATCAGGACATGGCCCGCGTGTGTTGGCCCGGATGCTCTGTGTCTTGGGGATGTGACGCCGGGGGAAGGGCCGTGCATGGTCCGTGCCGGTCGGATTACCCGGGGGCTGTTCGTTAACGACGGCCCATGCCCCCTGCGAACCAACGACACGCACGCCGGTTTCCCGGGCCTGAAACACCCCCGCAACCTTGCAGGCATAGCCAGGCCCAGGGGATCAATCCATCGCAACCGGAAACCGGATCGCCGGACGGCCCTGAACCGGTCAGCCCGATTGCGGCACATTATCCCAACCGCATTCCCCTGACAGACCCGGCGGCCCCACCCGCACGCAGCGGCCCCCAGGGCCGCTGCGGCAGCGCATCCCCGTACCGGGGAGCCGCTGCGGCAGGACGCCCGGCCTTTCCTAGGCGGCGTGGCGCGGCTGCTGGGGGGCAGAGGGCTGCCGCCCGCTATCGTCCCGCCCCCTGCCTTTCCGCAGCGAGAACTGCGCGACAAGCGTCGCCATGCCTGCGGCTTCCTGCTTCAGCGACTGGCAGGCTGCGGTCGATTGTTCGACCATCGCGGCATTGTGCTGGGTCACCTGGTCAAGCTGGTTCACACCGATGTTGACTTCGGCCAGGCCGACGGATTGCTCGCGCGCGCCCGAGGCAATCTCCGACACCAGGCTGGAAATCTCGGTAACGCGATCAACGATTCTGGTCAGCGCCGACCCCGCACGCCCCACCTGGTCGACGCCCCGGTCGACATGCTGCGTGCTGGCGCTGATCAGCAGCTTGATCTCTTTTGCCGCTGCCGAGGACCGCTGCGCCAGCGCCCGGACTTCCGAGGCGACCACGGCAAAGCCGCGGCCGGCATCCCCCGCCCGGGCGGCCTCGACGCCCGCATTCAGGGCCAGAAGGTTGGTCTGGAACGCGATGTCATCGATCACGCCGATGATCTGCGAAATCTGTTCCGAAGACCGCTCGATCTCGTTCATGGCGTCCACCGCCCCCTGCACCACGGTACCGCTTTCGGTGGCCTCGGTCCGCGCCTGATGCACGACCTTTTCCACCTCGCGCGCGCCTTCGGCGGCGGCCTTGACGCTGGCGGTCAGCTCGTCCAGCGCGGCGGCCGTTTCCTCCAGCGTGGCCGCCTGGTTTTCCGTGCGGGCCGAGAGATCCTCCGAGGCATGGCTGATTTCGGCCGACCGGGCGCGGATGCTGTCCGAGGCTTCGACAACCTGGGCGATGATCTGGGTCAGCGTTTCCAGGGTTTGGTTGTAATCCAGCCGGAGCGTCTCGTAATCCGGGGCAAACGGCTCTTCGATCGGCTGGGTCAGGTTTCCGGTCGACAGGTTGCGCAGGCCGATCGACAGCGCCCGCACCACGCGTTGCTGGGCGCCTTGGGTCAACTCGGCTTCCTGTCCTTTCGCCTGCTTCAGCCGGTCGCGCAGCACTTCCAGCGCCGTGGCGATCTCGCCGATCTCGTCCCGCCGGTCCGCCCCATCGATCCGGGTGGCCAGATTGCCCTCTGCAAGCCCGCCGAGGCCCCGCTTCACCTCGTTCAGCGGTCCCGAGATGCTGCGCGAGATGCTGCGGTTCACCAGCACAAGCGCCCCTGCGGCGATGGCCGCCCCAAAGATCAGGACATATTTCACAACCGTATTGGCCCGTTGGGCGGCAATGCCAACGGCAGCCCCCCGGCTTTCGATCTGTTCGCCCAGCGTTTCCATGCTGGCCTCCAGATCGCTGAAGGCAATCATGAAATCGGGCAGCCTTGCGCGCGCGGCGGACGCCGAGGTCAGGGCAAGCCCGGCAATCTCTTGTGCCGAGGCGACATAGGCATCCAGCAAGGGAACCACATCATCCACCTTGTCGCGGATCGGCGGCGGCAGGGGCAGCGCCTGAAGCTGTGCAATCGCGGTCTCGAAGCTGGCGACGTGATCGGACAGGTCCGACATCACGGTCTGGCGGTCTTTGGCAGACCCGTTCGGCCCGGTCACAATCGCAAACAGCACATCCGCCCGCAGGGCATCATGCATCATGTCTGCCTGCTTCTGGTTCAGCACCGCCGTCGTTGCGGTGATCGCGCTTTCCAGCCCGGCATTGCCGCGTTTCAGGCCGAAATAGGCCAGCGCGGCGATCAGCAGCAGAATGGCCACCGCGACGACGCTGATGGCAAGCAGGCGGGTTCGGATCGAAAGGTTCAAGCTCATGGCACCATCAAGGCTGAGGGATTTCAGCGCAGCTTTCCACGAGAACGGTGAAGAGAGTGCTAACCGCCTTCCGCCTGTGTCATGGCATCGCCGCCGGTCAGGGGCGGCGCAGGTCCCCCGGCCGCATCACCAGCCAGATCAGCGCGCCCCCGGCCAGCACCAGGAATGGCAGCATGGCAAGGTTGACAGCACTCCACCCCGCCTGCACCGGGCCGCCCGAGCAGTTCATCAGCGCCCCCGAGGACAGCGAGGCCAGGGTCACGCCGGCAAAGACGATGAAATCGTTCATCCCCTGAATCCTGCCGCGCTCTTCGGCGGCGTGCGCGCCCGCCAGCATGGCGGTCGCCCCGATGAAGCCGAAATTCCAGCCGATCCCAAGCAGAATCATCGCGGCATAGAACTGTCCAAGCCCGGCACCCGTCAGCGCAACCGCCCCGGCGGCGGCCAGAATGCCAAGACCAAGGCCGACCACCGTCCCGGCCCCGAACCGCGCGATGATCCGCCCGGTGAAGAAGGCGGGCGCATACATGGCCAGCACATGCGCCGTCACGATATTGGCCGCATCCGCCGTCCGGAACCCGCACCCCACCACCGCCAGCGGTGAGGATGTCATCACAAGGTTCATCAGGGCATAGCTGACCGTCGCACAGATCACCGCAACGGCCACGCGCGGTTCCCGCAGCATCTGCATCCGCGTGCGGCTGACCGGCGCGTCGGGGGCAGGCGCAGGGGGCTTTGGAATGTCAAGAAAGGCAAACAGGAACACGCCCGCCATATTCAGCGCCATCACCGCAAGATAGGTACCCAGAAACGGCACCACCATGGCGTCGGCGGTCAGTTTCACAAGCTGCGGCCCGACCACGGCAGACAGAAGCCCGCCCGCCATGACCGCAGAAATTGCCCTTGGTCGGTACTCCGGCGATGCCATGTCTGCGGCGGCAAAGCGGTAGAACCCCTGGGCCGACATGTAGACGCCGGTGAACAATGCCCCCAGCAGGAACAGCGCGAACGAGCCTGTCATCAGACCCCAGGCCCCGATGGCGGCCCCCAGCAGGCCCCCCATCGCGCCCACGACGAAACCGGCCCGCCGCCCGAAGCGCTGCATCAGTGCCGACAGGGGCGTGGCCGTCAGCATCGATCCGACAACAGACATCGTGATCGGCAGGGTGGCCCAGCAGATGTTCGAGGCAAGCGTCTGTCCGGCCAGACCCGCAATGGTGAAGATCATCGGCATCTGTGCGCCAAGAACCGCCTGCGCGGCAACAAGCACCCAGACATTGCGCCGGGCCGTCCTGTCATCTGATAAAGCCGCAGTGCCGGTCATGGACCATGCGTAGTGCGGCAGGCCCGCAGCCTGCAAGCGCGAAAGCGTGCCATGGCCGCGACTTCGGTCCAAAGGCGGGCCAGAGGCGGCATGACGAAAGGGGGGGCGCATGGTTGGGCGCATCATCAGGACGCCGGATTGCCTGGCCGAAGGGGCCGCCTGGCTGGCCGCGCGCGAGCCGCGGTTTGCCCGGGCGCTCGATCAGACCGGCCCGCTGCCCCTGCGGCGGCGCGAGGATGGCTTTGCAGCCCTTCTGGATGCGATTGTCAGCCAGCAGGTCAGCGTCGCGTCGGCGGCGGCAATCTGGCACCGGCTGGAGGCGGCGGGCCTGACCGGGGCCGGGGCAATGGCCATGGCCGGGGATGACCGCTTGCGCGCCTGCGGCCTGTCGCGCCAGAAGATGCGCTATGCCCGGGCGCTGGCCCGGGCAGACCTTGATTACATGGCGCTGCGCACCGCCCCCGATGAAGCGGTGATCGCAACGCTGGTGGCCCTGCCCGGCATCGGGCGCTGGACCGCCGAAATCTACGCAATGTTCTCGCTGGGACGGGCGGATGTCTTTGCGCCGGGCGATCTTGCCCTGCAGGAGGCGGCGCGCCTTCTGTTCGGACTGGACGCGCGCCCCCCGGAAAAAGACCTGCGGCGGCGCGCCGAAGACTGGTCGCCCTGGCGGGGCGTTGCAGCGCGGCTTCTGTGGGCCTACTACCGTGTGGCAAAGGAACGGGAGGGTATTCGGTGACACGGGAACTGATTTTCGGTCGGCAGGCGGCGCTTTCGGGGCGGGCAAGAAGCCTGGTCGTCTTCGTGCACGGCTATGGGGCCAACGGGGCGGATCTGCTGGCGCTGGCAGACCCGCTGGCACCGCATCTGCCCGATACCGTCTTTGTCGCGCCCGACGCGCCGGAACCATGCCTGAGCAACCGGTTCGGATTTCAGTGGTTCCCGGTGCCCTGGCTGGACGGATCATCGCCCGGGGCGGCGGCACAGGGCCTTGCGGCATCGGCCGATGATCTGGATGCCTTCCTCGACGCGCGCCTGGCCGAAGAAGGGCTGACGGATCAGGCGATGGCGCTGGTCGGCTTTTCGCAAGGCTCGATGATCAGCCTGCACGTCGCCCCGCGCCGTGCCCGCCCGGTCGCCGCCGTCGTCGCCTTTTCGGGGCGCCTTCTGGAACCTGACCGCCTGGCCGCCGAAACCCGCGTCCGCCCGCCCGTGCTGCTGCTGCATGGCGATCAGGACCCGGTCGTGCCCTTTGAGGATATGGCACTTGCCGGCGATGCCCTGGTCAGGGCAGGATTCGAGACCTTCGGGCATGTGATGGAGGATGCCGGCCACAGCATCTCGCCCGACGGGCTGCAGGCGGCGCTGGACTTTCTCAAGGCGCGCCTGCCGGGCTGACCGTCATCCTGCCGTGATCTTTCCCTGCCATGGTCTTGCCGGCGCATCCCCCGCCGGACCACAATACATCGCGGGGCTTGCCTGGGGGATTATGCCATATATAGTCATTCCGGCGGCAGCGGGCGATGGCGCACCGGAACTGCGGCAGGCAGGCGGGACGACGGCAGGGCGGCAGCATCATGGACGGCGATTTCAGGACAACCTTCGTTCGCGACCCGGCGGCGTTAAGGCATTATCCGGCCCTTGTCCTGAATGCCGATTACCGCCCGCTGTCCTACTATCCGCTGTCGCTCTGGCCCTGGCAGGAGGCGGTCAAGGCCGCCTACCTTGACCGCGTGTCGATCGTGGCCGAATACGACCACGTCGTGCGCAGCCAGCGGGCCGAGATCCGGATACCCTCGGTGGTCGTGCTCAAGGATTACGTGAAACCGCAAAAGCGCGTGGCCTTCACGCGCTTTAACCTTTTCCTGCGCGACCAGTTCTGTTGCCAGTATTGCGGTGCCAGGGGCGATCTGACCTTTGACCATGTGCTGCCCCGCTCGCGCGGCGGCACCACCAGCTGGGAAAACGTCGTTGCGGCCTGTTCGCCCTGCAACCTGCGCAAGGGGTCCAAGACGCTGCGGCAATCGGGCATGCGCCTTGTCCGCCCGCCGCGCCGGCCGACGGCGGAAGAGATGCAGAACCACGGCCGCCGCTTTCCGCCCAATCACCTGCACGACAGCTGGCTTGATTACCTTTACTGGGATGCCGAGCTGGAGGCGTGACAGCCATGGACTTCGTCCTTTACCAGTCGGCCATGCAGATGGCCTTTGCCACGCTGTGCGGGGCCGTCATCGGCATGGAACGGCAGGCCCGCAACCGCATGGCCGGCGTGCGGACCAACGCCCTTGTGGCGCTGGGGGCCGCCAGCTTCGTCATGTTCTCGGCCCTGTACCCCGGCGAAGGCAGCCCGACGCGGGTCGCGGCCCAGATCGTCTCTGGCATCGGCTTTCTGGGGGCGGGGGTGATCTTCCGCGACGGGTTCACCGTGCATGGCCTGAACACGGCGGCGACCTTGTGGTGCGCGGCGGCGGTGGGCATGATGGCCGGTGCGGGGGCCCTGCCGCTGGCCGCACTGCTGACGGCCGTCATCATCGTGATCAACCTGGTCCTGCGGCCGCTGGTCAACTGGGTCGACAGTTCCGTGCTGTCCGGCCCGTCGCCGCGGCGCTACCGCGTTGCGCTGGTCTGCCGCCCCGACCGCGAAGGCGATCTGCGCGCGCTGCTGATCCGCACCCTTGCGCAGGGCGGCCTGCGGCTGAGCGCGCTTGACAGCCATGCCGCACCGGACGGGACGGGCATCGAGCTTGTGGCGCTGGCCGAAGGGGACAGGGGCGCGGAACAGGCCCTGCTGAGTGCGGTCGCCCTTCTTGCGGCAGAGCCGGGCCTGACCCATGCCGACTGGTGCCCGCTGGACGAGCGCTGAGGCCCCGGGCCGGCCGGCCCCGTTCCCTGCCCCGGCGACGCTGGACTTCTGCCTGACCTGCCGCTAGACCCCCCGGCGTCAGCGCCGTCGGCCCGCACAGGGCACCCATCCGGTGGAGATCACATGGTATCGCGCGTCATCCCGGTCGACACCTTCGACCTTGTCATCTTCGGGGCCACGGGCGACCTTGCACGGCGCAAGATCTTCCCCGGCCTGTACCGCCGGTTCTGGGCGGGTCAGGTGCCGCCCGACAGCCGGATCATCGGTGCCGCCCGCTCTGCCATGACGCCGGCCGCGTTTCGGGAACAGGTCCGTTCTGCGATCGGGGAATTTGTCAGCCCCGACAAGCACGACGCCGCAAGGATTGACGCCTTTCTCGGGCGTATCGGCTATGTCCAGATTGACGCCGCGGGAAGCGGCGGCTGGGCGCAGCTGAAGGCGGAAATGCGCCCCGGCATGACCGCTGCCTTCTACTTCTCGGTGGCACCTTCGCTGTTTGGTGACCTTGCGGAACGGCTGCACCGGCATGGCATTGCCACCGCTGACAGCCGCATCGTGGTGGAAAAGCCCTTCGGACGGGACCTGGCATCGGCAAGGGCGCTGAACGCCACGCTGGCGGCGCATTTTGCCGAACGCCAGATCTACCGCATCGACCATTACCTGGGCAAGGAAACGGTGCAGAACCTGATGGCGGTGCGCTTTGCCAATATCCTGTTCGAACCGCTGTGGAACGCCCAGCACATCGACCATGTCCAGATCACGGTGGCCGAAACCGTGGGCGTCGGCGGGCGTGGCAGCTACTACGACAAATCCGGTGCCATGCGCGACATGGTCCAGAACCACATGATGCAGCTTCTGTGCCTGATCGCGATGGAACCGCCCTATCACTTTGACCCCGATGCGGTGCGCGATGAAAAACTCAAGGTGATCCGCGCGCTGGACCCGGTGGGCCAGGATCAGATCGTGCGCGGCCAATACACGGCCGCCGGCGGACAGCCCGATTACCTGACGGATGCCGGAAACCCGGACTCGATGACCGAAAGCTACATCGCCCTGAAGGTGGGCATTTCCAACTGGCGCTGGAAGGGCACGCCCTTTTACCTGCGCACCGGCAAGAAGCTGCGCGCGCGCACAAGCGAGATTGCCATAACCTTCCGCGAACCGCCGCATTCGATCTTTGATGACGCCCCCGGCTGGCGCGAGAATGTGCTGGCGATCCGGCTGCAGCCGAACGAGGGCATGAACCTGATGGTCATGATCAAGGAACCCGGGCCGGGTGGCATGCGCCTGGTCCAGGTGCCGCTGGACATGTCCTTTGCCAAGGCGCTGGGCGCAGAGGGGGCCGATATTCCCGATGCCTACGAGCGGCTGATCATGGATGTGATCCGCGGCAACCAGACCCTGTTCATGCGCGGGGATGAGGTAGAGGCAGCCTGGGCCTGGACCGACCCGATCATCGCCGGGTGGGAGGCCGCCGGCCGCCGCCCCGAACCCTATGATCCCGGAACATCCGGCCCCGAAGACGCCCTGATGCTTCTGCACCGCGACGGGCGGCGCTGGCGCGAGATCAAGGAATGAGGCTTGTCGAATACCCCGACCGCGAACTGCTGATGCTGTCGCTGGCAAACACCATTGCGGGCGATCTGGGCGGTTTTCTGCGGCGCGACGGGCACGCCAGCCTGTGCGTTCCCGGCGGAACCACGCCGGGGCCGGTCTTTGACACGCTGTCGGGCGTGGATCTGGACTGGGCCAATGTCGCCGTCTTTCTGAACGACGAACGCTGGGTCCCCGGCGACAGCCTGCGGTCAAACACGCGCCTTCTGCGCGAACGCCTTCTGGTGGGGCGCGCGGCCAGGGCGCGGCTGGTGCCGCTTTACGCCAGTGCCGCCCGGCCCGAAGACCGGCTGGAGGATCTGTCGGCAGGTCTTGCCCCGCATCTGCCGATTTCGGTGCTGCTGCTGGGGATGGGGGCCGACATGCACATCGCATCGCTTTTCCCGGGTGCCGACCGTCTGGCCGAGGCGCTGTCGGATCAGGCCCCGATCCTGATGGCCCTGCGCGCCGATGCCGCCGCAGAACCGCGCATCACACTGACCGCACCGGTGCTGAAAGGGGCGATGACGACCCATATCCTGATCACGGGGCCGGAAAAGCGCGCGGCACTGGACCGGGCACAGGGGCTGACCCTGCCCGAGGCGCCGGTGCGGGCGGTGCTGGCACATGCAACGGTTCACTGGGCGGAGTGACACATGACATCGCAGTGGAAACGCCTGACGGACAAGGCCGCAGCCGTACAGGGGCGCCGCATCCTGGATTTGTTCGACGGCGGGCGGGCGGCAGAATTTTCGGCGCGTCTGGACGATATGCTCCTCGACTACTCCAAGACGAATATCGATCACGAAACGCTTGATCTTCTTCTGGAAATTGCCACAGCCGCCGATGTCGCCACAAGGCGCGACGCGATGTTTGCGGGTGCGCGCATCAATGAAACCGAAGGCCGCGCGGTGCTGCATACCGCGCTGCGCAACCTGACAGACCCGGTGATTCTGGACGGGGTTGATGTGACGGGTCCGGCACGCGCCACCCATGCGCGGATGCAGACCTTTGCGCGCGATCTGCGCGCGGGCCGCTTTCAGGGTCAGGGCGGGGCGATCACCGATGTGGTCAATATCGGCATCGGCGGATCGGACCTTGGCCCGGCGATGGCGGTGCTGGCGCTGGCCCCCTATGCCGACGGGCCGCGCTGTCACTTCGTCTCGAACATTGACGGCGCACATGTGCATGACGTGCTGGCGGGGCTGAACCCGGAAACAACCCTGGTGATCGTGGCCTCCAAGACCTTCACCACGATCGAGACCATGACCAATGCGCAAACCGCAAAGGCCTGGATGGCGCGGCGCGTCCGCGATCCGGCGGCGCAGTTTGCGGCCGTCTCGACGGCGGCAGACCGGACGGCGGCCTTCGGCATCGACCCCGCCCGCGTCTTCGGGTTCGGGGACTGGGTGGGCGGGCGCTATTCCATCTGGGGTCCGATCGGATTGCCCCTGATGCTGGCTGTGGGGCCGGAACAGTTCGACCGCTTCCTGGCCGGGGGCGCCGCGATGGACCGGCACTTCCGCACGGCACCCCTGGCGCAGAACCTGCCGGTGCTGCTGGCGCTTGTCGGCATCTGGCACAATCAGGGCTGCGGCTATGCCACGCGGGCGGTTCTGCCCTATGACCAGCGCCTCAGCCGCCTGCCCGCCTATCTTCAGCAGCTGGAGATGGAAAGCAACGGCAAGCGCGTGGCGATGGACGGCGGCGATCTTCCGGTCAATTCCGGGCCCGTGGTCTGGGGAGAGCCGGGCACGAACGGCCAGCACGCCTTCTATCAGCTGATCCATCAGGGCACCCGCGTCATCCCGTGCGAATTCCTGCTGGCGAAGACGGGGCACGAGCCGGATCTGGCGCATCAGCATCTGCTGCTGGCCGCCAACTGTCTGGCACAATCCGAAGCCTTGCTGCGCGGCCGCAGCCTGGACGAGGCGCGGGCGATCCTGGCGCGCAAAGGGCTTGCAGGGGCAGAGCTGGACCGCCAGGCGCGCCACCGCGTCTTTCCGGGCAACCGCCCCTCGACCACACTGGCCTATGACCGGCTTGACCCCTTCACGCTTGGCCGCATCATCGCGCTTTATGAACACCGGGTCTTTGTCGAAGGGGTGATCCTTGGGATCAACAGCTTCGATCAATGGGGGGTGGAACTGGGCAAGGAACTGGCCCTGGCCCTGCAGCCGATCCTGGAAGGGCGCGAAAGCGCCGACGACAAGGACGGGTCCACACGCCAGCTTGTCGCCTGGCTGACGGCCTGAGATTTTCCGTCCTCAACTATCCTGCGGTGGATGCGGGGGACCCTCCCCCGCTGTGCGGTTCAGGCCAGGGCGGCGGTGATGATGATTTCCACCTTGTAGTCCGGGCTTGCCAGCTTTGCCTCGCCGGTGGCGCGGGCCGGGGTATTGCCCTGCGGCACCCAGGCATCCCAGACCGCATTCATTTCGGCAAAGTCCGCCATATCCGCAAGCCAGATCTGCGCCCTGAGGATGCGGGTCCTGTCGGAACCCGCCAGGGCCAGCAGGGCATCGATTTCCGCCAGAACGGCGCGTGTCTGAACCGTCACGCTCTCGCCGGGACTGCCGACCTGACCGGCCAGATAGACAATGCCCTGATGGACCACCGCTTCGGACATGCGCGGGCCGGGCTTGAGACGGGTGATTGTGGACATGGGGTTTCCTTTGCTTTTCATTGCGGCCAATCCCTATCGTTGAATCGCTGTCAGGAAAAGCGGCCAACCGGTCATGCGGGCAGATTTGCCGGATCGTGTCGCCAGGGGATGGGCGTTGCCTCGGGCAAGAAGACCCTTGATCCCCTGCCCGCAGCGGGCGGGCCTGCAGTCAAACGGAAGACCGGAAGGGGGCCGTCGGCGGGATGGCCCCGGGCGGAAGGCCCGGGCGACCGGGGTCGCGCAGCGCCTGCAGCCGCAGGGCAGCATGGCGGGCGAATTTCTGCACCACCACCTTGCGCCGCGCCGCCGCCAGCGGCAATCGCGGCCCCATGCGCAGGATTTCGGCATCATACCCGTCGGCCAGAATCACCCCGGTGTCCTGCGGCAGCAGATCGGCGGGAAAACCGGCATCCACCGCCCAGAAGAAGCGGTCGCACCAGTCAAGATAGCCCTGCCATTTGTGGTCGGTGGTGAAATCGGCGCGGCCCGACTTGCATTCCACAACCCAGATTTCGCCCCCGGGACCCAGGGCCATGACATCAACCCGCAGCCCCGGTGCCGGCACCATCTCTTCCAGCGTCACGAAATCATGGCCCAGCAGATGGCGGCTGACCCCGCGCGCCAGAAGCTGGCCGGGCATCAGGCGGGGGGTGTCCGGGGGCGCGGGCAAGGTCATGGATCATGCTATGAACGCAAAGGGAACACGGCGCAAGCCTTGCACAAGCCGCATCACCGGCCTATCTGTGCTGGCGGCGGGTTCTGCCCCTCTCGTGCGAGGCTCTTTTCCAGTGGCCGATAAGCACTTCCGAGGGAGCTGGCTCTGCCAGGATCCTGGTCCTGGTATCTGGCGCCCACCTGGTCAACCAGGCTCTCGGGAAATTCACGTCTCCACGGCTGCCGCGGTTCCCGCCACCCCAGCGGCCACAGGAACGGGCCGCAGCGGCGGCCTGCCTGGCGTGCCGATCCGGGATATCAGCGATGCCGGCGCTGCGGCTGCGGGCGGGTCACGGCCCTGATCCGAACCGGAACGGGTTCCAGCACAGGCGTGCCGGGCCCGCCTTCTGCCCCGCCGTCATCTTCGGCCATACGCATGACGGCGATGCCGAACTGCACCCCGGCAAAGACAACACCGTTCAACAGAACCAGCAGGATAAAGGCCAGCAGCCCGCCCGAGGTCTCCGTGATCAGGTGGCGCAGATGGGCGACATCCAGCCAGACAAGGCCCGTCACGAAGACCAGAGCCAGGGCAAATCCGATCAGGACATTGACGATGTAAAGGCGAATGAGTTCCGGCACTTCGGCAGCCCCCCTTTGGTGCAAACATAGGCCTTGCGAATTCATGTGCCAGAGAAAAGCGCAACCCACAGTGTCGCACCCTGCATCGGACGGGGATCAGCCGCCGTGCTGTGGCATGGCCGGATCGCCGTAAGGGGATTCCCCGCGCTGATGTGCCTTCTGCGGTGCCCTCGGGCGGTTTGAGGACCATCGGAAAAGGTTCTGCGATTCCTGCTGCCCCCCGGTCGGGCCGGCATCCGTAAGGCGCCGCTCGCCCGTTTCCCGTGATTGCCTCTGCGAAGACCGGCCAGCCAGCGGTGCAGGGCATGGGGCAGCCGTCCTGCCGGGCAATGGCCGCGCGCAGGCCGATGCAGCCGGCGCGGAGCTGCGCCCGCAGGACCGTCGCGAATGCTGCGGCACCCGTTTGCGCGACCCTGCGGGTACCGGGGTCAAGCTGGCCTGCCACAGCACCCATGCCCGGGCGGTGTGCTGAAAAGCACCGGGCGCAGGGGCTGTCTGACCGCAAGGAAGGACGCGCTGGCCCCCCACGCGCTCCGGCAGGGCCCCTCGCCCTTGGCCCAGCGCCGCGCCGGGATCAGGACCGGCCGAGGGCCAAAGCCCCCGGCCAGCGCCCGCCCCGCCACCGGCGGGCGCTGGCCTGCCGATGTGCCCGGACCTGCCGGTCTACAGGGAACCGTCCCGCGCGGGCGGGGAAATGCGGATCGCGTTTCCTGTTCCCGCCCGAACTGCCGAAAGCACCTTCACCGCCTCAATG
>JADCDI010000040.1 GCA_020251025.1 Rhodobacter sp. | reverse complement strand
CGGGCGGGAACAGGAAACGCATCGCGTTTCCCCGCCCGCGCGGAACAGTACCCTGTAGACCGGCAGCTCCAGGTGAACCAGAGGCCAGCGCCCGCCCCGGCGGGCGAGAAGCGCCTGCCAGGGGCGGGGGAGGCGCTGGCCGGGGGCTTTGGCCCCCGGCCGGTCCTGATCCCGGCGGGACACTGTGGCAGGGGCGATGGCCCCTGCCAGAGAGGCGGTGAGGGTGCTTTCGCCCCTTCGGGCGGGACCCCGAAACGTCCCGCGTTTCCCCCGTCCTTCGCGCGGCGGTGCCCCGGTGACCGGCGGGTCCGGGAGGCGCAAGGCCAGCGCCCGCCTTGGGCGGGGCGGCAGCCCCTTGCCGGGACAGGGGCGTTGGCCCCTGCCAGAAGGCGCAGTGCGCGCGCAGCCAGAGATCTTTCCCGCCTTGCGCCCGCCCCGGCCCTGCGGCGGCCGCGTCTTCAGCCTCCTGTTCCGCGACGGGGGCGCGGGCAGGGGGCTTTGCTTCCCCCGTCACGGCCCGCCCGGTTGGGTCAGCGCCGGGGGGAGCGGGCCAGGATGACCGGGCTGTGCAAGACCGGCAAGGAAGGCCGTGATCGCAGCGGCAACGACAGGGGCGGCTTCTTCGTGAATGAGATGACCCGTTCCGGCGAAGTCTTCGACACGGGCGCGGTGCATGCGGGCGGCGGCGTCGCGGCTGCAAGACGGCGGCACGGCCCGGTCGTTGCTGCCGGTCAGGAACAGCACCGGCACGGCAATGGCAGGCAGGCGGGCGATCAGGCCGTCAAGCTGCCACTGCGCCATCATCGCCAGGGTGCCGTCCACATGCGCAGGGTCGCTCACCAGCCGCCGGTAAAGCCGCCGCCCCTCGGGGTCAATCCGCGATCCGGTGGAAGAGAGCAGGCGCCTGACCTGCGCCTCGCCCCCTGCCAGCCGGGCAAAGACCGGCGGCACCAGCGGATTGAGCGCCAGCAGCCGTGCCAGGACCGGAAACAGCACGCCGGAAAGACCTTCGAAATTCCCCAGGGCCGCATTGATGCCGACGACCCCGGCTGGCTTCACTGCCAGACATTCGGTCAGGCGCAACGCCAGCGCGGCCCCGGCGGAATGGCCGACAATGCCCCGGGGCACCCAGGCCTGACCGGCCAGCAGCGCGGCCATGTCTTCGGCCATCGCATCCAGCCCAAGGCGCTGGCGGTTGCCCTGCCGGGAAAAGCCCTGTCCGGGAAGATCGGGCATCACCAGGGTGAACTGCCCAGCCAGCAGCGGGGCCAGCGCCCGCCAGCTGTGGGTTGACGCACCCGCACCATGCAGCAGCAGCAAGAGCGGCCCCTGTCCCATCACCTGCACATGCCACAGATGGGGCGGGGCATGAATGGCGCGCGACGCCGCGCGCATCGGCCAGTCGGGGGGAACCCGCGCGGGGATCGGGGCGAAGGCCATGTCAGCCGTCCAGCGCCGCAGACAGGGCCGCCGACAGCCGCCGCGCCCCGGCGCGGGGCAGGGCCAGAAAGCGGGCCTCCATCTGGCCCGCCAGCATCTGCAGCCAGGGGGTGGGCCGGTTGCCGGTATCCACCACCAGCGCGGACAGCCCCTGTGCCCGGATCATTCGCGCCATCGCTTCGGCGTCCGCCTCGGCCCGGGCGCGGCCCGGCTGGCCGTCGCGCGCGATGTTGGGGCGGCCATCGGTCAGCAGCGCCACCGTCGGCGTCATGCCCCGCGCCCGCGCCTGCAGGCCAAGCTCAAGCGCCGACGCCAGCCCCAGCGCCATCGGTGTCGCCCCGCCGCCGGGCAGGGCGGCAAGGCGGCGTTTCGTCTGCACCAGTGACCGGGTCGGTGGCAGCAGCAGTTCGGCCGTGCTGCCGCGAAAGGCGATCAGCGCCACATGGTCGCGCCGCGCATAGGCCTGGGCCAGCAGCAGTTCCACCGCACCCTTGGCCTCGGCCAGCCGCGCCAGCGCCGAAGACCCCGAGGCATCGACGGTAAAGATCAGCACCCGGTCCGACCGTTCCTGCGCCTGCTTCAGGCGGATGTCGCCGGGCCGCAGCTCCGGCAGCCCCTGCCGCCCGGTTGCGGCGCGCCGCATCGCCTGCCAGGGGGCTGCGGCGCGCAGGGTTGCCACCAGATCCAGCCGTGCCGTGCCGTCAAGCTTGCCGGGGCGGGCGGGCAGGGGGCGGCCGCGCCGGTTGCCGCGCCTTGTTGCCCCGGTGCCGGTGGCACCCCGGGCCTGGCGCGCGGCGCGCCCTGCGGCAAGGCGGGCCAGCAGATCGGGCGGCAGGGCGGTACGGATTGCCTCAAGCAGGATATCCCCGGGCAGGGCCTGCGTCTTGTCCGGGGGCGGGCTGCCCTGCGCTGTGTCTTCGGGGGCCGGGGGGGGACCTTGGTCTTCGTCCGGATCATCGCCGTCCTGCGGGGCGACGGTTGCCCGATGCGCCAGCGTCAGATCGGCCGCCAGGCGCAGATCCTCTGCGGTCACGTCAGCGCGCCCGTCCAGAGCGGCGGCGGCGCGGGCGGCGGCGGCGGCGTGGCGCGGCGCGCGCAGGCTGTCGATCCCTGCCATCGCCGCTGTGCGCACCAGTGCCTCCAGCATGGCGGGGTCAAGCCTGGCATCGCCCGTCGCGCCGGACAGCGGCCCGACATCATGGCTGTCGCCCCAGGCGACACCGTCGAGGTCGGCAAAGAAGGCCAGCCGGTCGGCCAGCGCCGGTGCCAGTCCTTCCGGGGGATCTGCCCCCTCGTCGATGGCAATCAGGGCGTGGCGACCCTGGTCCAGAAGCTGCGCCAGCCGCGCGGCAAGGCCGGGCGGGCAGCGTTCGGCCATGGCCAGCACCAGCACCGACGGGCGCGCGAGCAGCCCGTCGCGCATCACCATCTGCCCGCCGGCCAGGGTCGCCGTCAGGTCCAGCCCGCCCTCCAGCGCCTCATGCTCCATCGCCGGGTGCAGGCGCACCACCGGCAGCGGCAGGCTGCCCAGCCCGGACAGCAACCGATCGCGTACCGGCCCCGCCCGCGCCCGCAGCCACATCCCCCCCAGGGCCGCAGGATGACACCCCAGCAGCCGCAGGGCCAGCACGGCGCGGTCAAAGGGCGCAAGCGGGCCGGTCAGGGCAGAACCTCGGCGACGGTGCGGGCCACGCGGCTGCCCGATCCGGCCTCGTCCAGCGGATCGCGCCGCAACCGGTGCGACAGCGCCATTGGCGCCACGGCCTTCAGATGCCTGCGGTCCACCGCCGTTGCCCCTTCCAGCGCGGCCAGCGCGCGTGCGGCCCGCAGCAGGGTCAGCTCGCCCCGCAGCCCGTCAGACCCAAGCGCGATGCACAGGGCAGCGCAATCTTGCAGCGCTGCGTCGGGGGTTGCCAGCACCGGCAGCTTCCGGCGCGCGGCAAGGATTTTCTTCTGCAGGCTTGCATCCTTCTTGCGCCAGGCATCCATGAAGGCGTCAAAGCCGGTGTCGTAGGCATCGCGCCGCCGCATCACCTCGACCCGGGTTGCCACATCCTGCGGGCTGCGCACCTCGACGCTGAGCCCGAAGCGGTCCAGAAGCTGCGGGCGCAATTCGCCCTCTTCCGGGTTGCCCGAACCGACCAGAACAAAGCGTGCCGCATGGCGGATCGACAGGCCTTCGCGCTCGACCAGGTTTTCGCCCGATTGCGCCACATCCAGCAAGAGATCGACGATGTGATCTTCCAGCAGGTTGACCTCGTCGATATAAAGGTAGCCCCGGTTGGCCCGTGCCAGCAGACCCGGCTGAAAGGCTTTCTCGCCGCGCGTCAGGGCGCGTTCGATGTCAAGCGCGCCCACCACCCGGTCTTCGGTTGCCCCCAGCGGCAGATCGATCACCGGGGTTGGCCGCCTGACCTTGCGCAGCACGCCAAGGCCGGCCCAGTCCGGCACGTCTTCGGCCCGTGCCGAATTCACCGGGCAGCCTTCGATGACCTCGATCGCGGGCAGAAGCGCCGCCAGCGCCCGCACGGCCGTGGACTTGCCCGTGCCCCGGTCGCCGAACACCAGAACGCCGCCGATGCCGGGATCGATGGCGGTCAGCACCAGCGCCTGCTTCATCGCCTCCTGTCCGACGATGGCGGTGAAGGGGAAGGGCTGTTTCATGCGGCAGTCTCCAGCGGGGCCAGCGGATTTTGCCCGTTCCAGGTGCCTGCATCGCCAAGGATGCGGAAGCGGGCATAAAGTTCCTCGCGGAACCAGTTTTCCTCGCGCACGGCGCGGATCGCGCGGGCGTGCGGCCCGTCGGCGCGGGCAAAGGCCGCCATGCTGGCGGCATCGGGCCAGATGCTGAAGGTGACCTGATGCATCAGGGGCACCTCGCCGATGCCGATCTTGAACAGCACATTGGCATCGCGCCCGATGGTGGCCGAGATATCCGGGACACGGTCCCAGAACTTCAGCGCCCGCGCGGGCCGGATGGAGGCGCGCGTCAGCGCGGCAATCGGCCCCGCTGCGGCCCCGATCTGCGACCAGGGGCAACCCGAGGCTGCCAGCCCCTTGAAGGGGGCAACACCGCCCCATTGCCCGCGCGCCGCCAGCGGGTCCAGAAACACGGTCCAGCTTTCATCGGCATGGTCCGCCCAGCGCCGGTAGACCGGCGCATGGGCGACGCGCTGGCGCGCCACCGCTTCGCTGTCCCAGGTGGCCAGAATCGCCCAGACGGCGGTGTTCGGCACCGGGGTAAAGCCTTCGCCGGTGCCCGATCCGCACAGCTTCCAGAACCTCAGGCCCGGCGTGCGCGGCAGCGACCAGCGCGCCAGCCCCATCTGGCCCAGCACCCAGGCGCGCGCCGACAGCGCGCCAAAGCGATACAGCGACAGGCTGGCGCAAGGCATGGGCGACCCTTCTGCAGGCGGGTGTCAACCGCAATTGACATATGATTGCCGCGTCACTGCGGCGATGGCAACTGGAAAGCGCGCCGAAAACCCCGTATTGTAAATGAAACTGGACAGTGTATCGTCAAAGCATGCAGACAGGCCAAAAGACAGATCCCGACCCGGACCAGACCGGACCCGCGCCCGGAACCGCCATCGTGATCGGGGCCGGGATCGGCGGACTTGCCGCAGCCATGCGTCTTGGTGCCAAGGGCTACCGGGTGACGGTGATTGACCGGCTGGATGTGCCGGGGGGGCGGGGGTCTTCGATCACGCAAGGTGGCCACCGCTTTGATCTTGGCCCCACCATTGTCACCGTCCCCCAGGGCCTGCGCGACCTGTTCGCGCTGTGTGGGCGCACCTTCGACCGCGAGGTTGATCTGCGCCCGCTGGACCCCTTCTATGAAATCCGCTGGCCCGACGGGTCGCGCTTTGCCGCCCGGGGCAGCACCGACGCCATGCGGGCCGAGGTGGCGCGCCTTTCACCGGGGGATGCGGCGGGCTATGAGAAATTCCTGACCGACAGCGAACGCCGCTACAGCTTCGGATTCGAGGATCTGGGCCGCCGTCCGATGCATGCCCTGACGGACCTGCTGAAGGTTCTGCCGACCTTTGCGCGGCTGCGCGCGGACCGGTCGGTTTATGCCCATGCCGCGTCGCGGGTCAGGGACGAACGGCTGCGCATGGCCCTGTCCTTTCATCCGCTGTTCATCGGCGGCGATCCCTTTCACGTCACGTCGATGTATATCCTGGTCAGCCACCTCGAAAAGGAATTCGGCGTTCACTGTGCCATCGGGGGCGTTGCCGCCATTGCTGCGGCGATGGCGCGGGTGATCAAGGATCAGGGCGGGCGGATCATCCCGGGGGCCGAGGCGGACGAAATCCTGGTGCGCAACGGCCGCGCGCAGGGGGTAAGGCTGACGGACGGGCGTGTTCTGTCCGCGCCGCTGATCGTGTCGAACGCCGATGCCGGGCATACCTATGACCGCCTGCTGCGCAACCGGCCGCGCAGGCGCTGGACCCCGGCCCGGCTGAAGCGCACGCGCTGGTCGATGAGCCTGTTCGTGTGGTATTTCGGCACCGAAGGCACCGGCGGCCTGTGGCCCGATGTCGGGCATCACACCATCCTGAACGGCCCGCGCTACAGGGGGTTGCTGCGCGACATCTTCCTCAAGGGCAGGCTGGCCGATGACATGAGCCTTTATGTCCACCGTCCCGCCGTCACCGACCCCACCGTCGCCCCGCCGGGCGGGGATACCTTTTACGCCCTGTCGCCGGTGCCGCATCTGGGCCATGGCGATGCCGTGGACTGGCAGGCACAGGCCGAGCCGTACCGCCAGAAGGTTCAGGCGGTTCTTGAGGATCAGCTTCTGCCTGGCCTCGGGCGGCATCTGACGCAATCGCTGGTCTTCACCCCGGAAACCTTCCGTGACCGCTATCTCAGCCCCCATGGGGCCGGGTTTTCCATCGAGCCGCGCATCCTGCAATCGGCCTGGTTCCGCCCGCATAACATCAGCGAAGAGGTGCCCGGCCTCTATCTGGTCGGGGCGGGCACCCATCCCGGTGCCGGTCTGCCCGGCGTCATCGCCTCGGCCGAGGTGCTGGACCGGATGATCCCTGCGGCCCCGCCGCGCCCTGTGGCACAAAGGCTGGCCGCAGAATGATCGGCACCGGCGACATGGCGCATTGCCGCGCCGCGATCCGCAGCGGGTCGCTGTCCTTTCATGCCGCCTCGCGCCTGCTGCCGCCGCGCGTGCGCGATCCGGCGCTGGCGCTTTATGCTTTTTGCCGGCTTGCCGATGACGAGGTGGACGAAGGCCATGACAAGACCCGCGCGGTTCTGACCCTGCGTGACCGGCTGGATCTGGCCTATCGCGGCCAGCCGCGCAACGCGCCCGAAGACCGGGCCTTTGCGGCACTGGTGGAAGATTTCGCCATGCCCCGCGCGCTGCCCGAGGCGCTGCTGGAAGGCCTGGCCTGGGACGCCACGGGGCGGCAATATGACACGCTGTCGGGCGTGCTTGACTATTCGGCCCGTGTCGCCGCCGCCGTGGGTGCGATGATGTGCGTGCTGATGCGCCTGCGCGACGGCGATGCGCTGGCGCGGGCCTGCGACCTGGGGCTGGCGATGCAGCTGACCAACATCGCGCGCGATGTGGGCGAAGATGCGCGGGCGGGGCGGCTTTATCTGCCGCGTGACTGGATGCGCGACGAGGGCCTTGATCCGGAACGTTTTCTGGCCAATCCCATGCCCGATCTGCGGATCGCGCGCCTGACCCGCCGCCTGCTGGCCGAGGCCGAGGGGCTTTATATCCGTGCTGAGGCCGGCATCGCCGCCCTGCCGCTGGACTGCCGGCCGGGCATCTTCGCGGCCCGGCACATCTATGCCGGCATCGGCCGGGCGGTGCGGCGGAACGGCTTTGACAGCATCACGCGCCGCGCCCGCACCGGCAGGGCCGCCAAGATCGGCTGGCTGGCGCTGGCGCTGGGTCAGACGGCGGCGTCGGTTGCGCTGCCGCGCGCGCCACGCCTGCACGCCGCCCCTGCGCCAGAGACGGCCTTTCTTGTCGCTGCCGCAGCATGCGCGCCGCCGGCCCATGGACGGGCCGAGGCGTTGCTGTCCGTCCTGGCCCAGCTGGAGGCGCAGGACAGGCGCAGACAGGACCGGGGCACATTCTTGTCGCGGGGCGCGGTCTAGGCTACATCCGACCTTTCTGCGCGGAGGCGTTCGATGGATTACGGTCTGTTCTTCACCTATCTGGCCGCCTGCGGCGCGGCGGCGGCGACCGGTGCGTTTTTCAGCCCCGGCGACTGGTACAAGACCATCCGCAAGCCGGACTGGACCCCGCCCGACTGGCTTTTTCCTGTGGCCTGGACCACGCTTTATCTGTGCATGTCGCTGGCGGCGATGCGCATTGCCCAGTCGGGTGATGTCCGTGCGCCGCAGGCGCTGGGGTTCTGGGCCGTTCAGATCACGCTGAACGCGCTGTGGTCTCCGGTGTTCTTCGGGCTGCGCCGGATGCGGGCCGCGCTGGTCGTGGTGTCGCTGCTGTGGGTCGCGGTCGCGCTGACACTGGTTGCCTTTTTCCGCATCGACTGGATCGCGGGCCTTCTGTTTGTGCCCTACATCGCCTGGGTCAGCACGGCCACTGCGCTGAATGCCGCCGTCCTGCGGCGCAATCCGGAGATGGCATAGACCGCAGCCCCGCAGGCCCCCCACAAACCGCCGGTCGCCCCGGTCCCGGTGGCCGCCGTTGCGTGGCAGACGCGCCGCGCCTGCAAAGGCGCGGCAGGAATTTTCCCGCCGCCGTGACGATCATCCGCCGGGCCGGTCCTGCCGGTTACAGCGCCCTGCCGGTTGCGCCGCATGCCGGGCGGCCCGGGGACAAGGCATCAGGCCGGATCGGTCCGGATGGCGTCAGAACGGAATTTCATCGTCCAGGTCGCTGCGGCCGCCCCCGCCGCCGCGCGGTGCGCTTGCGCCGCTGCTGCTGCCGCGATCATCGCCATATCCGCGATCCTCGGCGTAGCCGCCGCCACGCTCTTCTCCGCCGCCGCTGCCGCTCTCGCGTCCGTCCAGCAGGGTCAGCGAACCGCTGTAGGGGCGCAGCACCACTTCGGTGGAATAGCGGTCGGCACCCGACTGATCCTGCCACTTGCGGGTTTCCAGCTGGCCTTCGATATAGACTTTCGATCCCTTGCGCAGGTATTGCTCGGCGACCTTTCCGATGTTTTCGTTGAAGATTGCCACCGAATGCCACTCGGTCCGCTCCTTGCGTTCGCCCGTGGTCTTGTCGCGCCAGGTGTCCGATGTGGCGATCCGCAGGTTCACCACCTTGCCGCCGTTCTGAAACGAACGAACCTCGGGGTCGCGCCCAAGGTTGCCCACAAGAATGACCTTGTTTACTGATCCCGCCATGCGCCTCTCCCTGTGTTTCTTGACCGGTCTGCCGACAGTCTCGCCCGGTATGGTTAACAAAGCCTATACCGCTGCGCCGGTTTCCCTGCAACTCGGGTTGCATCTGTCAGGCCCCTTTGCGCGACGCCGCCATGGCGGGGCTGGTGTTGCGCCCCCCGGGAACCGGCGGTTCATCCGGATGCGGGGGGCAGGCCGCAACCCGCTGGAAACCGCCGCAGTTTCAGGTATAACTGCAATCTGAAAGGTGTGGCGGGACATGCGGCGGGTCACATTCGGGGTCACGATGGTGCTTTGCGCCGGGGTCTTCGGGCAGGCCGGTGCCGAGGGGCTGCGCCAGATGCCATCGTCGCAAAGCCGGATGGAGATGTTCAAGGCACAGACCAAGCTGCTGGATACGCGTCTGGCCAGGCAATACGATGCCTCGGTGCGGTTGCAGCCGAAACGGGCCGGTGGTGACCCGGCCGGTCTTCCGCGCTATGCGGGGCGGTACAAGGGCGAATATCTGGAACTGGCAAAAGCCGCCGCCCGCAGGCATGGCGTGCCCGAGGATCTGTTCCTGCGCCTTGTGCAACAGGAATCCGGCTGGAACCATGTGGCGGTATCCACCAAGGGGGCCACGGGGCTGGCCCAGCTCATGCCCGGCACGGCGGAACTGCTGAACGTCGATATCAACGATCCGCAGGAAAATCTGGACGGGGGTGCCAGGTACCTGCGCCGCATGTTCGACCGATTCGGGGATTGGAAGCTGGCGCTGGCCGCCTATAACGCCGGCCCCGAAGCTGTCGAGGAACACGGCGGTATTCCCCCCTATCCCGAGACGGAAGGTTACGTCGCCGCGATCATGGGTGGCTGACCGGCGGACAGCCTGTGGCGCTATTGCGCCGCGACCCTGATCACCGGCTCCATCCCTGCAAGCACCTCGTCCGGGAGGTGGCATTTGATCTGGTGGTCACCCGTCAGCACGCGAATTGGCGGCATCACGGTGTCGCACAGATTGCCCGGCACCTGCCGCTTCCAGCGGCAGCGCGTCTGGAACGGGCAGCCCGGCGGCGGGTTCATCGCCGACGGAATATCACCTTCCAGCACGATGCGCCTTTTCTTCACCCGCGTGTCGGCAATCGGCACCGCCGACAGCAGCGCCTCGGTATAGGGGTGGTAGGGGGGTGAAAACACCTGATCGGTTGTTCCCAGCTCCACCACATGGCCCAGGTACATCACCATCACCCGGTCGCTCAGATAGCGCACGATCGACAGGTCATGGCTGATGAACAGCAGGGTCGTGCGGTTCTTGCGCTGGATCTCCATCAGAAGGTCGGTCACCGCCGCCTGAACGGACACGTCCAGCGCCGAAACCGGTTCGTCCGCCACCACAATCCTGGCACCGCCCGCAAAGGCCCGCGCGATGCCGACGCGCTGTTTCTGGCCACCCGAGAGCTGGCGCGGCATCCGGTCGGCAAAGGCGCGCGGCAGTTTCACCAGATCAAGCAACTCCAGCATCCGGTCGTGACGTTCCGCGTCATTGGCACCCTGGCCGAAAATCTCCAGCGCCCGGATGATCTGGCGGCCCACGGTCATCGACGGGTTCAGCGTGTCGAAGGGGTTCTGGAACACCATCTGCACCGATGACACCGTATCGGTGCCGCGTTTTTCGATGGGAATGTCCTGAATATCCTGGTCGAACAGCATGATCTTGCCGGAGGTCGCCGTTTCCAGCCCCATCAGCACCTTGGCGAAGGTGGATTTGCCGCAGCCGGATTCGCCGACGATGGCCAGGGTCTCGCCTTCGCGCGCCTCGAAACTCAGCGTCTCGTTCGCCTTGACGACCTTTTTCAGGCTGCCGCCGAAGAGCCCGCCCGATACCTCGTAATACTTGCGCAGGTCGGTCATCTTCAGCACGACCTCGCCCACGGGTGTCCTGGCCACCGCCTTGGCCGCGACCGGCGGCTTGTCCCAGTCGATCTCGGCAGAGCGCAGGCAGCGCGTTTCGTGCCGCCCGCCGCCCGCCAGCGGCACCATCGGCACCTTTTGCGCATCACAGCGCCCGGCCTGGAAATAGGTGCAGCGCGGCCCGAAGTTGCAGCCCGGCGGGCGTTCGTGCGGCAAGGGGAAATTGCCGGGAATCGACACCAGGGGATGGGTGTTCTTGTCTGCCCCCGGCAGGGGGATCGACCGGAACAGGGCCTGGGTATAGGGGTGGCGCATCCGGTCGAAGACCTCTGCCACGGCACCGGTTTCCACCGCCTCGCCGGAATACATCACGCAAAGCCGGTCGCAGACATCCAGGATCAGGCCCAGATTGTGGCTGATGAACAGGATCGAGGTGCCGTGTTTGCGCCCCAGATCCTTGACCAGATCGACGATCCCCGCCTCGACCGTCACATCCAGGGCCGTGGTCGGTTCGTCCAGAATCAGCAGCGCCGGTTTTGACATCAGGGCCATCGCAATCACGATGCGCTGCTGCTGGCCGCCCGAAAGCTGGTGCGGATAGGCCTTCAGGATGCGGTCCGGGTCGGGCAGGCGTACGTCTGCCACGATCTGGCGCGCCAGGTTCCAGGCCGCCTCTTTGCCGATCCCCTCGTGGATCATCGGCACTTCGGCCAGTTGCGCGCCGATCCGCATCGCCGGGTTCAGCGATGCCATCGGTTCCTGATAGATCATCGCAATTTCCGACCCGCGGATAAGGCGCAGCGCCCCGTCATCCATCGTGGTCAGATCACGCCCCTTGAAGCGGATCGACCCGCCGGTGATCCGCCCGTTCTTGCCCAGATAGCGCATCACCGCCAGCGCCACGGTGGATTTGCCGCAGCCCGATTCGCCCACCAGACCCATCGCCTCGCCCGGCATGACGGTGCAGGAAAAATCCATCACCGCCGGAATCTCGCGCAGCCGCGTGAAGAAGCTGATCGAGAGGTTCTCGATTTCGAGGATGGGTTTGGACGGGTCCCAGTCGGTGGTGGCGGTCATGGCGGGCCTCGCAAGGGTGGCTGGCCGGCGGACCGGGGGTTTCACACCCCCGGACCCCCGTGGGATATTTCCGAACGGAAAATGGGCAGGGGTGTGGTCACTTCGGGCACCATCGGACCCCGATCCACGCCAGATGGCACAGCCATTCCCAAGACGGCAAAGCCGATCCGGCCAGCCTGGCGGCCGCAATGATCACGTTCCATCATCAATCCTTCAGGCTTTCTTCCCGCAGGCCATCGGCCAGCAGGTTCAGGCCCAGAACCAGGCTCATCAGCGCCAGGGCGGGCACGATGGCAGGGTGGACGAAGATCGACAGCAGCCGCCGGCCCGCGTTGATCGTGGACCCCCAGTCGGGGCTTTCCGGCGACAGGCCAAGGCCAAAGAAGCCAAGCGTGCCCAGCAGGATCGTGGTGTAGCCGATCCGCAGGCAGAAATCGACGATCAGCGGCCCGCGGGCATTGGGCAGTATTTCCCACAGCATGATGTACCATGGCCCTTCGCCGCGCGTCTGGCTGGCTGCGACATAGTCGCGTGTCTTGATGTCCAGCACCAGGCCGCGGACGATGCGGAACACGGTGGGCGCATTGACGAAAACCACCGAGACGAAAACGATCAGGATGTTGCCCGGCATTTCGAGGGCATCGGCCTGGGGCGGCAGCAGGTCGATCCTGGTGCCGGGCGACGACAGCAAAGACAGGTACAGCCAGCCGCCGATCACCGCCACAAGCCCGACCAGAAGGTTGCGCAGCCCCGGTTTGACATAAAGGCGCGAGTTGATCAGCACCGTCAGGAAGATCAGCGGGAACAGGAACAGCACGACGCCGATGTATTGCGGCAGCCCCGACTGGACGATTTCCGGCGTAACCAGCAGGTAGAACAGCAGAATCACCGGGAAGGCCAGGATCAGGTTCGCCAGAAACGACAGCCCCGTGTCAAGCTTGCCGCCGTAATAGCCCGCCGGAAGGCCCAGGGTAATGCCCACCATAAAGGCAAAGACCGTGGCCATCGGCGCGATCTGGATCACCAGCACCGATCCCGCCACCATGCGGCTGAACACATCGCGCGCCAGGTTATCGCCGCCAAGCAGGTAATAGGCCCCCTCGGCCCCCTTCTGCGGAAATCCGGGCAGGGCGTTCTTCATGCCTGACACCTGGGTCAGGGGATCATGCGTCATGATGACCCCGGAGAAGAGCGCCGTAAACACCCAGAACATCACCAGACCGAAGCCGATCATGCCCACCGGGCTGTCATAAAGCTTGCCGTAAAGCCCGAGCCTGCGCTTGAAGCGGACAGAGACGGCAAAGGTCAGGATCAGCGCCATCCAGACCGGCCAGAACTGCCAGGCCATGCGGCCGAAGATCTGGCCCCAGGAAAGTGCGTCCACCGGCGGCCTCCTTACGAAACGCGGATACGGGGGTTCAGGAAGACATAGCCGATGTCCGAGATCAGCTGCGTCATCAGAACCACGAAGACGGCCACCACCGAACAGGCCAGCAGCAATTCGATGTCGTTATTGCTGGCCGCCTGGACCAGTGTCCAGCCGAAGCCCTTGTAGTTGAACAGCGTTTCCACAATCACCACGCCGTTCAGCAGCCAGGGGAACTGCAACATGATCACCGTGAAGGGCGCGATCAGCGCGTTGCGCAGCGCGTGCTTCATCACGACATTGCCAAAGGATACGCCTTTCAGCCGCGCGGTGCGGATATACTGCGCCGTCATCACCTCGGTCATGCTGGCGCGGGTCATCCGGGCGATATAGCCGATGCCGTAAAGGGCGATGGTCATCACCGGCAGGCTGAAGTTCCAGAAGGTGATCCCGCTGTCCAGCGCGCTGGTGGCGGTGCCCATGAACAGGGTCTTGCCGGAAATCCAGCCTTGCTCTGCCAGCCAGGGCGACAACCCGGTACTGGTCGAGGCAAAGAGGGCGATCAGCACCACGCCCGAGACATATTCGGGCGTGGCGGTCGAGGCGATGGAAAAGACCGACAGGCCCCGGTCCAGCCGGGACCCTTCGCGCATCCCCGAAAGCACGCCGATCAGGAGCGAGGCCGGTACCATGACGATCATGACCCACAGCATCAGAACGCCGGTGGCACCAAGCCGTTCAGCGATGATCTGCGAAACGGGCTGCTTGAACACCGTCGAGAAACCCCAGTCGCCCTGCAGCACGCCGCAGCGCAGCGGGGCTGCCGCCGCGTCCTGCCCCGGCCCGATGCAGCGCCCCGTGGTCACGCCATCCTCTGTCCGGGTCCAGCCGGGGATCAGCCCCAGCCATTCGCCGTAACGCACCAGCACGGGCCGGCCATAGCCATTGCGTTCGATCCAGCTTTCCACGTCGGCATCGCTCATCCGGGATGATGCTTCGGATTTGGCAAGCTTTTCAAGGTTGGGGGGCAGGTTCGTAAGGTAGAAGACAACGAAGGTCAGGCACAGCGCCGTAAGAACCATCGTCAGAATGCGCCGGATCAGGAAAACAGGCATTTGGGGGCATCTCCGGCTTTGGCCTTGCCGTCTTCGGGCGAAACATGCCGCAACAGGCACGTAAAAAACGCGGGCGGCCTGCGCCGCCCGCGCCGGATCGTCACACTGCGCCGGTCAGGCCGCGATCCACCACTTGTAATGGTGATGCTCGAAAATCGGGTGCGCATCGGCACCCCGGACCTTTTCATTGGCATGGCGGAACACCGACCGCCAGAACGGCTGGATCAGCACGCCCTGTTCCTGCATGATGGTCTGCAGGCGTTCCATGATCTTGCGCCGCTCGGACGCATCGGCGATCGAAAGGGCCTTGGTCAGTTCGGCATCGAATTCGGCGTTGGAAAAGGCCGTTTCGTTCCAGGCCACGCCCGATTTATACGCCAGCGCCAGGATCTGAACGCCCAGCGGGCGCATGTTCCATTCCGTGGCCGAGAACGGGTATTTCAGCCAGTCATTCCAGAAGGTCGATCCGGGCAGGATCGAGCGTTTGATGTTCACGCCCGCATCGCGAAGCTGCGCGGCCACCGCATCGCAGGTTGCCGCCTGCCAGTTGTCATCAAGCGAGATCAGCTCGAATTCGGTATCGGCATGGCCCGCTTCGGTCAGCATCGCCTTTGCCGCGACCGGATCAACGGTCAGCGGGGGAAGCTGTGCATATTCCGGGTGAATCGGGCAGACGTGATGGTTTTCGGCAACCTGCCCCAATCCGGCAAAGCCAAGTTCCAGCACCACCTTGTTGTCCACGGCCAGTTGCAGCGCCTTGCGCACGGCAAGGTTGTCATAGGGTGCGGCGGCATGGTGAAAGCGGACAGCCAGCGTGCCTGCCGTGATCGCCTCGGTCCTGGTCCAGCCGATGTCATCGAACACCGCCACGAAATCGCCCTCGGTGCGGTAGGTTGCATCGATCTCGCCCGATTGTGCCGCCGCGAGAACGGCTGCGGGGTCTGTGCCGTAGTCGATGTATTCGATCCGGTCCAGATAGGCGCCTTCGCCCCACCAGGTGTGGTTTGCGTTGCGCACCAGGGTCTGGCGCACGCCGACCTCGTTTGTTTCCGGCAGGTAGGGGCCGGTGCCGACCGGGTTCAGCGAAGGATCGCCGCCGTCATAGCTTTTGTGCACGATTGCGGCGGGATAGTCGCTCATCCCGGCGATCAGGCTGATGTCGGGGGCGGGCAGGGTCAGCGTGACGGTCAGCGGGTCGGTCACTGTGATCGCCCCGGCACGGGCCTGCTTTGTCGTCTCGTCAACAAGGCCGCCCATCCGGGTTGCCATGGAATTGCCTTCGACAGTGGCGTCGCACCAGCGCGTGATGTTGAAGGCCACGTCATCGGCAGTGAAATCGTCGCCGTTGTTCCACTTCACGCCCGGACGGACCTTCAGGGTGTAGACGCTTGCGTCGTCGTTGGTGGACCAGCTTTCCAGCAGACGGCCCACAATTGTTCCGTCGCGTTCGTATTCGACCAGGTATTCCAGCCAGCCGCGGCTGAAGTTTGCCAGTTCCGACCAGTCCCAGGTGCGCGGATCTTTCAGCGCCCGCGTTTCCATGTTCATCCGCAGCGTTCCGCCCACGACCGGGGTTTCCTGCGCCTGCGCTTGCGGCACGGCCAGGCCCAGCAGGCCATAGGCGGCAACGGCGGAAACGCCCAGCGCCGAGGACCGCGTCAGAAACTCGCGGCGCGACAGCTTTCCGGCTGCCACCTCGTCCGCATACATAAGCGCCGCCGGATGCAGCCGGGGTGCCAGTTGTGTGTCGTCTTTCATTTTCATCTCCCTGTCAGAACATGCCTTCTGTCACCGCGCGGGTCCGGCGCACCTGCCGGACGCGGTTTCCTGCCATGTTTGCGCGGACCATTCCGCACAGAATGACCTGCCGCGTCAATGTCCGCCTTCGCCGTTCCGCTGCCTGTTTGCGACACGGACGTTCCGGCGTCAGGGCGCGCGCCGGAAGGCCGAGGGTGTCTTGCCCGTCTGATGCAGGAAGGCCCGGGTAAAATAGGACGCCGAGGTGAAACCGAGATCCCGGGCTATATGACTGACCGGGCGGTTGGTTTCGCTCAGCATCCGCCGCGCCTCGAACAGCAGCCGGTCCTGCAGCAGCGCCGAGGCGGGGCGTCCGCAGGTCCGCTGGCAGCAGCGCGTCAGATGAGTGGCGGTGACCCCCATGGCTGCGGCATAGTCGGCCACGCCGCGCCCCGAGCGGAAATCACGCTCCAGCAGCGCGGTAAAGCCCATCACAAGCCTGCGGGCCGAAACGGGTGCCACCGTGTCTGGCGGCATCCGTGCGGCCTGCCGTTCCAGCCAGACGCCCAGCAGGCCCAGATGACAACGCAGCGCCCGGTCATGGCCGGGCTCGAGGCTGTCCTGTTCGCGCTGTATGCTGTCCAGGCACAGGTTCAGCTCCACCTGCGACTGGCTGTCCCGGATGCGCAGATGCAGCGGTGTGACCGGCAGGGCGACATCACTGTTCGGGCCAAAAAAGACTGCAGTGCCAAAGACCTGTGGGCCAACCTCAAAGCCGTGCATGACGCCTGCGGGAATGAAGACCGCGTTGTGCGCGGTATAGCCGCGCGTCACGCCCGCAACGGTGATCCGGCCCTGGCCCTTGGTGAACCACAGCAGCATCGGCTCTGACAGGGACCGCATCGCTTCCACGCGCCAGCGCCCCCCCGCCGCCAGACGGGGAATCGCCATAAGCCGCGCCTGCGGGCCCGGGGAAAGGTTGTTCATTCACCGCATCCGGAACAAAACAGGCTGAGCATATCAGCACCTGTCGTGCAGACCCAAGCGGAAACAATCAGACCGCGCCGGTGTTGTGGCATCGCTGCACAGGCAGGGGTCAGGCGGGGGTGATCCGTTGCCAGGCGGCCATGCGGCTGCGAAACCAGGTGCGCTGGCGCTTGGCGTATTGCCGCGAGGCGGTCTTGGCCGCCGCCACGGCCTCGGGCAGGGTGCAGGCCCCGCGCAGATGCGCCGCAAGTTCCGGCGCGCCGATGGCCCGCGTCCAGGGCGCGCCGGTCTGCCAGACCGGCAACAGGGCCCGCACCTCGTCCAGTGCGCCCGCCGCCATCATCGCGTCGAATCGCCGGTCGATCCGCGCCGCCAGCCAGTCGCGCCCGGGGTCCAGCAGCAGCGCCGCGACACGGTGCAGCGGCAACAGCGGCGGCCCGGTTCCGGCCTGCCAGTCGGCCAGACCGCGCCCGGTGGCCCGCAGCACCTCCCAGGCGCGCTGCACCCGCATGGGGTTGCGCAGGTCGATCCGCGCCGCCGTGGCGGGGTCAAGCTCTGCCGTCATGGCCGCAAGACCGGCATCGCGCAGCCGGGCCCCGGCCTCTGCCCTGATGCCGGGCGGGATCGGCGGCACCTCGGCCAGCCCTTCGGTCAGCGCCATGAAGTAGAGCCCGGTTCCACCCACGATCACCGGGCGCAGCCCCCCGGCCAGCACCGAGCGCACCTCGCGCAGCCAGTGGCCTGCCGAATAGGCCTGTTCGCGCCCGACATGGCCGTAAAGGCGGTGCGGCAGTGCCGCTTCGGCCGCCGCCGGTGGCCGCGCCGTCAGGACCCGCCAGCAGTCATGGACCTGCAGCGCATCCGCATTCACGATCACCCCGCCGCCCGCTGCCACGATCCTTTCGGCCAGGGCCGATTTGCCGCTGGCTGTCGGTCCGGCGATCAGAACCGGGCGGTCTGAAGGGATGTCGGATAGCGCCACGTCGGTCCCCAAGGCTTCGGCCCGCAAGCCCCGTCTGTGCCACGAGGTTGCGACACCGGGGCGGCGGGGGTGTGAAATGCCCCCGCAGCCGTCGCGGCAGGGCACCTGCGGCGCTTGCGGGAAAACTGCAGCTTCCCCGTTGTGCCCGATCCAATTCTCGGACATTTTGCGCCGCAGTCAAACAAGAATACAAAGAACGGGGGCAGGCCATGACCGACGCGGCGGCCAAGGGCGGCGAAGGGGGCATCGTGCGCTACAGGCGCGTTCTTCTGAAAATCTCGGGCGAGGCGCTGATGGGCGATCAGGGTTACGGGCTGCATCCGCCCACCGTGAAGCGCATCGCGCAAGAGGTGAAGTCGGTCCATGATCTGGGCGTCGAGATGTGCATGGTGATCGGCGGGGGAAACATCTTTCGCGGCCTGCAGGGATCGGCACAGGGCATGGAACGCACCACGGCCGACTACATGGGCATGCTGGCCACGGTGATGAATGCGCTGGCGATGCAGGCCTCTCTTGAACAGATCGGCATCTTCACCCGCGTGATTTCGGCCATTCCCATGGATCAGGTGTGCGAGCCCTACATCCGCCGCCGCGCCGTGCGGCACCTTGAGAAGAAGCGTGTCGTCATCTTTGCCGCAGGCACCGGCAACCCCTATTTCACCACCGATACCGCCGCGACGCTGCGGGCCAGCGAAATGGCCTGCGAGGCGATCTTCAAGGGGACCAAGGTGGACGGCGTCTATGACAAGGATCCCAAGAAGCACCCCGATGCCAGGCGCTATGATACGGTGAGTTATGACGAGGTGCTTCAGAAGCATCTGGGCGTGATGGATGCCTCGGCGATTGCGCTGGCGCGCGACAACAATCTGCCGATCATCGTCTTCAGTCTGGACGAGCCGGGCGGCTTTCGCGGCATCCTGGCTGGGCGCGGCTCTCACACCCGGGTGCAGGGCTGAGCCTATACCCTTCCGCACCGCGCTGCTATAGACCGGAAAGACGCCTTGACTGCCCAGAAGAAGGGATTTCCCGATGAGCCAGGACGCAACCGAGATCGACCTTGATGCCCTGCAGCGCCGGATGGACGGTGCCATGAACGCCCTGCGGACAGAGTTTGCCTCGCTCCGCACGGGGCGGGCCTCGGCCTCGATCCTGGAGCCGATCCAGGTGGATGCCTATGGTCAGATGACGCCCATCAATCAGCTTGGCACCATCAACGTGCCGGAACCGCGCATGGTGGTGATCAACGTCTGGGACAAGGGCATGATTTCCAAGGTGGAACGCGCGATCCGCGATTCGGGCATCGGCATCAATCCCGTCGTCGACGGGCCGCTGATCCGTCTGCCGATCCCGGAACTGAACGAAGAGCGGCGGCGCGAGCTGACCAAGGTTGCGGCCCAATATGCCGAACAGGCCAAGGTCGCCATCCGCAATGTGCGCCGCGACGGCATGGACCAGATCAAGAAGGCGAAAGCCGCCGGTCTGTCGGAAGACGACCAGAAGATGTATGCCGACGAGGTGCAGGAGCTGACGGATAAAGCGATCGCCGTCGTGGACCGGGCGCTGGAATCGAAACAGGCAGAGATCATGCAGGTCTGACCCGCATCGTCGCCGCGCCGGAAGGGGGCAGAACCTTGGCCTTGGCCGAACAGCGCGATGCCCGCCCGCCCGAGCGGCGCGCAGAGCATGTCGCGATCATCATGGACGGCAACGGCCGATGGGCGACGAACCGGGGCTGGCCCCGGCTTGTCGGGCACCGCAAAGGCGCCGAGCGGGTGCGCGAGATCGTGCGGTCCGCGCCCGCGCTGGGCATCCGCTGGCTGACCATCTATGCCTTTTCCACGGAAAACTGGAAACGCTCTACCGAAGAGGTGCTGGGCCTGATGTCGATCTTCGCGCGCTACATCGAGCGCGAGGCAGACCGGCTGGCAGCCGAGGGGGTTCGGATGCGCTTCATCGGGGACCGTTCGCGCCTGGACCCCCGGCTGCAGCGCCTGATGGCCGGGATTGAAGAGCGCACTGCCGGCCTGTCGCTTCTCAATCTGACGGTTGCGATCAATTACGGCGGGCGCAACGAGTTGATGCGTGCCGCGCGCAAGCTTGCCGACAGGGTCGCCCGGGGCCAGCTATCGGTAGAGGCTATTGACGAGGATATGCTGGAAAGCTGCCTTGACACCCATGATCTTCCCGACCCCGATCTGGTGATCCGCACCAGCGGAGAGACGCGGATTTCCAACTATCTGCTGTGGCAATCGGCCTATTCCGAGTATGAATTCACCCCCACGCTGTGGCCCGACTTCACGGCGGCAGAGCTTGCCGCGATCATCGGGCGCTTTGGGGGCCGCGAACGGCGCTTCGGTTCGGCGGCCCCGGCATGACCGCGACCGGCACCTGGACCGATCTTGGGCCGCGCATGGTCTCGGGGGCCGCCATGGTTGTGGTGGGCGCTGCGGCGATCTGGGCCGGCGGCTGGTGGTTCGGCACGCTGGCCGTTGCGGCGGCCGGGCTGATGATCTGGGAACTGGCGGCGATGATCCGCCCGGATCAACCTGTTGTGGCACGGTTTCTGGGGCTGGCCGCAGCGTCGGGGGTGGTGCTGGCGCTTGTGGTTCCGGGTGTCACGGGCCTCGCTCTTCTGGCCCTCGTGGCGCTTGGCGGTGCCGCCCTGCTGCGCCGCCATGCCGCCGTCTTTGCCGTCTACGGGCTTGCCATCCTGCTGGCCGCCTGGGGGCTTGTCGGCTTTCGCGCCGATTATGGCATGGTCTGGCTGATCTGGCTGGTTCTGGTGGTTGTTGTCACCGATATTGCCGGATACTTTGCCGGACGCACCTTCGGCGGCCCCAGGTTCTGGCCGGCCGTCAGTCCGAAGAAGACCTGGTCCGGCACGATTGCCGGCTGGATCGCCGCGGCGCTTGTCGGGCTGGTGTTCCTGCGTTTCACCACTGCCGGACCGGACCTGCCCTGGATTTCCGCTGCCCTGTCGCTGGCCTCGCAGATGGGCGACATCGCCGAAAGCGCCATCAAGCGGCGCATGGGGGTCAAGGACAGCTCGCACCTGATCCCCGGTCACGGCGGTCTGATGGACCGCTTCGACGGGCTGCTCGGGGCCGCGCTGCTGATGCTTGCGGTGGCGCTGATCGTCGTCGTCCCCGAGGTGCGCCCCTGATGCGGCGGATTTCGGTTTTCGGGGCCACCGGCTCGATCGGGGAAAACACGCTGGATCTGCTGACGCCCGGCAGCGTGCATGTTGTGGCGCTGACCGGGGGCAGGCAGGTGGACAGGCTTGCCGCCCAGGCGCGCCGCTTTGACGCCGATATCGCCGTCACCGCCCATCCCGAATGCTACGCTGCCCTGAAGGACGCCCTTGCAGGCACGCGAACGCAGGTGGCCGCCGGGGCCGATGCCCTGGCCGAGGCCGCCGACCGGCAGGCGGACTGGGTCATGTCCGCCATTGTCGGGGCGGCAGGTCTGGTTCCCGGTATGCGGGCGCTGGCCCATGGCGGCACCCTGGCCCTGGCCAACAAGGAAAGCCTTGTGACGGCGGGTCCGGTTCTGATGGCATCCGCCGCGCGGCACGGGGCCACCATCCTGCCGGTGGACAGTGAACATTCCGCCGTCTTCCAGGCCCTGACCGGCGAAGACCCCGCAGGGGTTGAACGGGTGATCCTGACCGCGTCGGGCGGGCCGTTCCGCACCTGGCCGGCAGAGCGCATGGCGGCTGCCACCCCGGCAGAGGCGGTGGCGCACCCGAACTGGGCGATGGGCCGGCGCATTTCCGTCGATTCCGCCTCGATGTTCAACAAGGCGCTGGAGCTGATCGAAACGCGGGAGTTCTTCGGCTTTGATCCCGACCGGATCGAAGTGATCATCCATCCGCAATCCATCGTGCATGCCCTGGTGGGCTTTCGTGACGGGGGCATGATGGCCCATCTCGGGCCTGCGGACATGCGCCATGCCATTGGCTATGCGCTCAACTGGCCGCGCCGCGATCATGTGCCTGTTGCGCGGCTGGACCTTGCGCAACTGGCGAACCTGACCTTTGAGGCACCGGACGAGACGCGCTTTCCCGCGCTGCGGCTGGCGCGCGCGGTGATGGAGGCGCGGGGCCTGGCGGGCGCGGTGTTCAATGCCGCAAAAGAGGTGGCCCTTGATCACTTCCTTGCGGGCAGGGTTGGATTTGCCGACATGGCCGCCATAGTTGACTTCGTGCTGAACAGACTGTCCGGCGAGATGGGCCGCGACACCGCCCTTATCACCCTTGAGGACGTGATTGCGATGGACCATCTCGCCCGCAGGACCACCGAAGACGCGGTTCGTCACCGTCATTGGCAGAGGTAAACTTTGGATTTCTTTTCGTTGATCCCGTCCTTCGGCGGCTTTGTCTGGACGCTTCTTGCGTTTGTCGTGGCCCTGTCGGTCATCGTGGCGGTGCATGAATACGGCCATTACATCGTTGCCCGATGGTCGGGGATCGATGCCGATGTCTTTTCTGTCGGTTTCGGTCCGGTGCTGATGTCGCGGACCGACCGGCGCGGCACCAAATGGCAGGTCGCTGCCTTGCCTTTCGGCGGTTTTGTCAAGTTCAGGGGCGATGCCAATGCCGCATCTGCCAAAGACGCGGCGGCGATGAGCGGGCTGAGCCAGGCCGAACTGCGCCGCACCATGCATGGCGCGCCGCTTTGGGCGCGGTCGGCCACGGTGGCCGCAGGCCCCGCCTTCAACTTCATGCTGTCGATCCTGCTTTTTGCCGGCTTTTTCCTTTGGCAGGGAATCGCGACCGACAGGCCCGTGGTGGGAGAGGTCAAGGCCCTGCCCGGCTTTGAAACATCGTTGCAGCCGGGTGACCGCATTCTGGCCGTGGACGGGCAGGAGACCCCCGATTTCGACACCTTCGGCACGGTCACCGAAGCGCTGGAACCCGTGACCCCGGTGTCCTACCGCGTGCAGCGCGGGGACCGGGTGCTGACCCTGGACGGGCCGTTTCCCTTGCCGCCGATTGTGTATTCAGTGCAACCCACCTCTGCGGCCATGCAGGCGGGTCTTGCGGCGGGCGATGTCATCCTGTCCGTTGACGGAACGCCCGTCACGGCCTTTGCGCAGATGCGCGAGGCGGTAGGCAATTCCGGCGGCGCCCCTCTGGCGCTGACGGTCTGGCGCGCGGGCGAGGTTTTCGACGTCTCATTGGAACCGCGACGGATGGATATTCCGCTGCCGGAAGGCGGTTTTGAAACGCGCTGGCTGATCGGGCTGACCGGCGGGCTGGCGTTTGTGCCGGAAACCCGCACGCCGGGTGTGATCGAGGCGATAAGCTTGGGTGCGCAGCAGACCTGGGGGGCGATCACCCTGACGGTTTCGGGCCTTGGACACATGATTACCGGGGCGATCAGCACCTGCAATCTCAGCGGTCCGATCACCATCGCCGAAACCTCGGGCGCGGCGGCAACACTGGGGCTGGCCAGTTTCCTGTGGTTCATCGCAATGCTTTCGACCGCCGTCGGGTTCGCCAACCTGATCCCGGTCCCGGTCCTGGACGGCGGACATCTGGTGTTTCACGCGTTCGAGGCGGTGACGGGCCGCCCGCCGTCGGACAGGGCCTTGCGTCTTCTGATGGCGGGGGGGCTTGCCGTGATCATCTCTCTGATGCTGTTTGCGCTTTCGAATGACATTTTCTGCCCCTGAACCGGTGTCAGCACCCCTGTGCCCAAGGTGCTGCGGCCCGGCGGCAGACCGGCCCCGGCCCGGGGCAAGAAGATCGCGGCAGACGAGGCCTGCCGGGCGTTCGCCGGGGCCGCCCTTGCGCGGGCATTGTGAACCCGAACGGGGTTTCCGGGCGTGACACCGTCATCGCCGGCGTTCCGGCCGGGGCCTTTGCGGGGCCGGCCGCTGCGCGTCGCCGATGTCTTCATCCCGCAGGACGCCCCCCGGTACAGCCTGCCCGCAGACCGCGTCGGTGCCGCGCCACAGGCTTTTGACAACCCCGGTCAATACCGCTAGTCAAAGACCTTGTGCAGGACGGGGTGGTCGGGAAATGCAGCAGAAGTCAGCCGCAACGGCGACCGCCAAAGTCATGGGCCTGCATCCGGGACGTCATCTGTTTCTGGCCCTTTCAGCCCTGATTTCAGCATTTTGGCTTTTTCTTGCAACCGCTGTCCTGGCGCAGGATTACCAGTTTTCAGGCGTGAGCGTCGAGGGTAACCAGCGCGTCGACAGCGCAACGGTGCTGCGCTATGCGGGAATCAGTGCGGGCCAGACCCTGACAGCAGGGCAATTGAACGACGCCGTTCAGGCCGTGGTGAACTCCGGCCTTTTCGAGACGGTCGATGTGGAGACCGGGGGCAGCGTGCTTGTGTTCCGCGTCAGGGAATACCCGACGATCAACGTCATCAGCTTTGAGGGCAACAGACGCCTCAGCGACGAAGAGATTGACGCCGTCGTTAAATCCGAATCGCGCCGCGTCTATTCGCCCGCCCAGGCCGAGGCCGATGCCGCCGCTATCGCAGAAGCCTATACGGCGGCGGGCCGCATTTCGGCGACGGTCACCCCCAGGATCATCCGCCGGTCGGAAAACCGCGTGGACCTTGTCTTTGAGATCACCGAAGGCCGTGTGGTCGAGGTGGAGAGGCTGGCCTTCGTCGGCAACCGCGCCTTTTCCGACCGCCGCCTGCGCCAGGTGCTGGAAACCAAGCAGGCGGGCCTGCTGCGCACCTTCATCCGGGCCGACACCTTCATTGCCGACCGGATCGAGCTTGACAAGCAGCTTTTGCGCGATTTCTACGCTGCACGCGGATTCGTCGATTTCGAGGTGCTGGATGCCACCTCTGCCGTCTCGGCAGAGAGGGACGGCTTTTTCGTTACATTCACCCTGCGCGAAGGCCAAAGCTTCCGCGTCGGCAAGGTCGATGCCATCAGCGAGGTTCCCGAGATCGATCCCGCGCCCTTTGCTGATGTGCTGCGACTGCGCCCGGGCGTGACCTATTCCCCGTCCGTCATCGACAACAACATCGCACGGATGGAAAACCTTGCCCTGCAGCAGGGTCTGAACTTCATCCGGGTGGAGCCGCGCGTTACCCGCAATGACCGCGACCTGACGCTTGATGTCACTTTCGCCATTACCCGCGGGCCGCGCATCTTTGTGGAGCGCATCGACATCGAAGGCAATACCACCACGCTGGACGAGGTTGTCCGGCGCGAGTTCCGCACGGTCGAAGGCGATCCGTTCAATCCGCGCGAAATCCGCCGTGCTGCCGAACGCATTCGCGCCCTTGGCTTTTTCTCGGATGTGCAGGTCACCAGCGAGCCTGGCACCGCCGCGGATCAGGTCATCGTCAACGTCGATGTAGAGGAGCAACCGACAGGCACGCTGTCGCTGGGGGCCAGCTTTTCGGTGTCCGACGGGGTCGGGCTGAACCTTGGTTTCACCGAGACGAACTTTCTTGGCCGGGGGCAGACCCTTGGATTGAGTATTTCGGGCGGATCGGACAACCTTGATGCCTCTGCCAACTTCTTCGAGCCGGCCTTTCTGGACCGGGATCTTGGGTTCCGCCTGTCCTTCTTCTCGTCCAACACCCGGCAGTTCAACTCATTTTACAACACAGATACGCTGGGCGGGCGGACGTCGCTGGCCTTCCCGACGGGCGATTACGCGCGCATCGAGCTGCGCTATCTTGCCAAGAGGGAACAGTTGACCGATGTCAGCGTCAACTCCTCGACCATTCTCAAGCGTGATGCGGACCGTGGGTCGCTTGTCACAAGCGCGCTTGGCTATCTGTACGATTATGATACCCGCACCGGGGCGCTTAACCCGCTGGGCGGTGTGCAGTTGCGCTTTGGTCAGGATTTCGCCGGGATCGGCGGCGATGTGCAATCGATCACGACCACCGCCCTTGCCAGAATCGAACGCCGTGTCCTGAACGAAGAGGTGACCTTGCGGGCCACCTTTGAAGCTTCGGCCCTGAACATGATTGATGACGACAGCCGTGTGACCGACCGCAATTTCGGCAACGGCGAGATCCGCGGCTTTGAATCCAACGGCATCGGTCCGCGCGACCTGACGGCGGTGAACCAGGATGCGCTGGGCGGCAACTATTCCGCCGTGGCGCGGCTCGAGGCGGAATTCCCCCTTGGCATCCCGAATGAATACGGCCTCAAGGGGGGCGTTTTCATGGATGCAGGCTCTGTCTGGTCGCTCAACGATATCAAGGGAACAGGCGGACCTGTGGATGACAGCTTCAATCTGCGCGCGGTCTTGGGCGTATCGGTCTTCTGGACCACGCCGATCGGCCCGCTGCGCTTCAACTTCACCAGGGCCATCGTCAGGGAAGACTACGACAGGGAACAGAATTTCGACCTGACCGTGTCAACGACCTTCTGATGCGCCTGTTCTGCCTGATTGTCCTGTCCTGTTGCCTGCTGGTGGCTGGTCCGGCTGCGGCGCAGATGTCGCTGGGTGAACCGGTTGCCACGGCAGGTCCGATCCTGACGCTTGACCAGAACCGGCTTTACGCCGACTCGCGCTATGGTCGGCAGACCCAGGCTGCGATCGATGCCGAGGCAAAGGCGCTGGCTGCGGAAAACCGCAGTCTGGAAGCCGCGCTGGAGGCCGAGGAAGCCGCGCTGGCGGAGCGGCGCCCAACCCTTCCCGCCGCAGAGTTCCAGACCCTTGCGAAGGCCTTTGATGCAAAGGTGAAGGAGATCCGCCGCGCGCGCGATGCCAGGGTGCGCGATCTGTCGATGCGGCAAGACCAGTCGCAGCGGGCTTTTCTGCAAAAGGTTGTCCCGATCCTCAATCAGATCAGGACCGAAATGGGAGCCGAGCTTATTCTTGATCGGGCCCTGGTGATCTGGTCCAGTCCCACCATCGACATCACCGACCTTGCGATCGACCGGATTGACCGGACGCTGCTGAACACGGGGACGGTTCCCGAACCCGCTGCCGATCCGCCACCCGCCGCCAGCCAGGACTAGGACCGCCGCGCTTGTTTCGGCGGGCCAAGGTTGCTAACCATCGGCAGAGATGCGCCGCAGCGCAATCCCTTTGACGTCGCAAGGAGTGCGCGATGCCCGATTCCGCCGTAACCCCGGCCCAGGCCACTGCCGATCTTTCCCTGATCCAGCGGATCATTCCCCACCGCTATCCCTTCCTGATGATCGACAGGGTGCAGGACATCGTGATGGACCAGTCCTGTGTCGGCATCAAGAACGTGACCTTCAACGAACCGCAGTTTCAGGGCCACTTTCCCGGCATGCCGATCTTTCCGGGCGTGTTGATCATCGAGGCGATGGCCCAGACCTCGGGCGTGCTGGTGGGATTGTCGATGGACCTGGTGGACAAGAAGGCGAATGTCTTCTTCATGGGGGTCGACGGTGTGAAATTCCGCCGCAAGGTCGTGCCCGGCGACGTGCTGGAGCTGCATGTGCGGGCGCTGCGCGGCGGCGGGCGGGTGTGGAAGTTCGAAGGCAGGGCGATGGTTGGGGCGGACCTGTGCTGCGAAGCCACCTTCATGGCCATGTTCGATGTGCCGAAGGCCTGACCAAAGATGACCCTATCGCCCCAGGCGCAGGTTCATCCTTCTGCGGTCATCGCGGACGGGGCGGTGATTGGCGCGGGCTGCGTCATCGGCCCCTTTGCCGTGATCGGTGCCGAGGTCACGCTGCACCCCGGTGTCACGGTCAAAAGCCATGCCGTTGTCACCGGCTGGACCGAGATCGGCGACGGGACGGTGATCTTTCCCTTTGCCACCGTGGGCGAAGTGCCGCAGGACCTGAAGTATCGCGGGGAACACACGCGCCTTGTCATCGGGCGGCGTTGCAGGATCCGCGAAGGGGCCACGCTGAACACCGGCACCGACGGGGGCGGTGGCATCACGCGCATCGGGGACGACTGCCTGATCATGACCGGTGCCCATGTGGGCCATGACGCCCAGATCGGCGACCGCGTGATCCTGGTCAATCATGTTGCCATCGCCGGGCACTGCGTTCTGGGCGACGATGTGATTGTCGGCGGCCTGTCGGGCGTGCATCAATGGGTCCGGATCGGGCGCGGGGCCATCATCGGGGCCGTCACCATGGTGACCAATGATGTGTTGCCCTACGGCCTGGTGCAGGGGCCGCGCGGAGAGCTGGACGGGCTTAATCTTGTCGGGCTGAAACGGCGCGGGGTGGAGCGGGCCGAAATCATGTCGCTGCGCGCCGCCTATCAGATGCTGGCGCAGGGCGAGGGCACCTTTCTGGACCGCGCCCGCAAGCTTTCAGAGGAAACCGACAGCGTGCATGTCCGCGAGATCACCGATTTCATCCTGTCCAATTCGGACCGGTCCTTTCTGACGCCGAAATGACCGGGGCCGGGCGTATCGCCGTCATCGCCGGGCGCGGGGGGCTTGCCGCCATCGTGGCGGCTGCCCTTGAGCGCCCCCTTGTGGCGGCACCCGAGGGGTTTGCCCCCGAAGGGCTGGTGCCCGATCTTGTCTTCCGCGTCGAGCGGCTGGTGCCGTTTCTGGATCACCTTGCGGATCAGGGCGTGACCCGCGTGGTCTTTGCCGGGGCCGTGCAGCGCCCCCGGCTTGACCCGGCGCTGTTCGATCCGGCAACGGCCCGGCTGGTGCCGCACCTGCTGGCCGCGATGCGGGGCGGCGACGATGCCGCCCTGCGCGGTGTCATCTCCGTCTTTGAGGACTGGGGCCTGGAGGTTGTGGGGGTGGATCAGGTCGTGCCCGATCTTGTGCCCGGTCCCGGCATTCTGGCCGGCACGGTAACCGAGGAAGACCGGCTTGATGCCGCCCGTGCGGCGCTGATCGTGCAGGCGCTTGGTGCGGTCGATGTTGGGCAGGGGGCCGTTGTGGCCCAGGGGCTTTGCCTTGGTGTCGAGGCACTGCCCGGCACCGATGCCCTGCTTGACTTCGTCGCCCGGACCGGGGCCGCGCTGCGGCCCGACCCGAACGGGGCGCGCGGTCTGCTTTACAAGGCCCCGAAACCCGGCCAGGACCGCCGGGTTGATCTGCCCGCCATTGGCCCGGCAACGGTGGTGCAGGCTGCCGCAGCGGGTCTTGCGGGCCTTGCCTGGGCGGCCGGCGGTGTTCTGCTGCTGAACCGCGCTGCCACAGTCGCCGCAGCGCAGGAGAAAGGTCTGTTCCTGTGGTCGCGCGGGGCATGAGGCTGTATCTCATTGCGGGCGAAGCCTCGGGCGATGCGCTGGGGGCGGCGCTTCTGGCCGGGCTGAGGGTGCTGCGGCCCGATCTGCAGGTGCAGGGCATCGGCGGGCCGCTGATGCAGGCCGAAGGGCTGCACAGCCTGTTTGCGATGGACGAGCTTTCGGTCATGGGGCTGGCAGAAGTGCTGCCGAAATACGCCCACCTGAAACGGCGCATCCGCGAGGCCGCCGCCGATGTGCTGGCGGCGGAACCGGATGCGCTGATCACCATTGACAGCCCCGACTTTGTGCTGCGCGTCGCCCGGATCGTGCGCGCCGCCCGGCCGGACCTGCGCACCATCCATTACGTTGCCCCCTCGGTCTGGGCCTGGCGTCCGGGGCGCGCCGCCAGGATGGCCGCGGTGATCGACCATGTGCTGGCCCTGCTGCCCTTCGAGCCGCCCTATATGACGGACGCCGGGATGACCTGCGATTTCGTCGGACATCCCGTGGTATCCGCCCCCCGCGCCAGCGCCGCCGAAGCGCTGGCCTTTCGCGCCGGGCTCGGGGGCGGCGGGCCGCTTGTTCTTGCCCTGCCCGGATCGCGCCGGGGCGAGGTGGCCCGTCTTGCCCCGGTGATCGGCGGTGTGCTGGACCGTCTGCGGTCGGCCTTTCCGCAGGCGCAGGTTGTGGTGCTGACGCTGCACCAGGTCGCGGCCATGGTCGAGGATGTTACGGCAGACTGGCCGATCCGCCCCCGGATTATCGAGGCGCCCGAGGCCAGGCGGGCAGCCTTTGCCGCCGCCGATGTTGCGATTGCCGCCTCTGGCACCGTGTCGCTGGAACTGGCGGCGAACGGCGTGCCGATGGTCATTGCCTATGACATGCACCCGCTGACCATGTGGCTGATGCGCCGCATGGCGCGGGTCGATACCGTCACACTGGTCAACCTGGTGTCGGAAACGCGCGTTGTGCCTGAATTCCTGGGGGGGCGATGCACGCCTGACCTGATCGCCCCGGCGCTGCTTGGGCTGATCGGTCCCGGCCCGGCGCGGGATGCGCAGCTTGCGGCGATGCGCCTGACGATGCAGCGTCTTGGCCAGGGTGGCGACCCGCCCGGGCTGCGCGCCGCGCGGTCGGTTCTGGCGGCGATGGGGGTGGACAGCGCCTGACGGGATACGCCAGGTCCTGACCGGACCGCAAACGCGGCCAGTGTCAGACACCCCACCCGACCGAAAGGTCAGGCCGCCCTTACGCCCGGCCTTTCCATATCCAGCCGCCGCCCAGCACCCGGCTGTCCCCGGCCGCATAGAACACGCAGGCCTGGCCCGCCGACACGCCTTCTTCCGGGATGGGCAGATGGACCTCGGCCTCGGTCGGTGCCAGGGGGCGCAGGATGGCCGGAGAGGGCGGGCGGGTGGAGCGGACCTTGACCTCCACCGTCCACTCCGCGCTGCTGTCGAAGGGGGCATCCCCCAGCCAGTTCACATCCTTCAGCGCGATGGTCCGGGTCGCCAGCGCCTCTTTCGGCCCCACGATCACCTGCCGCGTCGCCGGGTCCAGCCGGACCACATACAGCGGATCACCCAGCCCGCCGATCCCCAGTCCCCGGCGTTGACCGACGGTGTAATGGATGATGCCGCCATGGCGGCCCAACACCCGGCCTGCCATGTCCACGATCTCTCCGGGGTCTGCCGCCCCCGGTCGCAGTCTTTCGATCACGGCGGCATAATTTCCGTTGGGAACAAAGCAGATATCCTGACTGTCCGGCTTGTCCGCCACCGGCAGGCCGTAGCGCGCCGCCAGTGCCCGGGTTTCCGCCTTGCTGGCCAGCCCGCCCAGCGGAAAGCGCAGGTATGCCAGTTGCTCTGCCGTGGTCGAGAACAGGAAATAGCTTTGGTCGCGGTTTGCATCCGCAGCCCGGTGCAGCTCTGGCCCGCCCGCCCCGATCTTGCGCCGGATATAGTGCCCCGTTGCCATGCAATCGGCATCCAGATCCCGCGCCGTGGCCAGCAGGTCCTTGAACTTTATCCTTTCGTTGCAGCGGATGCAGGGCACGGGCGTGGCCCCGGCAAGATAGGCATCCGCAAACTCGTCGATGACCGCCGCGCGGAACATGTTCTCGTAATCCAGCACATAATGGGGAAAACCCATTGTTTCGGCGACCCGGCGGGCGTCGTGAATGTCACGGCCCGCGCAGCAGGCCCCTTTCCTTGCCAGCGCCGCCCCGTGATCGTAAAGCTGCAGCGTCACGCCCACAACGTCATAGCCTTCTTCGGCCAGGCGTGCGGCAACCACGGAACTGTCCACGCCGCCCGACATGGCAACCACAACCCGCGTCGCCTGCGGGGCCTTGGCAAATCCCAGGGAATTGAGCGGCTGGTCAAGCGGCATGGGCCATCTCCGGCGAAGGGCAGGCAGATCGCCGCCATGTCCGACGGAATATAGGAAAATGCCATGCATCCTCAACCCTCCGTTTCACGGACGGTTAAGCGTGATCTGCCACTGTCGGGGCGGATCAAAAAGGAAGCCCCGATGCATCTCAAGCGCGTAGAAGGCCCGCGACAGGTCACGCTTGCGGACGGCAGCATCCTGAGCCGTGCCGATCTTCCCCCGGGCGAGACGCGGCGATGGGTGGCCAGCCGAAAGGCGATCGTTGTCAGGGCGGTGACAAGCGGCCTGATCACCCGGTCCGAAGCCATGGAGCGCTATGCGCTTTCGGAAGAGGAACTCGCCCTCTGGTTCAAAGCCGTGGAACAGCATGGCGAGATGGCATTGAAAGTCACGACTATCCAGAAGTATAGAGGATGTAGGCCAAATGCTGATCTTAAGGTAACGTCCGATTAACCATTGGCCGTCAGGATCGTTAAAAGACAACATACGTGGAGCTTTGGAATGCGGGTACTGCTTGTGGAAGATGATCCGGCGACCTCGCGCAGCATCGAACTGATGCTGACGCATGCCAACCTGAACGTCTACTGCACAGATCTTGGCGAAGAAGGCATCGATCTGGCGAAATTGTACGATTACGATCTTATCCTTCTGGATCTCAACCTGCCCGACATGAACGGCCACGAGGTTCTGCGCCAGTTGCGTCTGGCGCGTGTGGAAACGCCCATCCTGATCCTGTCAGGATCGGATGATTCCGAAAACAAACTCAAGGGTTTTGGATTCGGCGCCGACGATTACATGACAAAACCCTTCCATCGCGAAGAGCTGGTTGCGCGCATCCATGCCATCATCCGCCGGTCCAAGGGCCATGCGCAATCCATCATCCGGACCGGACAGATCAATGTCAATCTGGACGCGAAGACAGTGGATGTGAACGGCGAGCTTGTTCACCTGACCGGCAAGGAATACCAGATGCTGGAACTGTTGTCGCTGCGCAAGGGAACAACGCTGACCAAGGAAATGTTCCTGAACCATCTTTACGGCGGCATGGACGAGCCGGAATTGAAGATCATCGATGTCTTCATCTGCAAATTGCGCAAGAAGCTGGCCGAGGCGACCGGCGGCCATAACCATATTGAGACGGTATGGGGGCGCGGCTATGTCCTTCGGGAACCCGGTCTGCAATCTCAGCGCAGGGTTGCAGCAAGCGCCTGACACGTCTGCATCGCGGCATCTGGACCTTGCCCCTTCTGCCCCCTAAACCTTGGACAGGACCGGGGAGAGGTGCAGATGCCCGATGTGAAGCCCGTCGAGGCCTTGTCGCAGGCCGAGGCGCGTCAGGAACTTGACCGTCTGGCGCGTCAGATTGCTGCGGCAAACCGGGCCTATCACACCGAAGACGCGCCCCGGATCACCGATGCCGATTATGACGCGCTCAAGCGCCGCAATACCGCCATCGAAGCGCGCTTTGCGGACCTGAAGCGGGCCGACAGCCCGACCGACCAGGTGGGCGCGCCGCTGGCCGAAGGCTTTGCCAGGGTGCGCCACGAGGTGCGGATGCTGAGCCTGGAAAACGCGTTCGGGATGCCGGATGTGGCCGCGTTCGATGACCGGGTGCGCAGGTACCTTGGGCTAAGCCCGGGGTCGCCGCTGCTTTACACCGCCGAGCCGAAGATTGACGGGCTGTCGCTGTCGCTGCGCTATGAGGGTGGCCTGCTGGTGCGGGCCGCAACGCGCGGCGACGGCGAGACCGGCGAGAATGTGACCGAAAACGCCCGCACCATTGGCGATATCCCCAAGGTGCTGTCCGGTGCCCCGGACCTGCTGGAAGTGCGCGGCGAGGTTTACATGGCACATGCGGATTTTGCGGCGCTGAATGCGCGGCAGGCGGCTGCCGGGGAAAAAAGCTTTGCCAATCCGCGCAATGCCGCCGCCGGGTCTTTGCGCCAGCTGGATGCCGCAATCACTGCCCTGCGCCCGCTGCGGTTTTTTGCCTATGGCTGGGGGGCGCTGTCGGAACCGCTGGCCGACACGCAGTCGGGCGCACTGGCGCGGCTGGCCTCGCTTGGCTTTCCGACCAATCCCCTGACGCAGACCTGCGACGGGCCCGGGGCGCTGCTGGACCATTACCGGCGGATCGAGGCGCAGCGCGCCACGCTGGGCTATGACATCGACGGGGTGGTCTACAAGGTGGATGACCTGGCGCTGCAGCGCCGTCTTGGCTTTCGCTCTTCCACCCCGCGCTGGGCGATTGCGCACAAGTTCCCCGCCGAACTGGCCTGGACCCGGCTGGAGGCGATCGACATTCAGGTGGGCCGCACCGGGGCGCTGTCGCCGGTGGCCCGGCTGACGCCGGTCACCGTGGGCGGCGTGGTGGTGGCCAATGCCACCCTGCACAACGAGGATTACATCGCGGGCCGCGATTCGCGCGGCGATGCGATCCGGGGGGGGCGCGATATCCGGGTCGGCGACTGGGTGCAGGTTTACCGCGCCGGGGATGTCATTCCCAAGATCGCCGATGTGGACCCCTTGCGCAGGCCGCAGGATGCCGCTCCCTATGCCTTTCCCGAAACCTGTCCGCGCTGCGGATCGGATGCCATCCGCGAGGCGGGCGATTCCGTGCGCCGCTGCACCGGTGGCCTGATCTGCCCGGCGCAGGCGGTGGAACGGCTGAAGCATTTCGTCAGCCGCGCCGCCTTTGACATCGAGGGGCTGGGGGCAAAGCAGGTCGAAGCCTTTTACGAAGACGGCTGGATCCGCACGCCGGCCGATATCTTCACCCTGCGCGACCGGTTCGGCAGCGGCCTGCAACAGCTCAGGAACCGGGAAGGCTGGGGGGAAAAATCGGCGGATAATCTGTTTGCGGCGATCGAGGACAGGCGGCGCATCCCGCTGAACCGGCTGATCTTTGCGCTGGGCATACGGCATGTCGGAGAAGTCTCTGCCAGCCTTCTGGCCAGCCACTATCACGGCTGGGCCGCCTTCGAGGCGGCGATGACGGCCGCCCGGGTGGGCGGGGGGCCGGAATGGGCAGAGCTGACGGCGATCGATGGTGTGGGGGATGTGCTTGCAACCTCGGTCGTCATGACCTTTCAGCAAAAGCGCGAACGCGAGGCGATTGATGCGCTGGTGGCACATCTGCAGGTGCAGGAGGTGGCAGCCCGCGCGCCGGTGGACAGCGCCGTGGCCGGCAAGACCGTTGTCTTCACCGGCACGCTGGAGCGGATGACGCGGGCCGAAGCCAAGGCGCGGGCCGAAGCCCTGGGGGCGAAGGTGGCCGGGTCTGTCAGCGCGAAGACCGACTATCTGGTGGCCGGGCCGGGGGCCGGTTCAAAGGCCGCGAAAGCCGCCGAACTGGGCGTGACAGTGATCGGCGAGGATGCCTGGCTTGCGCTGATCGGCACCGCATGAGCCGCCCCGAGCGCCTGTTTCCGCTGTTTGCCGATCTGGAAACGCTGGACGGCGTGGGGCCGAAAAGCGCCAGGGCGCTGGCCGGGCTGGGGGTCGAACGGCCCAAAGACCTTCTGTTCCTGCTGCCTGCCTCGGGCGTGGACCGCAGCCGCAGGGCATCGGTCCGCGATGTGGTGCCCCCCGCGACGCTGACGGTCGAGGTCGAGGTGGGCACGCATTTTCCGCCCCGCACCCGGGGGCGGCCCTATCGGGTCATGGTCCGCGACGCCGGGCTGGAATTTCAGCTTGTGTACTTTCATGCGCGCGGCGATTTCCTGCAAAAGCTGTTGCCCACCGGGCAGCGCCGGCTGATCTCGGGCCGGATCGAACTGTTTGACGGGATTGCGCAGATGGTGCACCCCGACCATGTGCTGCGCCCGGAAGAGGCGGCTGATCTGCCCGCCTATGAGCCGGTTTATCCGCTGGTCGCGGGGCTCACGCAGAAGGTGATGGCCAGGGCGGCGGCCTCGGCCGTGGCGCGGGCACCGGATCTGCCGGAATGGATCGACGGGCCGCTGAAAGCGCGCGAGGGCTGGCCGGACTGGCGTGCAGCCGTGGCGCTGGCCCACGCGCCGTCCGGGCCCGGCGATCTGGCGCAGACCGCACCTGCGCGCCAGCGGCTGGCCTATGACGAGTTGTTCGCGCATCAGTTGACCCTGTCGCTGGCCCGGGCATCGCTGCGCCGGGGCAAGGGGCGGGCCAGCATCGGGACCGGGGTGTTGCAGGCCCGGGTGCTGGCCAGCCTGCCCTATGTGCCGACGGGGGCGCAGACCCGGGCGCTGGCCGGAATTGCCGGGGATATGGCCTCGCCGCTGCGGATGAACCGCCTGCTGCAGGGCGATGTCGGATCGGGCAAGACGCTGGTTGCCTTTCTGGCGCTGCTGGTGGCGGTCGAGGCGGGCGGGCAGGGGGTGATGATGGCCCCGACCGAAATCCTGGCACGACAGCATTTTGCCGGGCTGGAGCCGCTGGCCGCCGCCGCCGGGGTTCGGCTGGTGCTGCTGACCGGGCGCGACAAGGGGGCCGAGCGGGCGCAGAAGCTGGCGGGCCTGGCCTCGGGGGCGGTGCAGGTGCTGGTGGGCACCCATTCGGTGTTCCAGAAGGATGTGCAGTTCCACGACCTGCGGCTGGCGGTGGTGGATGAGCAGCACCGCTTTGGCGTTGCACAGCGCATGGAGCTGGGAGCAAAGGGGGTTGCCGCCGATGTGCTGGTGATGACCGCCACGCCGATTCCGCGCAGCCTGGCGCTGGCCAGTTACGGCGATATGGATGTCTCAGTTCTGGATGAGAAACCGGCAGGGCGCAAACCGGTGCGCACCGCGCTGATTTCCGCAGCCCGGATGGATGAGGTGGTGGCGCATCTGCGGCGCGCCGTGGCAGAGGGGCGGCAGGCCTATTGGGTCTGCCCGCTGGTGGAAGACAGCGAGGTGCTGGATTACGCCAGCGCCGAGGCGCGGTTCCAGCACCTGCGCGCCGCCCTGGGCGAGGGCGTGGTGGGGCTGGTGCACGGTCAGATGCCCCCCGCCGAAAAGGACGCGGCGATGGCGCGTTTTGCCGGCGGCATGACCAGGGTTCTGGTGGCAACGACCGTGATCGAGGTGGGGGTGAATGTGCCCAACGCCTCGATCATGGTGATCGAGCGGGCCGAAATCTTCGGTCTGGCACAGCTGCATCAGCTGCGTGGCCGGGTCGGGCGCGGATCGGCGGACTCAACCTGCCTGCTGCTGTATCAGGCCCCCTTGAACGAAAGCGCCGAGCGCCGCCTGACCGTGCTGCGCGAAACCGAAGACGGCTTTCGCATCGCCGAAGAGGATCTTGCGATGCGCGGGGCGGGTGACCTGATCGGCACCGCGCAATCGGGCCTGCCGCGCTTTCGCATCGCCGATCTGGAACGGCAGGCGGCGCTGATGGCGGTTGCGCAGGGCGATGCCCGCCGGCTTCTGGCCGGGGACCCGGCGCTGGAAAGCGACCGCGGCCGGGCGGCGCGGCTGCTGCTGTGGCTGCTGGATCAGGACCGGGCCATCCGGTTGCTGTCCGTCGGTTAGCATTTTGTTCCGGTATGTTCGCAATAAGTTCTTTACTTGCGGCGAATCATATGAGAACAAAAAAGCAACAATGGAGGATCCCATGCTGAAAGACGCCGGAACTGTTCTTGCCCGTTCGCCACGCGCCGTTTGCGAAGATGCCCTTGGTGTGGTGACCCTGTTCGTGCTGCTGATCGCCGGTCTGCACCTGCCCCAATACCTCTGACCTGCCCCGGGGTCTGGTGCGGCCCCGCCACACCGTCCGGATGCACAGAACCTTTGCCCAAACGCCTTTTGTCTGCCTGCCCCGCACTTACCGCCGCTGTCCGGGCCGGATATGCGGCGGTTCTTTATGTCTGGGCTTTCTCGGCTGCCGCAATCGCCTCTGCCGCCGCTTCCAGAGACAGCAGGATCGAAGCGTGGCGGTTCCTGTAACCGCGTGCGGGCAACAGCACCTCAAGCCCGTCGAAAGGGGCAGAGGGCACCGGGCCGTTGTCCCTCAGCATCGCGCGCAGCTCATCGCGGGCGCGTTCCACCTCGGCCCGCGTGCGGCCGGGCAGGGCGCGGCCCACCACGGATGCAGCGGCCTGCCCCAGGGCGCAGGCCTTCACGTCCTGGGCAAAATCCTTCACCCGGTGATCGGCCATAGTGACATCCACCGTCACGGTGGATCCGCACAGCGGCGAGCGGTGCCTGGCACTGCCTTCGGGGGCGGGCAGGCGGCCCAGGTGCGGAATATCGGCCGCCAGTTCCAGGATGCGCCCCGAATAGAGTTTGATCAGATCGCTGTCGCTCATCCGTTCCGTTCCCGCGAAAGGCTTTCCAGCCGCCGTCATTGACCATAAATAAGCGGACGGACCGCCGTTGCAAAGGAAACCGGTGATGGCCTTTGATCCTGCCAGCCTGACCTATGATTCGCAGGGGTTGATCCCGGCGATCGCGCAGGATCACGCAACAGGCGAGGTCCTGATGCTGGCCTGGATGAACGCGGCCTCGCTGGCGCGCACGCTGGAGACGGGGCAGGTCACCTACTGGTCGCGTTCGCGGGCAGAGCTTTGGGCAAAGGGGGCCACCTCGGGGCATGTGCAGCGGCTGGTGGAGTTGCGCATCGATTGCGACCGCGATGCGCTGCTGCTGCGGGTCGATCAGACCGGGCCGGCCTGCCATACCAACCGGCGGTCCTGCTTTTACACGGCGGTGCGCGACGGCACCGAGGTGGCACTGTCGGCCCCGCTATAGCCCGATCTTGCGCCGGATATCGTCGGGCGATGCGCCTTCGGCGCGAAACAGCGACAGGGCGCGGGCATCATCGCGCTTGGCCAGACGCTTGCCTGCCGCATCGCGGATCAGGCGATGATGGTGATAGGCCGGTGTCGGCAGGCCCAGCAGGCGTTGCAGCAGAACGTGGATCGCTGTGGCAGGTGCCAGGTCTTCGCCCCGGACGACAAGGGTGATGCCCTGCGCCGCGTCATCGACCGTAACCGCAAGGTGATAGGACGTGCCGATGTCGCGCCGCGCCAGGATCACATCGCCCACCTCTGCCGCAAGATCGCGGGGGCTGGCCGTCCGGGGTCCGGCCAGCGGGCCGCAGCCTTCGGTCCAGTGCAGGGGCCCGGTGATCTGCGCGGCGCGGGCCATGTCCAGACGGATCGCGTCCTGCGGTCCGGCCCCGGCCATGGTGCGGTGACGGCAGGTGCCGGGATAGACCGGGCCGTCCGGCCCGGCCGGTGGCACGCCTTCCTGCGGGGCGGACAGGGCCGCGCGCAGATCGCCCCGCGTGCAGCGGCAGGGGTAAAGCAGGCCCCTTGCGGCCAGACGGTCAAGCGCGGCACCATAGGCCGCCAGCCGGTCAGACTGGCGCATGACCGGCTCGGGCCAGGTCAGGCCCAGCCAGCGCAGGTCGGCACGGATCGCCGCCTCCCACTCCGGCCGGCACCGCGGCGCATCGATATCCTCGATCCGCAGCAGGAAGGTGCCGCCCGCAGACTGCGCCAGATCAAAGGCGGTAAGGGCCGAAAACGCATGGCCCAGATGCAGCGGGCCGGTGGGCGAGGGGGCAAAGCGGGTGCGCAGTTCAGCCATTCAGCCAGCCGGTGAAGGCGGCCTTTGCCCGGTCGGTATAGGCCTTGTAGCGGTCCTTGCGGCCGCGGCGGCCCCCCCTGGCGGCGACGGGCGGGAACAGGCCGAAGTTGACATTCATCGGCTGGAACGTCTTCGCTTCGGCCCCGCCGGTGATATGGGTCAAGAGGGCACCCATCGCGGTATCCGCAGGCGGTGGCGGCAGCCTGCGCCCCAGAACCTCGGCGGCGGCCATGCGGCCCGCCAGCAGGCCCATCGCGGCACTTTCGACATAGCCCTCGACACCGGTCACCTGCCCGGCAAAGCGCAGATTGGGACGCGAGCGCAGGCGCATCTGATCGTCCAGCAGCCGGGGAGAGTTCAGGAAGGTATTGCGGTGGATGCCGCCAAGCCGGGCGAAAGACGCATCCTGCAAGCCAGGGATCATCCGAAGAACAGACAGTTGCGCGCCATACTTCATCTTGGTCTGAAAGCCCACGATGTTGTAAAGCGTGCCCAGCTTGTTGTCACGGCGCAGTTGCACCACGGCATAGGGCCTGACCTCGGGCCGGTGGGCATTGGTCAGACCGACCGGCTTCATCGGGCCGAATCGCAGGGTTTCGCGGCCGCGTTCGGCCATCACCTCGATCGGCAGGCAGCCGTCGAAGTAGCCCGCCGTTTCGCCTTCGTGAAACCCGGTCGTCTCGGCGGCCAGAAGGGCATCGACAAAGGCCTCGTACTGATCCCTTGTCATCGGGCAGTTCATGTAGGCGGTCTGTTCCTCGGGCGTGTCGCCCTTGTCATAGCGCGACTGCATCCAGGCCACCGACATGTCCACGCTTTCGGCATAGACGATGGGGGCAATGGCGTCGAAGAAGGCCAGCGCCTCGGCCCCGGTTTCGGTGCGGATGGCCTGCCCCAGGGCGGCAGAGGTCAGCGGACCTGTGGCGATGATCCAGTGCCCGTCTGAGGGAAGTTCGGTAACCTCTTCACATGTAATGAAAACAAGCGGATGCGCCTGCAAGCGCGCCGTCACCGCCTCGGCGAAAGGATCGCGGTCGACGGCCAGCGCGCCGCCTGCGGGCAGGCGGTGCGCTGCGGCCATGTCCATGATCAGCCCGCCTGCGGCGCGCATTTCCCAATGCAGCAGGCCCACCGCATTGTGTTCATGATCGTCAGAGCGGAACGAATTGGAACAGACCATTTCCGCAAGCAGCCCGGTGCGGTGCGCGAAAGTGCCGACCTTGGGGCGCATTTCGTGAATGACCACGGGCACGCCCATCTGCGCGGCCTGCCAGGCGGCTTCCGCCCCGGCCATTCCGCCGCCGACGATGTGCAAGGTCTGGGTCATGCGCAGGGTTTAGGGCATAGAACGGGGCGGGGGAAGGGGCTGGCGGGGCTGCTTTTCGGGGATCAGGCTTTGCGGGGCGGTTTGGGGCGGTTGCTCTCTTGACGGATTTACAGGCGTCAGGCGCGCGGATGGCCACTTGCCTGCGGGTCCTCTGGCACTTGACTACGTCTGGTCAGAATATCGGGCGAACAGCGCCCCACGCTCATCGGCCACAAACGCCTCTGCCTGCGGCCCATCCAAGGGCCCGGAAAACCGCCCAAGCCGCCGGGCTGCTTCAAAAAAACCCGGCGCTGGAAGACCGCCGCGCAGCTTGCCTTCACAGAGAGCGGCGCGGAAGGGATGGCCCGTTGCGGCATCTTCGGCCATCAGCACCTCCAGCGCCCCGGTCAGGCGGTGGATGCTGCCCGGCCCCGGAACGGCCAGACGGCGCGCGAGTGCGCCGTAGCTGATCGTTTCCCGGCGCCGGGCAAGTCCGGCAAGCTCCGCCGCCAGCGCCGCCGGCAGCGTCACGCCTCGTCGTCGCCCTGGTCGGCGATACGCGCGACCGATACAACCTCTTCCCCCGCGCCGGTGTCGAACACCCTGACGCCACCGGCAGAGCGGGACCGGAACGAGATGCCGTCAACCGGGCAGCGGATCGACTGGCCGGTGGAGGTGGCAAGCATGACCTGATCGCTGCGTTCCACCGGAAAACAGGCAATCAGCCTGCCCCCGCGCGACCCCGCCGACATGGCCTTCACCCCCTGGCCCCCGCGCCCGCGCACCGGATAGTCGTGCGAGGACGAAAGCTTGCCCATCCCGCTGGCGGTGATGGTCAGAATCAGGTCCTCGGCCGCCGACATTTCGGCGAAACGGTCCAGCGAAAGCTGGCCTGCCTCGACGGCTTCCTCATCCTCATCCGCCTCGGCCCCGTCATCGAGCGCGCCTTCCTGGGCGCGGCGCATCTTGAGATAGGCCGCCCGTTCATCCGGCGAAGCCTCGAAATGCCGGATCACCGACATCGACACCACGCGGTCGCCGTCCGACAGCCGCACGCCCCGGACCCCGGTGGAATCGCGGCCCTTGAAGACGCGCACATCCGTGGCAGGAAAGCGGATCGCCCGGCCAAGGGCGGTGACCAGCATCACGTCATCGGTTTCATCACAGATCCGGGCGTTCACCAGCAGCACGCCATCGGGCAGTTTCATGGCGATCTTGCCGTTGCGCATGACATTGGTGAAATCCGACAGGGCGTTGCGCCGCACATCCCCGTCCGAGGTGGCAAAGACGATCTGCAGGTTGTCCCAATCCTCTTCCGGAACGTCCACCGGCATGATGGCGGCAATCGAGACGCCGGTTTCCACTGACAGGATGTTGACGATGGCCTTGCCCTTGGCCTGCCGGCCCGCCAGCGGCAGGCGCCAGGTCTTCAGCTTGTAGACCATGCCGTCGGTGGTGAAAAAGAGCAAAGGGGTATGGGTATTGGCCACAAACAGCGTGGTGACGACATCGTCTTCCTTGGTGGACATCGACGACAGGCCCTTGCCGCCGCGCCGCTGGGCGCGGAATTCGGCCAGGGGCGTGCGCTTGATGTAGCCGCCCGAGGTGATCGTCACGACCATGTCTTCGCGTTCGATCAGGTCTTCGTCTTCCATGTCGCCGGACCAGTCGATGATCTCGGTGCGCCGGGGCACGGCGAAAAGGGCCTTCACCTCGGTCAGTTCGGCCGAGATGATCGCCATGATCCTCTCGCGCGAGGCAAGGATTGCCAGATAGTCGCGGATCTTCGCCGCCAGGTCCTGCAACTCGTCCGTGACCTCGGCCACGCCCAGCGCGGTCAGGCGCTGCAGGCGCAGGTCCAGAATGGCGCGGGCCTGAATTTCCGACAGGTTGTAGGTGCCGTCCGCGTTCACGGTATGGCCGGGGTCATCGATCAGGCGGATGTATTCGGCAATCTCGGCCACCGGCCAGCGGCGGGTCATCAGGCGTTCGCGCGCTTGCGCCGGATCGGCAGAAGAGCGGATGGTGGCAACCACCTCGTCCACGTTGGAAACCGCAACGGCCAGACCGCACAGCACATGGCTGCGCTCACGCGCCCGGCGCAGCTCGAAGGCGGTACGGCGCGCCACCACTTCCTCGCGGAAAGTGATGAAATGCATCAGGAAATCACGCAAGCCAAGCTGTTCGGGCCGCCCGCCGTTCAGCGCCAGCATATTGCACCCGAAAGAGGTTTGCATCGGCGTAAAGCGCCAGAGCTGGTTCAGCACCACATCCGCCGTTGCATCGCGCCTCAGTTCGATCACCACGCGCACGCCGATCCTGTCGGATTCGTCCTGAACATGGGCGATGCCTTCGATCTTCTTGTCGCGGACCATGTCGGCGATCTTTTCGATCATCGCGGCCTTGTTCACCTGATAGGGAATCTCGTCCACAATGATCGCATAGCGGTCCTTGCGGATTTCCTCGATCCGCGTCCTGGCGCGGATGATGACGCTGCCGCGCCCCTCGATATAGGCCCGGCGCGCCCCGGACCGGCCCAGAATCAGGCCGCCCGTGGGAAAATCCGGGGCCGGGATGATATCGATCAGTGCTTCGGCCGACAGATCCGGATCGGCAATCAGCGCAAGGGTGGCGTCGATCACCTCGCCCAGGTTATGGGGCGGGATATTCGTTGCCATGCCCACGGCGATGCCGCTGGCACCATTGACCAGCATGTTGGGAAAGCGGGCGGGCAGGACCGTGGGCTCGCGGTCCTTGCCATCGTAATTGTCCTGGAAATCGACCGTTTCCTTGTCGATATCCGCCAGAAGAAAGGCCGCAGGCCGGTCCATCCGCACTTCGGTATAGCGCATGGCAGCCGCGTTATCCCCATCCATGGAGCCGAAGTTGCCCTGGCCATCCAGAAGCTTGAGCGACATCGAAAAGGGCTGCGCCATCCGCACCAGCGCATCATAGATCGAGGCATCGCCATGCGGATGGTACTTGCCCATGGTGTCGCCCACAGGGCGCGCCGACTTGCGGTAGGACTTGTCATGCGTGTTGCCGGTTTCGTGCATCGCAAAGAGCACGCGGCGATGCACCGGTTTCAGCCCGTCGCGCAGATCCGGTATGGCGCGGCTGACGATCACGCTCATGGCGTAATCGAGGTAGGCCGTCTTCATCTCTTCGGCAACGGAAACCTGGGGTCCGTGATGGGCGGGGCGATCAGGGGTTTCGTCCGCGTTTTCAGTGTCTTCTGGGGTGTCGGTCACGTGAACGCTCTTTCATGCAATTCTGCCACATCCTGCCGCCCTTAGTATAGCCTATCGCGGATGCGGGGCGCAATGCCGGGCGCCCGCCTGTCTTGGCAGCCAGCCGCCATGAGTGCCAACAGACTGTTTTAATTGAAAATTATTCCGCCTGTGGCATCATCCGTCAAAGGACGACTCGACAGAGGCACGAAGATGGGTGGACAAGAGACCGAGTTGATGCTGAAGGGCTATGGGCTGACCACGGCCGAGCTGTTCTACCGCATTCCGGATTATCGCAATGTGATCAACAGCTTTGTCTGGCAGGACTATGATCTGGCACCAGACTATCCCCAGCTTTTCAGATTCATCGAGTTCTGGCAGGAAAAGATCGAAGGTCCGCTGCATTCGGTGCGGTTCACCCACCGCAAGCTGATCGCACCGGGAGAGTGGCGCAACATGGTGGGAGAGTTCCGCCTGCACTGAGAGGCGGCTGAAGACGAAGGCACCGCAGGGGCTGGTTGACCGTAAGGCGGGATCGTCTTGCGTCTGTGCGTCTTGCGCATCCTGGCAGGGGCCATCGCCCCTGCCAGAGCGTCCCGCCGGGATCAGGACGGGCCGGGGGCCAAAGCCCCCGGCCAGCGCCCGCCCCGCCTCTGGTGGGCGCCCGCCCCGCCCCCGGCCAGCGCCCGCCCCCCCCCGGCGGGCGCCTCGCACCCGCCGGGTCGGGCGCTGGCCTCTGCTTCTCCCGGACCTGCCGCTCTACGGGGCACCGTCCCGCGCGGGCGGGGAAACTCGATGCGTTTCCTGGTCCCGCCCGAACTGGCGAAGGCACTGCCCCGCTTGAATGGCAGGGGCCATCGCCCCTGCCAAAGCGCTGCGCCGGGATCAGGACGGGCCGGGGGCCAAAGCCCCCGGCCAGCGCCCGCAGCGCCCACGGCTGGCGCTTCGCCCCCGCCGGGTCGGGCGCTGGCCTCTGTGTGTCCTGGGCCTGCCGGTCTACAGGGAAACGTCCCGCGCGGGCGGGGGAACCGCGGGTCGCGTTTCCTGTCCCCGCCCGAACAGGCGTTCTCGCGAATACCCGGTCTCTCTGGCAGGGGCCATCGCCCCTGCCACAGCGCTGCGCCGGGATCAGGACCTCTGCCGGGGGGCCAAAGCCCCCGGCCAGCGCCCGCCCCGCCCCCGGCGGGCGCTTCTCGCCCGCCGGGTCGGGCGCTGGCCTGTGTTTGTCCCGGACCTGCCGGTCTACAGGGAACCGTCGCGCGCGGGCGGGGGAAGCGCGCTGCGTTTTCCCCGCCCTCAGGTGCAATCCCTTTCCCCGGACCGGAAAGAGTTTCCCTCCAGGCATGCGGACAGCACTTTTTCAGCAGCCTGCCAAGGTCCGGACGGGGCGCGCTGGCAGGACAGGGTCAGCGCCGGGGGATTGCGGGGCGGGTCCGGGCTGGATGATACGGTGTCTCCGCCCCTCGCAAACCGGACCTGCCGGACACGGGTGGCAGCCAGACACCCTGCAGCCGTCTCCGGCGTTTCTTTTTGCTCTGGTCCAGGGTCCTGCGTTGTTGTAGGAATGGTTTAACGTTGAACTATCCCATTTGGCTGCAAGGATCCGACCATGGCCGCGAAAAAGCCCCCGGAAACATCCAACGTTTCCAAAGACGAGCTGCTGCATTTCTACCGCGAAATGCTGCTGATCCGCCGATTCGAAGAAAAGGCGGGCCAGCTTTACGGAATGGGCCTGATCGGCGGCTTCTGTCACCTTTACATCGGGCAGGAGGCCGTTGTGGTTGGCCTTGAGGCTGCCGCGAAGGAAGGGGACAAACGCATCACCTCTTACCGCGATCACGGCCACATGCTGGCCTGCGGCATGGACCCCAGGGGCGTCATGGCCGAACTGACCGGGCGCGCGGGCGGCTATTCCCGCGGCAAGGGCGGATCGATGCACATGTTCTCGAAAGAGAAGCATTTCTATGGCGGTCATGGCATTGTCGCCGCCCAGGTTCCGCTGGGGGCCGGGCTGGCCTTTGCCGACAAGTATCTTGGCAATGACAATGTCACCTTCACCTATTTCGGGGACGGTGCCGCAAACCAGGGCCAGGTCTATGAGACCTACAACATGGCCGAATTGTGGAACCTTCCGGTGGTTTTCGTGATTGAAAACAACCAATACGCCATGGGCACCAGCATGAAGCGCGCCACCCGTTCCAGAACCCTGTGGGAACGGGGTGCCGCTTATGGCATAAAGGGCGAGGCGGTTGACGGCATGGATGTGCTGGCGGTGAAGGCGGCCGGCGAGAAGGCTGTTGCGCTGTGCCGCGCAGGCGAAGGCCCCTATATCCTTGAAATGATGACCTACCGTTACCGCGGGCATTCCATGTCGGACCCGGCCAAGTACCGGACGCGGGAAGAAGTGCAGAAGATGCGCGACGAGAAGGACGCAATCGAACATGTGCGCGAGCTTCTGTTGCAGGGGGGCCATGCCAGCGACGAAGACCTCAAGGCGATTGACCGCGACATCAAGGCGGTGGTGAACGATTCGGCAGAATTCGCCAAGCAAAGCCCGGAGCCGGACCTGTCCGATCTCTGGACCGACGTCTACGCCTGAGGGGGGAACGACATGGCCACGCAAGTACTTATGCCCGCGCTCTCGCCCACCATGGAAGAGGGCACATTGGCCAGATGGCTGGTGAAGGAAGGCGATTCCGTGAAACCGGGCCAAATCCTGGCCGAGATCGAGACAGACAAGGCAACGATGGAATTCGAAGCGGTGGATGAAGGTGTGATCGGCAAGCTGCTGGTTGCCGAAGGCACCGCGGGCGTAAAGGTGAACACCCCCATCGCAGAAATGGCCGGTGAAGGCGGGGCCGCATCTGCACCCCCTGCCCCGGGGGGCGCAGCCGCCGCAAAGCAGCCCCCGGCCCCAATGCCGCTGCCGCAAGCTGTTCCGGCGGCCCCCGCCCCTGTCAAATCCCCGCAGGCCGCCTCGCCCGATTGGCCCGTCGGCACGCCGACAAAGACCATGACGGTGCGCGAAGCGCTGCGCGAAGCCCTGGCCGAAGAAATGCGGTCAAACGACCGCGTCTTCCTGATGGGCGAGGAAGTGGGCGAGTATCAGGGCGCCTACAAGATCAGCCAGGGCCTGCTGGATGAATTCGGGCCAAAGCGCGTCATCGATACGCCGATCACCGAACACGGCTTTACCGGCCTTGCCGTCGGTGCGGCCTTTGGCGGGCTGAACCCGGTGCTGGAATTCATGACCTTCAACTTCTCGATGCAGGCCATTGACCAGATCATCAATTCTGCCGCCAAGACGCTGTACATGTCGGGCGGGCAGATGGGCTGTCCCATCGTCTTTCGTGGCCCGAACGGGGCTGCCGCGCGCGTCGGTGCCCAGCACAGCCAGGATTATGCCGCCTGGTACGCGCAGATTCCCGGGCTGAAAGTCGCCATGCCCTATTCCGCCGCCGATGCGAAGGGCCTGCTGAAGGCGGCAATCCGCGACCCCAACCCTGTGATCTTCCTGGAAAATGAGATTCTTTACGGACGATCCTTCGACGTGCCCATCCTTGATGACTTTACCATCCCCTTCGGCAAGGCCAAGGTCTGGCGGGACGGAACAGATGTGACGATCGTCAGCTTCGGCATCGGCATGACCTATGCGCTGGAAGCCGCCGAGCGGCTGGCGAACGATGGTATCAGCGCCGAGGTGATCGACCTGCGCACGCTGCGGCCCATTGATTATGACACCGTGCTTGCGTCCGTGCAAAAGACCAACCGCTGCGTCACGGTTGAGGAAGGCTGGCCTGTCGGGGCCATCGGCAACCATCTGTCGGCCACGATCATGACGCGGGCGTTCGACTATCTTGACGCCCCTGTCCTGAACTGCACCGGCAAGGACGTGCCCATGCCCTATGCCGCCAATCTTGAAAAGCTGGCGCTTGTGACAACGGCCGAAGTTGTCGAAGCCGTCAAATCCGTCTGCTACCGGTAAGGAACGCTGACATGGCAACAGAAATCCTCATGCCCGCGCTTTCGCCGACCATGGAAGAGGGCACGCTGGCAAAATGGCTGGTGAAAGCGGGCGATGCGGTGAAATCCGGCCAGATTCTGGCCGAGATTGAAACCGACAAGGCCACCATGGAGTTCGAGGCGGTCGATGAGGGCATCATCGGCAAACTCCTCGTCGCCGAAGGGACGGCGGGGGTCAAGGTGAACACCCCCATCGCCATGATGCTGGAAGACGGCGAACGCGCTGATGCCGCCCCGGCCCCAAAAGCCCCGGCGGCGCAGCCGGCCGCCGCAGCAGCGATGCCCGCGGCAACCGCTTCGGCGGTGCCGGCCGCAGCCCCCGCCAAGGGCGCGCGCGTCTTCGCTTCGCCCCTGGCCCGCCGGATCGCGGCGGAAAAGGGCCTTGATCTGGCCGGGGTCAAGGGCTCCGGCCCGCATGGCCGGATCGTGAAGGCCGATGTCGAAGCTTTGTCCAAGCCCGCCGCAGCCCCGGTTGCCGCTGCCATGCCCGCCCCGGCACCGGCCCCTGCGGCTGCCGCGCCCGCGCTTGCCACCGGGGCCACCGCCGAAACGGTCGCCCGCATCTTTGCCGACCGCAGCTATGACGTTGTCGAGCTTGATGGCATGCGCAAGACAATTGCAGCGCGCCTGACCGAGGCAAAGCAGACGATCCCGCATTTCTATCTGCGCCGCTCGGCGCAACTGGATGCCCTGCTCGCCTTCCGCGAGACACTGAACAGGCAACTGGAAAGCCGCAGCATCAAGCTGTCGGTCAACGATTTCATCATCAAGGCCTGTGCCCTCGCTCTGCAACAGGTGCCTGATGCGAACGCTGTCTGGGCAGGCGACCGGATCTTCCGTCTCAGGCCATCCGATGTGGCGGTTGCCGTTGCCATCGAGGGCGGTCTGTTCACGCCCGTTCTGCGCGATGCGCATCAGAAGTCGATTTCGACCCTGTCTGCGGAAATGAAAGACCTTGCGGCCCGCGCCCGCACCCGCAAGCTGGCACCGCACGAGTATCAGGGGGGCAGCTTCGCGATTTCAAACCTGGGCATGTTCGGGATCGAAAACTTCGATGCCGTCATCAACCCGCCGCATGGCTCGATCCTTGCCGTGGGGGCCGGCCTCAAGACACCGGTCGCAGGCAAGGATGGCTCGATCACCGTTGCCACCGTGATGTCGATGACCCTTTCCGTCGATCACCGTGTGATCGACGGGGCCCTCGGGGCGGAATTCCTTAAGGCAATCATCGGAAATCTTGAAAACCCGGTGGCCATGCTGGCCTGAATGCCTGCCCTTCCGCCACGGCGGAGGGGCCTATTCGCCCAGGTGCTCGCGGATCAGATGATCCATCGTGACCGAAGGCTGCGCACATCCGGCTTCGCCCACAACCCGTGCCGGAACGCCGGCCACGGTTGAACAGGGCGGCACGTTCTGCAACACCACGGAACCGGCGGCAATCCGGCTGCAATAGCCGATTTCGATGTTGCCCAGAACCTTGGCCCCGGCCCCGATCAGCACGCCGTTTCCGATCTTCGGATGGCGCACGCCGTCTTCCTTGCCGGTACCGCCCAGCGTCACCGAATGCAGCATCGACACATTGTCACCGACCACGGCCGTTTCACCGATCACGATGGAATGCGCATGATCGATCATGATGCCCCGGCCCATGGTCGCTGCAGGATGGATGTCCACACCAAAGACCTCGGAAACCCGCATCTGAACGAAATAGGCCAGATCGATCCGGCCCGCCCGCCACAGCCAGTGCCCGACACGATAGGCCTGGACGGCCTGATACCCCTTGAAATACAGGATCGGCTGCAGGAAGCGGTGGCACGCAGGATCGCGGTCATAGACCGCAACCAGATCCGCCCGCGCGGCTTGCCCCAGATCAGGGTCCGATGCATAGGCCTCGTCCGCAATTTCGCGCAGGATCTGCTCGCTCATCTCGCCGGAGGCAAGCTTGAGGGAAAAGCGATAGGCCAGTGCCCGCTCCATGCTGGGATGGTGCAAAAGGCTCGAATGCACCAGGCCGCCCAGAAGCGGCTCTGACCGGATCGCCTCGACAGCCTCTTCGCCGATGCGCTGCCAGACCGGATCGATTGCGGCCACCTTCACTCTGGTTTCGGCCATGGTTGCTGCCTCCGTCCTTGTCTCAACGTCTCACCATATACCCCGGCGCGGCCCGAGACAAAAGAAAGCTTCGCAACGCACAACCGGTCCAGCACACAGCAAAGGGCCCGCAGCCAACGCGGATCGGACAGGAAGGGTTCCGCATCTGCCCTGGGCTCGGTGCCCGTCACGGCCATCAGGCTTCCATTGCCCCAGGCCGGGTGCGGCTTTCCCAGACGGCGCCGGTACCGGTCGGCCACCTGCGCCTGCCAGATCAACCGGTCGATGCAGACGATCCAGTCCTCTTCGCCCAGAACAAACAGCACACGGGCTGCGGCAAGGACATCGCCGATCAGCACCGGACGCATCCCGTCACACCGCAAGCTGCGCGAAAGGACCGGGGCCGAAGCGGTCCGACACCTGCGCCACCCGCAGCACAAAACCGCCCAAAGTGCCGTCGCCGGCCTGCTGCGACACCGGATAATTCCAGTTCGGGACCGTCACCGACACTTCCCTGACGATCAGCGAACCCGACAAGACCTGAACAAGATAGGTTTCGCGGTCTTCGCCCAGCGGAACCTCGCCGATACGCCATCCATCCCCGTCGATCCTTGTCCTGCGGATCCACGTCACCGACCGGTCCCCCCCGGCATTGCCCGCGATGCGCAGATGCACCGGCCGATAGGGGCGCAAGCCCACACCCTCAAAGGCGATGATGCGATGAACCGTCGATGCATCATCGTAACTGCGCTCCGCCGCGCCGATCCTGTAGTGCCTGTCCAGACCGCGCGCCGCCTGCGACAGGGCAATCTGTACCGGTGCCCGGTCCAGAAGCACAAAGACACTGCCCGCCGGCAAAAGTGACGGCATTCCTTCTTCCGTCCCCGCCTGCCCGCGCAGCAGGCCGGTCAGCTCATAAACCTGGGGCGCAACCAGATCGGCCCCGGTGAACTGCACCACCTCCCAGGCTCCTGCCGCGCCGGTGCCGACGGCGGCGGCATTCGCCCCGTTCAGCATCCCCGCCAGGTCGGTTGAGCTGAGTGTCCCGCCAGACAGGCGAACACGCAAGGCCGCACCGCGGGAAATCAGGCCCGAACGTGCCGGTGCAAGCGCTGTCTCGGTGACGCCAAAGGTTGCCGGCACCATCACAAGCCGGTTCAGGGCATAGCCGTTGTCGGACGCCGAACTCCACACCGCCACAGGCCCGGGCCAGGGCAGCGCCCCCACGGCCACATGCGGGGCATCTGGCACCTCCGCCCCGCTAAGCAGCGGCAAATCAAGAAACAGCGGGTGAACCGGCGCAGGGGCCGTATAGGGCGCCACAAAGGGACGCGCCTCAACGGCCGTCCCGGGCCGATAGGCCGCAGGCTCAACCCGAACAGCCTCGATCTGCTGGAATTCGGCCTGTTCGATCCGGTCGATCCGATAGCGTACCCCGTCAACGGCGACCACGTCTCCCGCCCCAAGCCCAAGGGCCGATTTGGGCAGCGCAAAACGGACCGCATCACGCGCAACGCGGGCCTCGGCAAGCCAGCGCTCCACGATCATCCTGCCCTCTGCCGCCGTCAGGCTCAGCGCCAGTTCCGACTGCGCCACGCCCAAAGCCGCCTCGTCCGGAAAGATCGCCTCCGCCTGGCGCACTTCGAAATTGCTTTCGGCGTCGATAAAGCCAAGCCGCACCCGACCCGTCATCTCGGCCTCGGCGGCGCGGGTCAATTCGACCGCGCCGTCAATCTCTGTGCTGACCGCCATCATCGCCCGCTCAAGCGTGTCCGTCAGCCGTCCGTCCCGCATCCGGAACCCAAGAATTCCCTCCCGCTCAACCGCGTCAAACCCGTAAGCAAGCGCCAGCGGCTGCAGGGCGGATCGCGCAGACCCGACCTCTGCCACCCCATAGCCGCGCACAAGGCCATAAAGACGCGACACATCAAAGCCGACCAGCCCCGAGCGCTCGCACAGATCGGCAACCACCGCAGCAAGCGTCAGGTTCGCCGCCCGGCCGTTGATCCAGTGACCAAGCCGATAGTTGTCGCCATCGCTCCAGGCCGAAGTCAGGTTCGGAAACTCGGGAAAGGGCCGGGCATCCCAGGCCCAGACATAGGCCCGCGTCATGTCCACCATCGTCCCGCCATAGCCGGGTGACACCGGATTGTTCGCCCCATCCGCCCAGAATTCGGCCATCGCGCGCAGATATTGCATCTGGATCAGGTCATCCCGCTGTCCGGTCGATCCGCGCGGCAACAACGATTCCGAGGATTTGGGGTCCACGAACCGGTTCGGCTCGTTCGTGCCCTTGTCTATGGCAGGACAGCCAAGTTCGGTAAACCGCACCGGCTTGGACATTGGCACCCATGCGGTCGGCACCGCAGACCGCACCCCCCCGACCCGGTCGTGATGCGGGCTGGACCACCAGCCTTTCAGGTCTTTGGGGCGAAACACCCAAGGTTCTCCGTGAAGCCCGTCCAGAATCGGCGTCCGGGTCTGCGCCGACGCATCTGCGGCCGAGGCATAGAACCAGTCAAATCCCTCACCCCCCGCAATATTCGCCTTAAGGTAATCAAGATTGTAGATCGCCCCCCAGGCGGCATCGGCATGGCTTTCGCCGTCTCGCCAGTCCGAGATCGGCATGTAATTGTCGATGCCGATGAAATCGATGTTCGCATCCGCCCAAAGCGGATCAAGATGGAACTGAACGTTGCCGGACGCATCATGGTAGCCGAAGTATTCGGACCAGTCGGCAGCATAGCTCAGCTTGACGCCCGGGCCCAGAATCCCCCGCACATCCGCCGCCAGCTGGCGCAGGGCAGCCACGGCGGGAAAGCTGTCCCCTGCCCCCCGTATCTGCGTCAATGACCGCAATTCCGACCCGATGCAAAAGGCTTCAACGCCGCCCGCAGCGGCGCAAAGATGGGCATAGTGCAGCACAAAGCGCCGGTAGCCCCAGGACTCCGGCCCCGAATAGGTGATCCGGTCACCGTTCCGCGCAAAATGGCCGGGCTGTGCCGTACCGAAAAAGGCGGCCACTTCGGCAGAAGCCGCCGCTGTCCGGTCGGGCGAACCGGGCCGGCCGGGTGCCACCGACAGCGTGATGCGTCCCCGCCACGGCAGCACCGGCTGCCCCGTGCCCCCTGTCAATGGGTCGGGCAGTGAATTGCCCGCCATCTGCTCCATCAGCACAAAGGGGTAGAACATCACGTCCTGCCCTGCGGCCCGCAGGGCGCGGATCGCCTCGATCACCGACTGATCGGCGGGCGTTCCGCCATAGACAGGCCGTCCGTCAAGGGTGGCGATCTGCCAGGCCTCTGCCCGGCCAATGCCGCCGGCCCGCCAGGGCATCGTGCCTTCGGTGGTCTTCTGTTCCACCTTCGGACGCACCGTGCAGCTTGCGCAGCGCAGATCATTCCCGAACCAGGACACCACAAGGGAAACGGCCCCGCACCGGGGCAGCTCCTGGCGCAGCTGCGTCAGCGATGTCACCATATCCGTCTGGCCCGACGGCGAATGCATGTTTGCGGCGCGCTGCAGGCCGGGTCCATTGTCATAATGCACCCGGCTCGTCGCCAGTGCGTATTCCCCCGTGCCCGGAATCAGCGCAACCGCCCGCACGCTGCCGGCAATATCGGTCATCGTCCGGGCCATGGTACCCTGCGCCCGGCGCACCACCTCGAAGGAAAACTGCGGCACCCGGTTGCCGAAATCAGCCAGGGGAAGATCCTCGAACACCACATAGGCGATGCCCCGATAGGCCGGCGCACGCCCGGCCCCTTCGACAGCGGCAATCTTTGCATCGGGAAGTTGCGTTTCGCTTCCCGAATGGACCCGCATGTTCAGCCGGTCACGCACAATCTCATTGCCATCGGCCCAGATCCGACCCACGCGCAGGATCTCGCCCTCGCACAGGGCAATGGCAAGGCTGACCGAATAGGAATAACTCTCGGTCACGACCGTTGTATTCCGCCGGTTGCCCTTGCCGCCGCGGCTTTCCTGCTGCGTTGTCGTCACCGTTTCCTTGAACCGCGTGGCCCAGATCACCTGCCCGGCCACCCGCATCCGGCCAAATACCTGGCCGATGGCCGCGCCGTCGCTGGCCCCCATCACCCGGATGCGCTCGACCCGCCCCACCTCGACCACGGACGAGCCTGATCCCATCAGCCGCTGATCGATCACCCGGCCCAGCGTGGCCCCGACCGCCCGGCCGATGACCGCCCCCGACAGGCCCAGGACCGTGCCGCCAAAACTGCCCCCGACCGCCGCCCCGACCGCCGATAGAATGATCGTCGCCATTCAGACCTCTCCTTGGGGAAATGTGAACCGCGCAACGATCCGGCGCGCCCAGGGCTGCGACAGCGGGCTTTCCACCACACCATGCCCGCAATAGGCGTGGATGAAGCTGGGGGCGGCACCGACCTCGGCGGCAATCCCCAGGTGTTTTGCGATGCCCTCGTCGCGCATCCGGAACAACAGGACATCGCCGGGGCGCTCCGTCCCCGCGCGACAGGGCCGCAGCCAGCGCCGTGCCGCATCCCACAGGGCTTCCTCGCCGCCCGCCTCTGCCCAATCCGCCGTATAGGCTGGCACAGCTTCAGGCTCGGTTCCGTACAGGTCGCGCCACAATCCGCGCAGCAGGCCAAGGCAATCGGCACCCCCGCCCCGGACGCAGCCCTGATGACGGTAGGGCGTTCCGATCCAGGTCCGCGCCAGCGCAACAACCCCCGGTCCATGTCCCGGCATCACCGCAGCCTCCCGCCGTCATTCGCACCGGACTCCGTGGGATAAGACAGCAGCCAGTCTTCACCCGGAATATGCGGAAACCCACGGAAGTTAAGGAAATTGCCGAATTTTGACTGGCAGGTGGCGGCCTGCCGGTCACATCCTGCTTCAAGGCGGATGCGGTCGCCCGCAGCCACCGGCGGCCCGATCCTGTCCCACAGCTCGATCACCCGCTGACCGCCTTCGATCCGGTCGGCCTTGATCAGCCCGATGATCCCGCGCGCTTGTCCGTCAATCAGCAGCGCCCGGCCTTTTTCGAACCAGCCGGCGGCAAATCCCGTCAGGCCCGCAAAGGCGAAAACGCGACGCTCCGCATGCGTCTGGACAGCAAGCTCCACCGAAAATCCGGGACGGGCCAGATCAAAGCGGCACTGCGCATCGCCCAGAATGGCCGCGCAATCGCGCTGATAGACCCGGCCCTGTGGCTGGTTCAGCGCTTCGGTCAGGCCGCGCAATTCGGCGCGAAACGCCCCCGCAGACCGGGCGATCTCGCCCAAGGTTCCCCGGAACTGCAGCAGGCGCTGCCCGACATCGGTCCAGTTGACCAGCCAGCAGCGGACCTCGGCCGCATCGTAACGCCCGGCCAGCAGATCGGCCTCGGTGACGGCATCGCTGCTCAACGCGCCCAAAGCTTCGCTGTTGTCCACGGCAAAGCCGGTCGTTTGCATCAGGGCGCGCGCCGTCATGCCCGTTCCGGCCCGATAGGTCAGGCCGTCGAAACTCAGATCGCGGTCGTGATCGGTAAAGCCCAGCACAACGCCATCCCTGCGCTGCACCGCCCAGGCCCGGCACAGGGTTGAGACACCGCCCGCAAGATGGGCCAGCAGATCCTCGCGCCCTGCCATCAGACCCGCAGCTCCACCACCGGAACGGAAGGAACCTCGCCCCCCTGGAAGGCTTCGATCGAGGTCTGGATGCGGTCCGTATCGAACCGCACCGGGACATCAAACTCGAACCCCGCAGAAATGACAGCCCCCGGCGCAGGGGCAAGCGCGAAGGTCACCGTCCCGGTCGCCGCCTGCAGCGTCCAGTCCAGATCAACCACCTTTTCCACGCCGCCGACCGCCACGCGCACCGTCGTGGCCACAGGCTTCGTAATCGGGCGCTGATAGGTCCCCACCCCCGAGACATAGGTCTTGCTCAATCTGAAGTCCTTCCTCGTCCCGTTCCCCTGCCCGATGATCTGGTCCAACGGTGTCACCGGCTGCGAGGGGGCGACTGACTTGCAATCAACCCAGTCTTTCCAGCGAAAGCCGTACAACTGGCCGCGCCTTGCCTCGAAAAAGGCAATGACCTGTCCCAGATCGTCCAGGCTGCGCATCCCCAGACCCGCATCATAGCGGCGGCGCGAATGCTCCCAGGGCGTGCTGCGCTCCTCAAAGCCGTTGGTCAGCGTCACGATTTCCGTGCGCCGCTCCGGCCCGCCGGACGACCCGAAACTCAGGTTCACCGGGAACCGCACCTCGTGAAATCCCATTGCGCCCTCATCTGTTCCGCTGGCCGCGCGCCAGCATCCGGTTCACCTGCGCGGCGATCTGCCCCTGACTGCGCTGAAACCCCTGCACATCCGGTGTCGAGACATTCATGACCACCGACATGCCCCGGCCGCCGCCGCCCGCGCTTTGCACGCCAAGGCGGCCATCGGCACCCCGCGACAGCGGCAGAATGGCTTCCGGGCCTGCCTCGCCCATCAGGCCCTGCCCCCCCCGCATCGCAAAGCCGGTCGGCCCCGTAACCACGCCGCCGCGCGCAAAAGGCGTGACGCGGCCCTGCGCGATCACCCCCCCTTTGGCAAAGGGCGTCACCGCCGACATCAGCCCGCCGACCCCCTTGGCCAGAAGCCCGCTCAGCGCGTCGGTCACAGGCCGGGTCGCCGCGCGATAGGCGGTGTCGGACAGGCTCTGCCCGATCCCCTTCAGCGCATCCGAAAGCCTGGTCCCGTCAAAGATCAGCCCGTCGAAAGCGCGCCGCAGCCCGCTGCCGATCCCGCTTGACAACGCGGTCACCTCGCGTCCTGCCTGGGCGATCCCGCCCTGCATCTTGCCCAACTCGCTGTTCAGGCCCCCCACCCCGCTTGCCGACGCAAGGCAGGCGGCCTCAAGCGCCGTCATCCTTTCTGACAAACTGTCGATCTCGATCATCAACATCCCCCTTCAACCTGTCCGGAAAGGCCCGCACCAGCGCATCCAGCCGGGCCCGCGTACACGCGGCCTGCCCCGTCGGCTCCGGGCCGGTCAGCATCTGCAACTCTGCCGGGGTCAGGCGCCAGAACGCCTCCGGTGCCAGTCCAAGCTGCCCGATCCCCACCCGCATCAGGCCGGGCCAGTCGATGCGGCTCATTTCGGGGCCGCTGCCGGGTCCGCAAGCGCAAAGGCCCGCGCCAGCAATTCGGCCGCCAGCCGCGCCGCGCCGCCAAGGCCACCGGCGATCTCTGCCGTACGCAGGTCCTCGGCCGTGCCGCACCAGCCGCCGCCGCGCAGGCCGGCCACGATCAGCGCCAGCACATCACGCGTCGTGTACCTGCCCTGCTCGAACCGTTCCACAAGGTCCACCAGGCTTCCCGCCTCCATCGCGGCCTCCAGTTCGGCCAGCGCGCCAAGGGTCAGGCGCGCCACATGCGCCTGACCGTTCAGCGTGACGGTCACTTCTCCGGCCCAGGGGTTCGCCATCACAGCGCCACAAAGGTCAAAAGCCCTGCCGAGGCCAGCGTCAGCTCGTACGTCGCTTCGCCGTCAAAGGTCCCGGCATATTCCAGCGCCGTGATCTGGAACGGCCCCTCGATCGTCCCGAAGTCGGGCACGATCACCTGAAAGGCGGGCATCCCGCCCGCAAAGAAGACCTGCCGGGCGCGGGCATCGGTCTGCTCGTCCCTGAACACGCCCGATCCGCTGATCGATGCCGATTTCACGCCTGCCCCTGCCAGCAGCTCGCGCCAGCCGCCCGGACTGTTCAGGCTGGTGACATCCACCGTTTCCGCGTTCAGACTGATCCGCGTGGCCCGCAGTCCCGCCACCGTCTCGAACTGCCTCAACCCCGACAGGTCAAGCTTGATCAAAAGGTCCTTGCCGTTCTGTACAGGCATCCCGCCGCTCCCCTCAGATGTTTCGCCTTCAGCCCCGCGCGCCCTCAGTCCTCGACACGGGCACGAAAGGTCATGTCGATCCGCCGCACCCGGCCATCATCGCGCCTGCGTGCCGTGGCGCGCTGAAACCACAGGCCCACCAGGCGTCCCCGGCCCAGCGTCAAGGCCGCATTGTTCAGCGCATCCGAAATGGCCACCGCCATGTCCTTGGCGGCGGTGAACCCCGCCGCCTCGCTGATCACGCTGACCGCAAATCGGTGCTCGGCCCCGGACCCGCTGGCATCGGACAGATCGCGCACCTCTTCGGTACCGATCAGCACGAATGTCCCCGCGCCCTGCCCTTTGGGAACCGCATCCACCACCGGGATGCCCGCCAGAACCGGCAGGGTGGTCAGGTGCTGAAACACGGCGGCCTGCAGGGCCGCAGCCTGTCCATAACTCATATCGCCCCCTCTTCCCGGGCAAAGCACAGCAGGTACCGCCCTGCCGCGTCGCGCTCGGTGACAGCCAGGATGCGGAACAGACGTGTTCCGTCGCGAAAACGCTGCTCCGGCCGCGGCCGCTGTTCGGCCCCCACCGGCGCACCGCGCACCGTGATCCGACAGGTCACGGACGCCCGGGTAAACTCCTCTACCGGCGCATCGCGCCCTGTGCCCGCCGTCACCTCGGCCCACAGGGTCCCCAGCGCCTGCCAGCGTTCGGCATAGCCGCCCGACCCGTCGGGTTCGGTGCGCAGCACCTCCAGAACCAGCGGGCGCGACAGGGAAATCCGGGTCATGCCGTGCCCCCGCCCAGCAACCGTACCGTCCGCCAGCGCTCGATCAGCGACAGGATCGCAAAGGGCAGCCCCTGTTCGCGCAGCCCCATCTCGTCGCGCCGCTCGTACAGATCGGCAGCCAGCATCAGCACCGCCTGCCGCAAATCCGCCGGAACATCGGTCCACAGGGCGCCGAACCCTGCGGTGAACACCACCTCGGCCTGCCCCCCGCCCGGAACAGACGGCAGCAACTGCCCCGTCGGTGCCAGGCGCGGGCGGTGCAGATCGGCAATCAACCGGTACAGCCCGGCATCCAGCACGGTTGATCCGCCCGCGCCATCCGTCAGCGTCACCGAAACAACGCTTTGCACCGGGGCCAGCGGCAGCGCCTGCCCCGCCGGGTCGCGCCAGTCGTCAAGCACCCAGCGGAATACCCGCTGCAACAGGGCCTTGCCGGTCCGGCCCTCGATCACCGCAAGTGCCGCCCGCAGATAGGCTTCGATCAACCCGTCCTGCAATCCCTCTTCGGCAAAGCCGGTGCCCAGGCGCAAGTGGTCCCGCATCGCCTGAATCGGCAGGGACGCCACCGCAATGGGCGTGTCTTCGTTCAACATCTGGGGTGTCTCCGCTTCCCGAAAGGCAAGAAAACCTCGCCGGGCACAGGTGGCCTTCGCCCGGCGAAGGATGCGCCCGCCATGTCAGCCGCCGCCCCGTTCCCGGGGCGGCGCACCGACCTGCCGTCAGGACAGGGCGAATTTCAGAAGCTTTATCGCGGCATAGTCGCTGATGTCGCCGCCCACACGCTTGGTCGCATAGAACAGCACATGCGGCTTGGCCGAAAACGGATCGCGCAGGATGCGCAGGTCGGTCCGCTCGGCAATCGTATAGCCTGCGGCGAAGTCGCCAAAGGCAATCGCATGGGCATTCGCGGCGATATCGGGCATATCCTCGCAGATCAGCACCGGATAGCCCATCAGGCGCGGCGGTTCCGCCACGGCAAGCCCGTCGGCCCACATGAAGCGGCCATCGGCATCCTTCATCTTGCGCACGGCCCCTGCGGTCTTGGAATTCATCACAAAGGTCGCATTGGCCCGGTAGGGTGCCGCCAGGGCATAAACAAGGTTCACGATGCAATCGACAGCGTTCGTTGTCGGGAAATCGGCTGCGGCACCGCTGGCCACATAGCCCAGGCTTCCCCAGGTCCAGGTGGAATTCGCAACCTTGGCCGGCAGCAGAAAGCCCTTGGGCTTGTCCACCCCGTCACCGTTCACGAAGGCCGCCGATTCCGACCGGATAAAGCGCGAGGCGATCTTCTCCGCAAGCCAGCCCTCCACGTCAAAGGCGCTGTCGTCCAGCAGCCGCTGGCTTGCCTTCGGCATGGCCGCAAGCTGGTGCAGCCGGATCGAGATGCGCTCGATCAGCGGCGTCGCCGTCTCGCTCACCGATCCGGTCTCGGTCACCCAACCGGTCCCCACATCCGACCTGTCGATCAAGACATCGAAGTTCGAGGAATCGACCGTGACCACGCTGGCAATCGACCGGATCGACCCGGTTGCAACCAGCATGGATTTCACCGTGTCCGCCGTGCGCGGGTCCACCAGAAAACCGCCATCGCCGGGCACCGCCGTGCTCAGCGCCTTGCCCTCCAGCATCAGGCTGCGCAGCCCCTCATCGTCGCCATGGCGCAGATAGGCGTTGAAGGCTTTCTTGTGCGGCTCCTCCTTGTCCACCGCAGTTGAAAGCACAGGGCGTCCATAGGTCATCGTCTTGGCTTGAAGCATGGTCAGTCGCTCTTCCTGTTGATGTAACGCAGATGTCACTTCGGCCTGAAAGCTGTCGAATTCCTGCAGAAAACCCGCCAAAGCTATGGTCATCTGCCCGGCCGGTCCGGCGGTCTCGGGGCCCTGCGCCCCGGACCGGATACTGGTCTCTGCCATCTTGTCCCCCTTGATTGGGCCGCGTCAGCGCGCGGCAAGTTTGCGGTGCGCCTGCTCGAAAAGCCGGGCCAGCCCGATCCAGCCCGCATCTGCGGCGGGGTCGGCCTTGGCCTGAACCCGCGCTTCGGCCAGCATGGGAAAGGTCACCAGTGACACTTCCCAAAGGTCCACCTCCTGCAGCAGCCGCTGGCCCCTGGAATCCCTCTCGGCCCGCAACGTGCGGTAACCGATCGACAATCCGTCAATCGCGCCCGCCGCAACCAGGGCTGCGGCCTCCCTGCCGCGTGCGACATCGGTCAGGATCCGGCCCTTTACATAAAGGCCGGTCGCATCCTCGCGCACCTCATCCCATACCCCGATGGGCTGCGCCGGATCGTGCTGCCAAAGCATCTTCACGCGCCGGCCCGATGCCGCCAGGGCCGCAAGCGACGCCGCATAGGCCCCGCGCCCCACCACATCCCCCCCCTGATCCCGGTGCCCGAAGATCGAGGCATAGCCTTCAACCCGCGATCCCTCCGTTACCGTGATCCCGGCCTCGGGACGGTGGAACTTGCGCTCCGGCGCGCCCGCCTGTGTCATCTCATCCATGTCGCTGCTACCTCATCGCTGCCGCAATCACGGCCTCTGCCATCTGCGCCAGCAGAAAGCAGGCCAGGCCGTAAACCCCAACCCAGATGCGCTTTTCCAGCCGCTCCAGCGCCGCATCGATCTGGCCAAGCCGGAACTCCAGCGCCGCCCAGCGTTCCTGCGCCACCCGCTCATTCGCCTCGATCCGGGCGGCCGCCGCATCGAAACTCTCGTAGAGAAACCGCGATCCGCCACCTGCTTCCCGCATGCTCAGCCCTCCGCCAGCGGCGGCAGACCAAGGGCGGCCCGCTTTTCTGCCGGGCTCAGGAAATCCGCGGCACCGACGCGCGCCCACTGCTGGTCGCGATCAGCGGCCAGCGCGGGCACCTGATCGGGGTCGGGACGCAGCTCCACCTCTTCCCCGGTAAAGGTGGACAGCCACTGCGAAATCGCCGCCGTCACCTTGCCCGCCAGCGGCAGCACCGTGAGCCTGTAAAAGGCGCGGTGGGCTTCCTGATAATTGGCATAGGTCGCCTCGCCCGGTATCCCCATCAGCATCGGCGGAATGCCAAAGGCCACCGCAATCTCGCGCGCCGCCGCCTCCTTGGTCTGATGGAACTCCATGTCGGACGGGGAAAAGCCCATCGGCTTCCAGTCCAGCCCCCCTTCCAGCAGCATCGGACGGCCCGCATTGCGCGCGCCCTGGTGATGGCTTTCCATCTCGCTCACCAACCGGTCATACTGATCGGCGCTCAGGTTGCCCTGCCCGTCCACACCCCGATAGACGATGGCCCCCGATGGCCGGGCGGCGTTGTCGAGCAGCGCCTTCGACCAGGCCGATGCGGAATTGTGCACGTCCACCGCCACGCCCGCCGCCTGCAGCGGGGAAAAGCCATAATGGTCATCCTGCGGATGGAACGCGCGGATGTGACAGATGGGCGGCGGTCCGCCCGTCATCGGAAACCGGTGCGTGCGCCCGCCGACCGCATAGTCATAGGCGGCCGGCCAGCCGTCGGAACCCGGAACCAGGCTCATCCGGTCCGGCCGCAGCACATGCAGCTCCGCCGGCAGGGCCGCATCGCCCCGCACGGCCTCCACATAGCCGTTGCCCGACAACAGCAGGAACCCGTACAGCGCCTCAAACAGGTCAGCACGTCCCTGCGCCGCGTTCGGACGCCGGATCAGCTCCAATACCGGATGCGTCTCATAGCGCCGGCTGCGGTCCTGCAGGATCAACGGCAGGGCAGAGGCGGCTTCGGCAATCAGCTTGACCGCGCGGAAGGCCACCGGGTTGCTCTGAAATCCGGTCCGCGTCAGCGAAACCGTGTCCCTTGGGCTCCACACGGCGCGTCCGCCCCCGCGGAATGTCACAAGCGCCCCCGTGGCCGAGGCCTTGTGCTCCGGCACCTGCCCCCGTCCGCGCCTCAGAAAGTCGAACTTCATGGCGAAACTGCTCCTCTGTCATCGGGCATGCCTCCTCGGGGCCTGGCGCGGCCGCCAATACCCTTGGGCATGATCGTTTGTCGGGGATTGCCCGGCTAAAGCGTCCGGATGCCCGGCCTTTGCCATGACCGGGCCGGTTCGATCATCAGGTCGGTCAGCGCCCAGACCAAGGCATCCACCCGGTCCGGGCTGCCCGGCCCGGCATATCCCTGCCGCGCAAAGCGGCACATCTGGTCTTCCAGATCGCCCAGCCCGCCCAGGTGCCGCACGCGCCCCTGCTCATACAGCGCCGCCACCGGCTCCGCCCGCTGTGCCTTGCCGCGCGCCGCATGCACCGCCCGATAGGGGATCAGCGCATCAAACTGGCGGATCAGGCTTTCCACCAGCGCACCACCCTGGTTGACCTCTGCCACCAGCCGGTCGGCCCGGTGCCGGTGAAAGGCCTGGATCGCGGCCTGTGCCCAGGCCTGCGGCTTTGCCGCCGGGACACTCGCATCCTCCAGAACCACCGCGCGCCAGTTTTGCGGCGGGCCCTCGGTGATCGCGCCCACCACAAGGATTCCGCAGGCATCGGATCCGCCGTGTCCGGTCACCGGCGGATCGATCGCCACCACGATCCGGTCCAGCGGCGGTGCCTGCGGCAGGCGCAGCGCCTCAAGCTGTGCCGCCGTCCACAGCGCGCCGTCGACCTCTTCCAGCAAGATGCCGTCCAGCTCTTGCCGCCCCATCCATGTCCCGCAATAGCGGCTGCGGATTTCCTCCAGAAAACTTGCGGCCAGATAGGCCCGGTTCGCCTCGGTCGGCGCATGTGTCAGAACGGTGGATGGATTCTTCAGCACCGCCTTCAGCACCTCGACATTGCGCGGCGTTGTGGTGACGACCTGTCGCGGATTGGTCCCCAGCCGCAGCGCGAACTGCAGCATGTCCCAGGTCTCTCCCGCCTTCTTCCACTTCGCCAGCTCGTCCACCCAGGCCGCATCGAACTGCGGTCCGCGCAGACTGTCGGGATCATGCGCAGAATACACCTGCGCCACCGCACCGTTGGGCCAGACCAGCCGCCTGCGGGTGGCTTCCCACTCCGGGCGGCGGTCGGGCGGCGAACAGGCCAGGATGCCGCTGTCGCCAAAGATCATCACCTCGCGCACCTGGTCCACCGTCTCGCCGACCAGTGCCACCCGCCTTGCCCGGCCGACATCCGTCGGCCTTGACCCCTCGACTTCCGCGCGGACCCACTCTGCCCCCGCCCGTGTCTTTCCCGCCCCGCGCCCGCCCATGACGACCCAGGTCTTCCAGGCCCCATCGGGCGGCAGCTGATGCGGAAAGGCCCAGAATTCGAACATCCAGGGCAAGGCAAGCAGCGCGTTGTCGTCCAGCCCGCCCAGGAATTCAACCACCGCCTCCGGCGTCGCGGAGGCAAGCCAGGCGGCGCCCGATCTCAGCTCGCGCCGCGTCGAAGTCGATCGCGTAATCGCGGACGACCCCGGCAACCTGCTTGCGGAGTTTTTCAATGCGCGTCCTTTCATCCATCACCAACTGGAAGGCGGCCTTAAGGTCTTTCACCGCCTGTGTTGCGGCCTTGACCTCGTCCACCGAACCCTGCCGAAGCTTTCGCTGCGCCTGAACCAGATCTTCCGCCGCCTGCCGGTACAGATCCTCTGTCGCTGCCAGAAGATCGACGGGCGGCGGCTCGTCCGAAGGCAGATCACTCGTCATTACCCCCCGCACCCGCTTTCTGGCCGGATCGCCCGGGCAAATGAAAAAGCGGCACCGGGTTGCCCCGTGCCGCTTGCCCACCTCTTCCAGCATGCCACAATCCCTACATGGGACCGGGCGGCAAGTCAAGAAGAAAATTCAACGCTACCCGCCACTTAGCGTGCGCACCCTTAATCTTTTCTTCATTCTTCCGGCGCGGCCGCTCCGTCTGGGGCCTCACCTTCCGCCGCCCGCTGCGCCTCAATCGCACGCCACTTGGCGACATTGGCATTATGCTCGGCCAGGGTCGCGGCAAAAACATGCCCGCCCGTGCCGTCAGCAACGAAGAACAGATACTCCGTCGCTTCCGGGTTCAGCGCGGCTTCGATGCTCAGCCGTCCGGGATTGGCAATCGGTGTCGGTGGCAACCCCTCGATCACATAGGTGTTATAGGGGGTCTCGCGCTGCAGTTCGCTCTGGCGCAACCCGCGCCCCAGGGTCCCCTCGCCCCCCGTGATCCCGTAGATCACCGTCGGGTCGGTCTGCAGCCGCATCCCCTGCGCCAGCCGGTTCAGAAAGACACCCGCCACCAGCCGCCGCTCTTCGGCGATCCCGGTTTCCTTCTCGACGATGGAGGCCATGATCAGCGCCTCTTGCGCCGAGGCATAGGGAAGCCCGTCGGCCCGCGCGGCCCAAAGGTCGGCCAGGATACGGGCCTGCCGCGCCTCCATCTCGGCAATCAGCGCCGCCCGGTCCGCTCCGCGCGTCACCTCATAGCTGTCCGGGGCCAGCGTGCCCTCCGCCGGAACGGCCGCAATCTCTCCGGTCAGGAAACCGGCGCGCCGCAGGCTGTCCACCACCTGCCAACTTGTGACCCCTTCGGCCAGCGTCACGCGCCAGCGCAGGTCGTCCTCGCCTGCCGCATCCACATAGGCCGCAGGTTCCGGCTGCGTGACATCGAACTTCACGACCTCGATGTAGGCTTCCGTCGCAGGATCAAGCTCGCGCAGGACGATATCCGCACCCGTGACACCGATCCGGAAATTGACCTCGCGCCCGCAGGTCGATTGTCCGCCCGCCGTCACGATCTCCAGCACCTGCGACATGGATGCACCGGGCGGCACCAGGTAGCTGCCGAATTTCAGGTCAGCCGACCGGTCGGCATATTCCGCACCGATACGGAAGATGCGCGCATCCGTCACCGCGCCCTTCTCTTCCAGAACCCGGCTGATCTTCGCCAGCGACGCCCCGCGTTCCACCCGGATGCAGACCGCCTCCGCCAGCGGCCCCGGCCCGGTGAACTCCTTTCGTGCCCATGCCAGCACCGCCGCCACCACGGCCAGCAGCACCACGAACAGGGTCAGCGCATTGGACGCCACCGACCTCCACATCAGTCTGTCACCCGCCCCAGGATCAACGACGCGTTCGTGCCGCCGAACCCGAAGGAATTCGACAGCGCAACATCGATCTTGCGCCTGCGTGCCACATTCGGCGCCAGATCAAGCTTTGCGGCAACCTCTGGGGTATCCAGATTGATCGTCGGTGGTGCAATGCCATCGCGGATCGCCAGCACGCAGAAAATCGCCTCGACCGCGCCCGCCGCCCCCAGAAGATGCCCGATCGACGATTTCGTCGAACTCATGGTCGCCCCTGTCGCCGCATCGCCCAAAAGCCGCTCCACCGCGCCCAGTTCAATGGTATCGGCCATCGTGCTGGTGCCGTGGGCATTGATATAGTCGATGTCCGAAGGTTGCAGCCCGGCGCGTCTGAGCGCCATCTTCATGCTGCGGAACCCGCCGTCGCCGTCCTCGCTGGGGGCGGTGATATGATAGGCATCGCCCGACAGGCCGTATCCCAGAACTTCGGCGTAAATCTTCGCGCCGCGCGCCCTGGCGTGCCCGTATTCCTCCAGCACCACCACGCCCGCGCCTTCGCCCATCACAAACCCGTCCCGGTCCACATCATAGGGGCGCGATGCTTTGGCCGGATCATCGGCGCGCTTGGTGGACAGCGCCTTGCAGGCGTTAAAGCCGGCGATGCCGATCTCGCTGATCGGGCTTTCGGCACCGCCCGCGATCATCACATCGGCATCCCCCCACTGGATCAGCCGCGCCGCATCGCCAATGGCATGTGCGCCGGTTGAACAGGCGGTCACCACCGCATGGTTCGGCCCCTTGAACCCGAAGCGGATCGAAACCTGACCGGAAATCAGATTGATCAGCGCCGCCGGAATGAAAAAAGGCGATACCCGCTTCGGCCCCTTATCCCGGATCAGAACGGCGGTCTCCGCAATCGAAGACAGCCCGCCGATGCCGGAACCCAGCAAGACCCCGGTCGCGCAACGGTCCTCTTCCGTCACCGGCTCCCAGCCGGAATCGCGCACCGCCTGAACCGCTGCCGCCATTCCGTACAGGATGAAATCATCAACCTTGCGGCGGTCCTTCGGCTCCATCCAGTCATCCGGGTTGAAGGTGCCGTCGCTGCCATCGCCCATCGGAATCTCGCAGGCATATTGCGTCACCACGTTCGAGGCATCGAACCGCGTGATCGGCCCGGCCCCCGACTGACCCGCAATCAGGCGTTCCCAGGTCTTTCCGACCCCGCAGGCAAGCGGCGTGACCATGCCCAGACCCGTAACAACCACCCGACGCATGAAACGCTCCCGCCCAGACGACCCTGCGCGCGGTGATACACGCCTGTCACCCTGCGCGCAACAACGCCCCGGAAACAACCGCAACAGGCCTCAACGTCGGGCCTATGGGTGCCTACAGGGCTTCCAGTACGGAAAAGGTCTGCGGCATGCGCTTCAGGCTGGCGGCAATCCGGTCGCGCCACCTCACCCCGTTCCCGATCGCCGCCTCATAGGCCAGGCGCAGCGCCTCCGGCCGGTCCCTGGCCAAAGCGGCAATCAGGAAAGCGGCCTGCGCCCGATCCTTCCGCGCTTTCGCGGCGTCAGGTCCGCCCTGCCGCCGGTCGGCCACCACAAGCTTGTGAATGGCATAGCGTTCCGGCCGCGGAACCTGCACCAGAACACCGGATCGGTACGCAACGGCGGCCTTGACCGGATCAGCAATCAGATAGTCCAGAAAATCCAGCGACCGCGCCGAAGTCCCCAAGGCAGGCAGGTCCCGGATCCCTTCCCCCCCCCGGATCGACGGCGTCAGGAAATCGATCACCGCCCCGGACCGGGTCTGCCTGCATTTCCAGACCGTCACCCCGTCCGGGCCGGGCACGGGGGCAAATTCCAGATCGCGAAAGCTTTCCGGCAGGGATGCGTCGACCCTGTCGTCAAGGGCCAGCGACAGCCGTTCAAACCGCACCATATCGGCGTCATCCGTCCCGGCAGCGGAAAGGGAACCCAAGGGCAATCCAAGCTCACCCTCGTAAAGCCGGAAGGCGCAGGTTCCCACAATCGTGCCGCCCGTCCGGAACAGACCGGTCTTCGCCAGCATATTCAAGACGGCTCCCGTGCCGCCATCGATCGGCAGGAAGCCTTCGGCGCGCAGCAGGCGCACCAGCCTTGCCCGGTGGGCGGCCCCCTCCTTCTTGCGCCGGGCATCTTCTCGGTGCAGCGCCATGCGCTTTGCCAGATCGGGCGTATCCTCGCCGATGTAGCGCTTGCGAACGCGATCCCCGACACGGTAGCTGTCGTACCAGTATCTGCGCCCCGACCGCTCCTCCAGCGCGGGCGATCCGCGCAGGGCGGCAACCTGCCCTTCGCCAAATGAGCCGAGAAGTTCCTGATAAACCGCGCGGGCAAGCGGGGAATGATGCCGGTTCATGGCATGTTCAACCCGACAAGCTTTTGTTGAACATCATGTCTTCCTCCGCAGCCGCCAACTCCGTTGAACATGCATCCATGTACCACAAGAAACAATTCCGTTGAACATGAATTGTTGAACAGGAAAGAAAGTCTTCCATGATTTCAGGTATCCTCGTCAGGGATAAATCTGTTGAACATCGATCTTTGTTCAACAACAAGGAAAACCGCTGAACAAAGTTGTCCCGGAATCTGCCCCGTCGCGCGTGGCGGCAATGGCCCCCGCTGCTTCAACCGCAGAACATCCAACAATGGCCCCTGCACCGGACAGCCCCCGCCCGGGATCAGGCAGAAGGGCCGGCCCCGGCCATGAAAAAACCGCGCCGGTGTCCCGGCGCGGTTTCCATATCCTGGCAGGAAGGATCAGCGCTGGTCGCGCGGATCGAAATCGTTGGCTGCGCCCATGTCGTCGAAAAGCTCGGCAATCTCGAATTCCGCAGCCGCCTCGGCTTCCGCCGCCAGCTCCTGGATCGACTTGCCCGAGGCCTGCAACGCGGCTTCTTCCGCCGAACGCGCCACATTCAGGCTGATCTTAACCGAAACCTCAGGGTGCAGTACGACCGTAACCCTGTGCATCCCAAGTTCCTTGATCGGGCGGTCCAGCACGATCTGCGCCCGGTTCACCGTGAACCCGGCCTCGGTTGCGGCCTCGGCGGCATCGCGGGTCGTCACGGACCCGTACAGCGCCCCCGCGTCCGAGGCAGAGCGGATCACGACAAAAACCTGCCCGTCCAGCTTTCCGGCAGCAGATTCCGCCGCCTTCCTCGTCTCCAGGTTCTGCATCTCGAGCTGCGATTTCCTGGCCTCGAACGACTTGACATTGGCCTCGTTCGCCCGCAGCGCCTTGCCCTGCGGAAGAAGAAAGTTACGGGCGTATCCGTCCTTGACGTTCACGACCTCGCCCATCTGGCCAAGCTTGGCCACGCGCTGAAGAAGGATGACTTGCATGTGTCTTTCTCCTTACTTCACGGCATAGGGCAGCAGCGCAAGAAAGCGGGCGCGCTTGATCGCACGGGCCAGCTCACGCTGCTTTTTGGCCGAAACGGCCGTGATGCGCGACGGCACGATCTTGCCGCGCTCGGACACATAGCGCTGCAGCAGCCGCGTGTCTTTGTAGTCAATCGCCGGGGCATTGTCGCCGGAAAAGGGGCAGACTTTGCGGCGGCGGAAAAACGGTTTGTTCGCCATGATTTGCAATTCCCTCCTGATCAACGCCGGCGGTCGCCGCCGCCAAAGCCGCCCCGGTCACCGCCGAAGCCGCCCCGGTCACCGCGATCGCCGCCGAAGCCGCGTTCGGGCCGCTCGCCCCTGTCGGGCCGGTCGCCACGCTCGCCACGGTCATCACGCTTCTGCATCTGTATGGACGGGCCTTCCTCGTGCTTGTCGACCTTCACGGTCAGCACACGCATCACATCGTCATGCAGGCGCATCAGACGCTCCATTTCCTGCACGGCGGCGGCGGGCGCATCCGATTTCAGAAAGGCATAGTGGCCCTTGCGGTTCTTGTTGATCTTGTAGGCCATCGTCTTGACGCCCCAGTACTCGTTTTCAACGACCTTGCCGCCGTTGTCCGCAAGGACGGCAGAAAAGTGTTCGATCAGGCCCTCGGCCTGCGTGTTGGAAAGATCCTGACGCGATATGAATACATGCTCGTAAAGCGGCATGCCGTCTCCAGTTCTGTCGGGTGCATTTCACAGGACGGGCCTCTGCACTTCCGCAGCCCGTCCACGAGGGGGTGCACCGGTTACGTGGGTAAGCGGAAGAATGCGGCCTTATACATGCGCGCCCTCCGGATGCAAGCCTTTCCCCGGCCCGAAAAGCTGCGCCCTGCCGCGCGCGGCCCCAAAGCCCGCTGAAGACGTGCCAACCGCATGCACCGTCGGCTGGAAGACAGCAAGCTCTTGCCTTCGCGCCCTGCGCGGTCTGGCCAGGGCCATCGCCCCGGCCACATGGTGGCGCTGCATCCATATCCGCCGGGGACTTCGGCCCCCGGCCAGCGCCTGACCGGCCGGCTGCCTTTGCGACGGGGCAGGAAGATCTCCCCCGTCCGGCAGGCGGCAGGGAACCTTCTGCATCGCCCTGCGCAAAGATTGCGCGGGCGCGCCTGCCGCGCTATGCGGTCGGGAAAGACGCCAGGGGGGCACGCAGACCGTGACACGCGCTTTCGTATTTCCGGGCCAGGGGGCCCAGACCATCGGCATGGGGCGCGATCTGGCGGCAGCCAGCCCCGCCGCCCGTGCGGTTTTCGCCGAGGTGGACGACGCCCTGTCGGAAAACCTCTCGGACCTGATCTGGAACGGCCAGGCCGACCAGTTGCAGCTGACCCGCAATGCCCAGCCTGCCCTGATGGCCACTTCCATCGCCGCCCTGCGCGCGCTGGAGGCCGAAGGGATCAAACTCACCTCTGCGGCCTTTGTCGCCGGTCATTCGCTGGGCGAATACTCCGCCCTTTGCGCCGCCGGTGCCCTCAGCCTGGCCGATACCGCCCGCCTGCTGCGCCTGCGGGGCGAGGCCATGCAGGCGGCCGTTCCCCTTGGGGTCGGGGCCATGGCCGCCCTCCTGGGCCTCGATTTCGCCGCCGCCGCCGAAGTTGCCGCCGAAGCGGCGCAGGACGGGGTCTGTCAGGCCGCGAATGACAATGATCCGGCCCAGGTGGTGGTCTCGGGGCATCGCGGCGCGGTGGAACGCGCCGTCGACATCGCCAGGGCCAGGGGTGCCAAACGCGCCTTGCTTTTGCCCGTCAGCGCCCCCTTTCACTGCGCCCTGATGCAGCCCGCTGCCGATGCCATGGCAAAGGCGCTGGCCCGCGTCACCCTGCTGCCCCCCCGCGTGCCGCTGGTCGCCAATGTGCGCGCCACGGCGGTCAGCGACCCCCAGGTGATCCGCGCCCTTCTGGTCGAACAGGTCACGGGTTCGGTGCGCTGGCGCGAATCCGTGCTGTGGATGGCCGCACAGGGCGTCACCGAAATCTGGGAGATCGGCGCAGGCAAGGCCCTGTCGGGCATGGTCAGGCGCATCTCCCCCGGCATCACCACCCGCGCCATCGGCTCGCCCGAAGAGGTGGCGGCAGCGGTGGCCGAGGCAACGAACCAGAACTGAGGAGCGCGACAATGTTCGATCTGACAGGCAAGACCGCGCTGGTGACCGGCGCATCGGGCGGCATCGGCGGGGCCATCGCCCAGGCGCTGCACGCCGCCGGGGCCACAGTGGCCCTTTCGGGCACCCGCACCGCCCCGCTTGAGGCGCTGGCGGCAGACCTGGGCAGCCGCGCCCATGTGCTGACCTGCGATCTGGCCGATCCCGCCTCGGTCGAGGCGCTGCCAAAGGCGGCGGCGGCGGCGATGGGATCGGTCGATATTCTTGTCAACAACGCCGGCATCACCCGCGACACCCTTTTCCTGCGGATGTCCGACGAGGACTGGCAGTCGGTGATCGACGTCAACCTGACCTCTGCCTTCCGCCTGTGCCGGGGTGTGCTGCGCGGCATGATGAAGACCCGCTGGGGGCGGATCGTGAATATCTCTTCTGTCGTGGGGGCCACCGGCAACCCCGGCCAGGCCAACTATGCCGCCGCAAAGGCGGGCATGGTGGGCATGTCGAAATCGCTGGCGGCCGAGGTGGCAAGCCGCAACATCACGGTGAACTGCGTGGCCCCGGGCTTTATCACCACGGCCATGACCGAAAAGCTGAGCGAAGACCAGAAGACCCGCATCCTGACATCAATCCCCGCCGGGCGGATGGGCGAGGCTTCGGAAATCGCCGCCGCCGTCCTTTATCTCGCCAGCCCCGAAGCGGGTTATGTGACCGGCGCGGTCTTGCACGTGAACGGCGGCATGGCGATGATCTAGGGCAGGACAGCGCCACGGGAAAGGGTTTGCCTTGCGCGGGCACCCTTGCTATAGGCGCGCAGAACGGGCCGGGGTTGCGCAGGCAATGTCGGTCTGATGTCTGGCAAAATCAGTGCCGGGCCGACCGGAAACAGACAAAGCGGGGCTTCCCGCATCTTTGAGAGGGACTGACATGAGCGACATCGCCGACCGCGTGAAGAAGATCGTCGTCGAACATCTGGGCGTTGATGCCGACAAGGTAACGGATAATGCCTCGTTCATCGATGATCTGGGTGCCGACAGCCTTGATACGGTCGAACTGGTGATGGCATTCGAAGAGGAATTCGGCATCGAGATCCCCGATGATGCCGCCGAGACGATCCAGACCTTTGGCGATGCGGTGAAATTCATCTCCGACGCCTCCTGACCCCGTTCAGACACCGGGCCGGAAACAAGGCACCCCATGGGGTGCCTTGTTTCGTTTCAGATCAACGGAATATCGGATGCTTCTGTCGCTGCGCCGCACAGAAAACCCGCACGGGGCCATGGCTCCGGCCAACCTGACGCGCGCCTGCGCCTGATCCGGCAGGAACCCGCCCCGCCAAAGGAAAAGGGCCACACCCCCCGGGTGCGGCCCTTTCTGCAATCTCGCGCAGCGGCAGTCAGATGTCGTCAAGCGCCTCGACCGCCTTTTGCAGCTCTTCCTTTGTCGCGGCTTTCTCCGTCACGCTGGCAGCGGCCACAATGTGATCCACCACCTTGTCCTCGAAGATCGGCGCGCGCAACTGCTGCTGCATCTGCGGATTCTTCTGAACGAATTCGAAAAAGGCGCGCTCCTGCCCCGGATACTGACGGGCCTGGGCCAGCACGGCCCTGGTCATTTCAGCGTCCGTCACGGTGATCTCGGCCTTGCGGCCCATTTCGGCCAGCAGCAGGCCAAGGCGCACGCGGCGCTCGGCCAGCGACTTGTGCTCGTCCGTCGGCTCCACGGTGCCGTGGTCGTGCCCATGCACTTCGGGGTGCTCTTCATGCCACAACTGGTGGGCAATCTGGCTTGCCTCCGCCGTGACCAGTGACGCGGGCAGGTCGAACTTCACCAGCGCATCAAGCTGATCCAGCAGCGCACGCTTCATCACCGCCCGCGCTGCACCCAGATATTCCGCCTCAAGCCGCTCGGCGATCTGCACCTTCAGCGCTTCCAGGCTTTCGGCACCGTATTTCCTGGCCAGTTCGTCGTCGATCACGGCCGGTTTCGGGTTTTTCACGGCCTTCACGGTACAGGCAAAGACGGCGGCCTTGCCGGCCAGATGCCTTGCGCCATAGGACTCGGGGAAGGTCACGTTCACCGAAATCGCATCGCCCGCCCTGGCTCCGATCAACTGGTCCTCGAACCCCGGAATGAACGAGCCCGAACCAAGCACAAGGGGAAAGTCTTCGGCCGACCCGCCTTCGAACGGCTTTCCGTCGACCGTTCCGGCAAAGTCGATCACCACCTGATCGCCGTTCTTGGCCTTGGAACCTTTCTTGCCGTCCTCGAACGACTGGGCAGACCCAGCCAGATTTGCCAGGGCCTCGTCCACGGCGGCAGCCTCGGCCTTCACGACCAGCCGCTCCAGCACGACCTTGCCCGCGTCGAACTCCGGGATCAGCGGCAGCGCCTCATAGGTCATCTCGACGACAACATCCTGCCCCTCGGCCCAGGTTTCGCCGCCAACCATCCTGACTTCGGGTTGCAGCGCCGGGCGGTCGCCGCTGGCGGCAAAATGCGATTTCATCGCGCCGTCTATGGCATCCTGCATCGCATCGCCCATCAGGCGGGTGCCGAACTGCTTGCGCAGCATGGCCATGGGAACCTTGCCCTTGCGGAAGCCCTTCATCTCGACCTCGGGCTGCGCCTCGACCAGCTTTTCCTGGACCTTGGCGTCAAGCTCGGCCGCCGTCACCGTGATGGTGTAGGCGCGCTTCAGACCTTCGTTCAGGGTTTCGGTAACCTGCATCGTTTCGTCCTTTTTCCTTCACCGGGGCGGGCCAGGGGCATCCCCTTCCGGCACCGCTGATCCGGACCCAATGTCCCTGGGCGCCCTTCCCGCTCCGCCAGCTTGCGAAACACAAAACGCCACCGCCCCCGACAATGTCAGGGCAGTCAAACCCCAAGCCTTCTAGCAAAGCTTCCGGGGCGATGCGAGGGGGAAATTGGAAGCGTTTCCGGCAAGGCCGGCACCCGGCGCAGGCGGGGTCCGGCAGGATGGCAAGTGGTGCGGGCGAAGGGACTTGAACCCCCACGCCTTGCGGCGCCAGAACCTAAATCTGGTGCGTCTGCCAATTCCGCCACGCCCGCATCCTGTTCCGCCCGCCGCCGGGACCGGCCGGAACCTGCGCGCCTTTATCAAGAGACAGCCGCAGATACGAGGGGAATCTGTCGCCCCGATCCGGTCCGCAGCACGCCATGGCATCAGCGCCGGGCCGGTGCCGGGCCCTGCCAACAGTCAGACCGGCCGCCGGGACCGGTCCCGCGCAAAGGCACCGGGCCGCGTCCTTCCGCTTGGTCCTTGCCCACACCGGGGCGCGCTATTGGGGCTGACCGAAGGGGGCGGGGCCGGCAGCTTGCGCCCCTTGCCCGCCGTGCCCGGTCAGGCGGCGCAGCACCTGTGGCAGCATGTCCGCCAGGTCTTCGGCAATCAGGCCGGGTCCAAAAAGCAGCGCCGCTTCCGCATGAAGCCAGGCCGCCGTCCCGGCAGCCTCGAAGGGGCCGAACCCGCGTGCCAGAAGCCCGCCGATCAGTCCCGCAAGCACATCACCGGACCCGGCGGTGGCCAGCCAGGGGGCGGCGCGCCCGCGCACCGCCGCATGCACCGAACAGCGCCCGTCAGGGGCCGCAATCACCGTATCGGCCCCCTTCAGCAGCACGACACAACCCGCATCTGCCGCCGCCTGCCGGGCCGCATCCACTTTCGAACAGGCGGGCGTACCGTTCTTCACCGGGCCGGTCCGCCGCGCCGCGATCTGCGCAAACAGCCGCGCAAACTCGCCGTCATGCGGGGTCAGGACACAGCGCGGATGCAGGGCCGCGCGCAAGGCGGGGACCTCTGCCACCAGCGTCAGGGCATCCGCGTCCAGAACGGTGGCCCGGCCCGCGCCAAGGGCGGCACCGACCAACCCGACCTCGCGCGCCCCGCGTCCCAGCGCCGGCCCAAGACACAGGGCAGTGATCCGCGGGTCGGCCAGCGTCCGGGACAGGGCCGCCCCGTCCGCCAGGCCGTGCAGCATGACGGCGTCCAGCCGCGCGGCATTTTCGGCAAGCGCGGCTGCCGGACAGGCCAGCGTCACAAGCCCCGCCCCGACCCGCAGTGCCGCGCGGGCCGCCAGCCGGGCGGCCCCGCCCTGCCCCGGACCGCCGCCCAGAATCAGGGCGTGGCCATGGCTGTACTTGTGCCCACCCTCCTTGGCCAGCAGACCGGACGGTGTGGCGGCGTCGACCAGCTCTGCATCGCGCCCGCGCGCCCAGGCCTGACGCCAGGGGCCCAGGCCGATATCGGCCACGACAAGCTGCCCCGACAGCCGCGCAGCATCGGCCAGCATATGGCCCAGGCGCGGGCTGTCGAAGGTCACGGTCATGGTGGCCGGACGGTCCAGATAGCCCGCATCGGCCCGGATACGCCCGCTGTCGGAACACAGACCGCTCAGGATATCCACCGCAACAACCGGGCAGCCGCTGTCCTGCGCCATGGCAACGGCGCCCCAGACATCCGCCGCAACGGGCCGCGCAAGGCCGGTTCCGAACATGGCGTCGATCACCAGCGGTGCCTGCGCCAGGCATGTCCGGTCCAGCGCAGCAAGCGGCAGAATCGCACCGGTCCAGCCGGCCCGGGCCTGCCGGGCATCGGGCGTGATGCTGTCGCCACAGGAAAAGACCGAAACCGCGTGCCCCGCCGCATCCAGCAGACGGGCGATGACATAACCGTCGCCGCCATTGTTGCCCGGCCCGCAGAACACAACCACGGGGCCGGTTCTGCCGGGCCAGGCGGTCTGCACCGCCGTCACAACAGCCTGCCCGGCGCGGGACATCAGGACCTGTCCCGTCACCTGCCCCGAGGCAATTGCGCTGCTTTCAATGGCCCGGATTTGGGCAGATGTCAGCAGATAGGTCATTTTCTTGCCCCATTGTTCACAAACCGCCCAAAACACAGGCGCTTTGCCTGTTTTCACGGCGCAGCGCGGGGATTTCCGCCTGGTGTCAGGACAGGCCCAGCCTAGCCAATTGTAGCCCCGGTTTGAAAGTGGTCAGTGACGGCAGACGTCAAAGTGTCGGAGTCGGCCCATGAAGAAGATCGAGGCGATCATCAAGCCCTTCAAGCTGGACGAGGTGAAGGAAGCTCTTCAGGAGGCCGGAATCCAAGGGCTTTCGGTGACCGAGGTCAAGGGGTTCGGACGGCAGAAAGGGCATACGGAACTTTACCGCGGTGCCGAATATGTCGTTGATTTCCTGCCGAAAGTCAAAATTGAAGTCGTCCTTGCCGACGATATGGTCGACACCGCTGTCCAGGCGATCATCACCGCCGCCCGAACCGACAAGATCGGGGACGGCAAGATTTTCGTCTCTCCCGTTGAACAGGCCATCCGCATCCGTACCGGCGAATCCGGCGAGGATGCGATCTGACCTCTCTCCCCTGTCCGGCTGGCACCCGGCCGCCGCAATGATCCTCAAGCAGAAGGAACGACCTCAAGATGAGCAAGGTAAAGGCTGCCCTGAAACTGATGCAGGACGAGGATGTCGAATATGTCGACGTCCGTTTCACCGACCCCAAGGGCAAGTTGCAGCACGTGACGCTTGTGGCTGACCTTGTTGACGAAGACTTCTGGGAAGAAGGCTTCATGTTCGACGGCTCGTCGATTGCCGGCTGGAAATCCATCGACCAGTCCGACATGAAGCTGATCCCCGATCCGGGGTCGGTCTACATCGACCCGTTCTATGCCGAAAAGACGATGTGCGTGCATTGCGTCGTGGTCGAACCGGACACCGGAGAGGCCTATTCGCGCTGCCCGCGCCAGACCGCGCTGAAGGCAGAGGCTTATCTCAAGGCATCGGGGATAGGGGATGCGTTCTATTGCGGGCCGGAAGCGGAATTCTTCCTGTTCGACGATGTGCGCTATTCGATTACCCCTGCCAAAGTGTCTTACGAGATCGACGCCGAGGCGGCAGCCTGGAACACCGGCAGCGTGACCGAAGGCGGCAACTACGGCCACCGCGCGGCCCACAAGGGCGGCTACTTCCCGGTCAACCCCGTGGACGAGGCGCAGGACATCCGCAGCGAGATGCTCTCGACGATGAAGCGCATGGGCATCAAGGTGGACAAGCACCACCATGAGGTGGCCACCTGCCAGCACGAACTGGGCATGGTCTTTGGCGGTCTGGTTGACCAGGCCGACAACATCCAGAAGTACAAATATGTCATCCACAACGTGGCCCATGCCTATGGCAAGACCGTCACCTTCATGCCGAAACCGATGAAGGGCGACAACGGGTCGGGGATGCATGTGAACATGTCGATCTGGAAGGGTGGCAAACCGCTGTTCGCAGGCGACAAATATGCCGACCTTTCGCAAGAGGCGCTGTATTTCATCGGCGGGATCCTCAAGCACGCCAAGGCGCTGAACGCCATCACCAATCCGTCAACCAACAGCTACAAGCGCCTGATCCCGGGCTTCGAGGCACCGGTCCTGCGCGCCTATTCCGCCCGCAACCGCTCGGGCTGCGTGCGCATTCCGTGGACGGAATCGCCCAAGGCCAAGCGCGTGGAAGCCCGCTTCCCCGATCCGGCGGCCAACCCCTATCTGGCCTTCGCGGCGCTGCTGATGGCCGGTCTCGACGGCATCCGCAACAAGATCGATCCCGGCCCTGCCTCGGACAAGGACCTTTATGATCTGCCCCCCGAAGAGCTGGCGGCGATCCCCACGGTCTGCGGCTCGCTGCGCGAGGCGCTGGAAGAGCTGCAGAAAGACCACGACTTCCTGCTGGCAGGTGACGTGTTCACAAAGGATCAGCTGGAAGCCTATATCGCGCTGAAGTGGGAAGAGGTTTATGCCTACGAACACACGCCGCACCCGATCGAATATCTGATGTACTACTCCTGCTGACCCGGCAGGATTTGCCGGTCGGACAAGGGCGCGCCGCAGGGCGCGCCCTTCTTGCATGGCCTTGCCCCGTCAGGGATGAAGCGCCAGCACCGCAGCTTCGGCATCCTGCGGCAGGTCGGACCGCCGCAGAACCCAGGTGTGGATCGTGAACACCACTGCCCGCGTTTCGGGCAGGCGCAGCAGGCATTGCCGTTCCGACCTCAGATAGGTCTTTTCGACCGGACGCGGACGGGGCACGCCTTCCCGCCGGGGCTGGAACAGCGTCGGGTCATCATACAGCAGCGCATTGGCCCGCCACAGCGGCTGTTCGGGGCGGATCGCATCAAACATGCGCTGCACGCGCCGCGCGATCCCCCCGTCATAGGACGGCACCGGAATATGAATGTCCGACAGCGGCCGTCCGATCTTCTGCGCCAGGGTCCAGCTTGCCGGAAAGCACAGGATCGCCCCGGTCAGAACATGTTCGCCACCCACCGAATCCAGCAGACACAGGTCTTCCTGCACCAGCCGCCCCAGGGTCAGCAGCGGCTGCGACAGGTCCAGCGGGATCGAGACACCGTCAGGGCGCTGCACCGCATCTGCCCCCACGGCATATCCCGCTTCTGTGGCCAGCCGCGCCAGCACGCGGCGGTAAAGTTCCTGCGCGGCGGCAACGCCTTGCGGCAAAAGCGCATGAACCAGATCGGGCACCTCCCGGATCAGCCGGTTACGTTCAGCCATCTGCGCCGCAAAAGCCTCGTCCACCCGCAGCCAGTCATCCCCCTCCAGCGGCAACACGCCGGGAAGACGGTTGGTGCGCGGGTCCATCCAGGGCGCGAAGGGCAGCGTGGTTTGCAGGATCAGGGGCATGGCGCAACTTTAGCCGGGCTGCGCGCCCGGCGGAAGGGCAGGAAACCGACAGGGCAAGGTCGCGCGCAGGCAAGCCGCATGGAACGGGCTGCGGGACGCTGGATCAAGAACGAAAGGGGCCGCGATGAACCAGCATTACGCCGACCGCCGCAAGATCGACCCCGGCCGCGGGGCCGTGCTGGCCGATGGTACGCCCAACGACAACAACCGGGTGGAAATCGGCCCGACGCAGCTTGCCTTTGCCGAATGGGCGGCAGCGGGCCTGACCCCGCCCGATCTGGCCGCGATGCGCCAGTTCCGCTGGGCGCGGCTGACGCAGGCGCTGGTGCAGCGCGACTATGGCGGGCTTTTGATGTTTGACCCGCTGAACATCCGCTATGCGACCGATACCACCAATATGCAGCTTTGGAACACGCACAACCCGTTCCGGGCCGTGCTGCTGTGCGCGGACGGGCATATGGTGATCTGGGAATACAAGAATGCGCCGTTTCTGGTGACGTTCAACCCGCTGATCCGGGAAGTCCGGTCCGGCGCGACCTTCTTTTACAACTCCACCGGCGACCGGGGCGAAGATGCGGCCAGGGGCTTTGCCGCCCAGGTGGACGAGATCATGCGCGCCCATGCCGGGACAAACCGCCGGCTTGCCGTGGACAAGATCATGATCGTCGGCCTGCGCGCGCTGGAACGCATCGGCTTTGACGTGGTGGAAGGCGAAGAGGTGACCGAGCGGGTCCGCGCCGTAAAGGGGCCGGATGACATCGCGGCCATGCGCTGCGCCCACCATGCCTGCGAAAGCGCCATTGCGGTGATGGAACGCGCCACGCGCGAAGGTGTCCCCGGCGGGCGCATGAGCGAGGATGACATCTGGTCGGTGCTGCATGCCGAAAACATACGGCGCGGCGGCGAATGGATTGAAACCCGCCTGCTTGCCTCGGGTCCGCGCACCAATCCCTGGTTTCAGGAATGCGGGCCACGGATCGTGCAGAACAATGAAATCGTGGCCTTTGATACCGACCTGATCGGGGCCTACGGCATGTGCATCGACATCTCGCGCACCTGGTGGGTGGGCGACGGGTACCCCGGCAATGCGATGATCTCGGCGATGGGGCATGCGATGGACCATATCGCCACCAACATGGCAATGCTGAAGCCCGGGGTTTCGATCAGGGAACTGGTCCATGGCGGCCATCAGCTTGACGCGCAGTACTGGCGGCAGAAATATTCCTGCAAGATGCATGGCGTGGGGCTGTGCGACGAATGGCCCTATGTCACCTACCCCGACGGCTATACCGAAGGGGCCTTCGATGCCGTGCTGGAACCGGGCAACGTGATCTGTGTCGAGGCTCTGGTCAGTCCGGAGGGGGGCGATTTCTCGATCAAGCTGGAGGATCAGGTGCTGATCACCGAAACGGGGTTCGAGAACCTGACAACCTACCCGTTCGATGCGCGCCTGACCGGGCAGGCCTGACCGGGGCCGCCCGGCTGGATGCCAGCGCGGTGCCGCGCATTGGTCAGAACCGATTTTTCTGCGAAAAATCTGCGGGGGATCGAGATGCCCGGCGAAGGGGGCGGGATTTTTCGCTGAAAAATCATGGTGGTGACCGCGCGTTGCCCTGAACGCGCGGCCTGCGGGTTCAGTCGGCCTGAAAGCCCGCCGCCTTGTGGCTGCCGTCGCAATACGGCTTGGTCTTGGACTGGCCGCAGCGGCACAGGAAAAGCTGTGTCGCCCGGTTCAGGGTTCTGCCGGTGCCGGATACAACCTCGACATTGCCTGCAAGCTTCAGCGGACCGTTCGGCAGTGGCACAACCTCGACCGGACCATCACGCGCGGCCAGCGGTTCAGACTCTTTCACCGGTGCCTCCCCCGTGGCGATAAAGCCGGCCCCGGCATGGCTGCCGTCGCAATAGGGTTTGTTGCGCGACGCACCGCAGCGGCACAGGGTGGCGCGCACGCTGCCAGCCGCAACGCCGCCGATCAGCATCGGCGCCTCCAGCGACAGGGGCCCGTTTTCGCGCAGGCGCAGCGTATTGACCACGGGCGGCACCTCTGACGTGGCTGAGCCGTCATTGCGGGTGACGCGGATCGCACCCGACGGGCAGGCGATGCCGATCTGCAGAACGGTCGCGGCGGGCGCGGCATCGGGGTAAATCCAGTCGCCCTTCACATTGGGCACGAACACCTCGGGGTGCCCCAGAACGCAGTTGCGCGAATGCACGCAGCGCGTGGCGTCAAAGGTGATCGTCACCTCGCGGCCCTTTACGGTTTCAACCATCCTGATCTTCCTTCCTGCAGACCGACACAGCGTCGCAGCGTGACCGATCCGGCATCATCCGTAAAGCAAATCCCGGGTCCCCGCGCGGAACGTGCGCTGCCCAGACAGGCAAGGCGTTCCCGGCGGGGCCGGACGGGGGCAGGACAGCAAAGGCAGGGTCCCGCGCCCCTCAACCGGTCCCGGAAAGCTGCGCCAGCGGGCCGTCAAATCCTGCAGTGTCGCCCCATGTCAGTCCGCCACAGCACCCACCCGGCCCTGCCCGCTTTGCCGCCCCGCCGGCGCGGGCCGGTCTTTGCGCCGCGCAAGGTTCCGGTCCTTGCCAGGCTGGCCGGTCACGACTATGCCGACCGCGCCTGCGCCGCAACAGAAAGGCCCGCCGATGATCCCGCGCTATTCCCGCCCCGAGATGGTTGCCCTGTGGTCGCCCGAAACCCGGTTCCGCATCTGGTTCGAGATCGAGGCCCATGCCTGTGATGCCCAGGCTGCCCTGGGCGTGATCCCCAAGGCAAATGCCGAAGCAGTCTGGCGGGCCAGGGACGTGACCTTTGACGTGGAACGGATCCATGAGATCGAGGCGGTGACCAGGCACGACGTGATCGCCTTTCTCACCCATCTGGCAGAGCACATCGGTGCCGACGAGGCGCGTTTCGTGCATCAGGGCATGACCAGTTCCGATGTTCTGGACACCGCGCTGAACGTCCAGTTGTGCCGCGCCAGCGATCTGCTTCTGGCCGGGCTGGACCGGGTGCTGGGCGCGCTGAAATCCCGCGCGCTGGAACACAAGTATACACTGCGCATCGGGCGCAGCCACGGCATTCATGCCGAACCCACAACATTGGGGCTGACCTTTGCCCGCTTCTATGCCGAGATGTCCCGCAACCGGGCGCGTTTGGTGAATGCCCGTTCGGAAATTGCGACCGGCGCCATTTCAGGGGCCGTCGGAACCTTTGCCAACATCGATCCTGCGGTCGAAAAGCACGTCTGCGCGATGATGGGGCTGGTGCCGGAACCGATCAGCACCCAGGTGATCCCGCGCGACCGGCATGCGATGTTCTTTGCAACGCTGGGCGTCATCGCCTCGGGGATCGAAAATGTCGCGGTGGAGATCCGCCACATGCAGCGCACCGAAGTGCTGGAGGCGGAAGAATTCTTTTCCCCCGGCCAGAAGGGCAGCAGCGCCATGCCGCACAAGCGCAACCCAGTGCTGTCGGAAAACCTGACGGGCCTTGCGCGGCTGGTGCGCATGGCGGTGATTCCGGCGCTGGAAAACGTGGCGCTGTGGCACGAACGGGACATCAGCCATTCCTCGGTGGAACGTGCCATCGGGCCGGATGCCACGATCACGCTGGATTTCGCCCTGCACCGGCTGGCAGGGCTCATCGAAAAACTGGTGGTCTACCCCGAAAACATGCTGGCCAACCTGAACAGGTTCCGCGGCCTGGTGATGAGCCAGCGCGTGCTGCTGGCCCTGACCCAGGCCGGGGTCAGCCGCGAGGATGCCTACCGTCTGGTGCAGCGCAACGCGATGAAGGTCTGGGACCAGGGGGCGGATTTCAAGGCCGAGCTTCTGGCCGACCCCGAGGTGACGGCGGCGCTGCCGCCCGCCGTGATCGAGCAAAACTTCGATATGGGCTATCACACGCGGCACGTCGACACGATCTTTGCGCGGGTTTTCGGGGGTTGATGCCTTTTCCCGCGCCGGCGGTCACGCGAACGTGAGCGGGTCTTGTCGGCTGCGTTGCTACCCTTCGGCCATGCGAAGAACGGAAGGAAAAACAGCGATGCGCCTGACCATCACCGTTGCCGCTGCCGCCCTGCTTCTGTTGCCGGTCAACGCCCTTGCCGCCGGCAGCGATCAAACCGAACCGCCGCCTGCGACCCAGACCAGCACCGAATGCGTCAAGGGCCAGGTCTGGGACGAGGCTACGAAAAGCTGCGTCGATGCCAAAAGCGGCCTTCTGGATGACGATACCCGCTTCAGGGCGGTCCGGGAACTTGCCTGGGCGGGGCGGCCCGAAGACGCCCTGATCGTGCTGGCGGCCATGACCGAAGGCAAGACCGACCGGGTCCTGACCTATATCGGCTTTGCCAACCGCAAGGCCGGGCGGATGGACGAAGGGCTTGCCGCCTATGCAAAGGCGCTGGCGCTGAACCCGGACAATATCCTGTGCCGGTCCTACCTGGGGCAGGCCTATGTCGAATTGGGCAGGATCGACCTGGCAGAGGTTCAACTGGCCGAGATCCGGGCACGCGGCGGTTCGGGGCTTTGGGCCGAAACGGCCCTGCAAAGCGCCATCCAGACCGGCGAGACGCACGATTATTGATGACAATGCCGTGATCGGGCGGCGCGCAAGGACGGCGGACTTGCCGCGAATCGCGTTTCAGGGTTCCTTAGGGGGCACTGCAACGAAAGGACGCGCCATGAAGATCAAGACGACCCTCTGCCTGATCGCCCTGACCCTTGCGCCGACGTTTGCGCTTGCCGGGGCGGGCTGCGACCGGGAAAAAATGCAATCCGCCTCGCAATGCGCGGCGGGCCAGACCTGGGATGCGGCAAAGCAGGCCTGCACTGCCGAAGTCACAAGCTGACATCCTGGCTGACCCCGGGCGACCGGGGTCTGCTAATCCGGTCTTAACCGATGCCCGTGCATGATCTGCCTGTGTTGAAGGAAGGCCGTCATGCGCACCACTCTGGGCCAGTTGACCACCCATCGCGGGGCAGAACCGCAGCCGGCACCGGGACAGCCTTTGGCCATGACCGGTCGCGTAAAGGCTGCGGTCATTGTCCGCCTGCTGCTGGCTGAAGGCGCGTCTCTGCCGCTGTCGTCCCTGCCCGAGCACATGCAGGCGGCCCTTACCGAACAGATCGGCCGGATGCGCCTTGTCGACCGCACCACGCTGGGCGCGGTGGTGGAAGAATTCCTGAATGAACTTGAACAGGTGGGCCTGTCCTTTCCCGGCGGCATCGAAGGCGCGCTGACGATGATGGACGGGCATATCAGCACAACCGCCGCCAACCGGCTGCGCCGTCTGGCGGGTGCCTCGGGCAAGGCGGACCCGTGGGACCGGATCATGTTGCTGGAAGAAGACCGTCTGCTGCCCGTCCTGGAAGAGGAAAGCGAAGAGGTGGCGGCCGTCATGCTTTCGAAGCTGCCCATCCCAAAGGCCGCCAGCCTGCTGGGCCGACTGCCCGGCGACAAGGCGCGCCGCGTGGCCTATGCGGTGTCCCAGACCGGCAATGTCGACCCCGAAACGGTGCGGCGCATCGGCCAGTCACTGGCAGCCCAGCTGGACACCCAGCCTGCGCGCGCCTTCGAAACCGGGCCGGTGGAACGGGTGGGGGCGATCCTGAATGTCACTGCGGCGGCAACGCGGGACGAAGTTCTCAAGGGTCTGGACGAAACCGATGCGGAATTTGCCCGCAAGGTGCGGCGCGCCATCTTTACCTTTGTGCATATCCCGCACCGGATCGCGGGGCGCGATGTGCCCAAGATCGTCCGCGTCGTCGATCAGGCGGTGCTGGTCACTGCCATTGCCGGTGCGACGACAGACGAACTTGCCGCTGCCGCCACCTTCTTTCTGGACAACCTGTCCCAGCGTCTGGCGCAATCGATCCGCGACGAGGTGGCGGAGCGTGGTGCGGTCAGGGAAAAGGACGCGGAAGAGGCGCAAGGTGCCGTCATCACCGCAATCCGGGAACTCGAGGCGACGGGAGAGCTGGCCTTCGTGGTGCCTGCCGAAGAGTAATGTCAGGCGCATAAGGTCGGCCCTTGTCCCGGCGATGCCTGCATTCTAGGGTCCGTCCCGTCTCCGGATCGGACCCTTTTCATGCCCTTGCCCCTTCCCGCCGCCGCAGCGACCCACACGGCGCGCGGAATCCTTCTGATGGTCGTCGCGGTTCTGTTCTTCACCACCATGGATGCCGTGGCAAAGGGTCTGGTGGGGGGGTATCCAGTGCTTCAGGTGATCTTCTTCCGCTTTGCGGGACAGATCGTGCTGGTGCTGATGATCCTGCGCGGCGCGACCGGGCCGGCGCTGCGAACCCGCTTTGCCGGCCTGCACCTGGCGCGGGCGGTGTTGCAATTCGCCACCGTCACCCTGTTTTTTGCCAGCCTGACCTACATCGGACTGGCCGAGGCGCAGGCGCTGACCGATGTCAACCCTGTGCTGATCACGCTTGGGGCCGCCCTTTTCCTGGGCGAGCGGCTGGGACGCGACCGGCTGTTCGGCGTCGTGCTGGCGATGATCGGTGCGATGATCGTGATCCGGCCCGGGTCCGGTGTGCTGACACTGCCCGCATTGCTGCCGGTCGCGGCGGCCGTCTGCTATGCAGGCAGCGCGCTGATCACCCGCCGGGTCGGCCCGTTCGAAACACCCTGGACGGCGATGATCTATACTGCGGCCTTCGGAACGCTGGCCAGCGGCGTCACCCTGCCCGTCCTGTGGGTCGATATTGATCCCGCCGATTTCTGGCGGTTTGCGGCCCTCGGGGTGCTGGGCACCGTCGCACAATTATGCATCATCCGGTCCTTTTCGCTGGCCGAAGCGGCGGCGGTGGCACCGTTCGCCTATGCGGGCATCCTTTTTGCCATCGGCTGGGGGATTGTTCTTTACGGCGATTACCCCGACCCCGCCACCCTTCTGGGTGCGCTTGTGATCGTTTCGGCCGGGCTTTATGTGTGGCGGCAGGAAACACGGGCCCCACGCACCGCGGCGCCCGACGAGGCAGGATGACAAAAGCCAAGCCCTTCAAGCCGGGCCTGCGGCTGCAGGACCGGGCGCTGCGCAGCCTGATCTGGGTCCTGCTTTGCCTGCCCTATGCCTGGCGGGTCAGGCTGTGCGGGTGGCTGCTGGGCCGGGTCATCGGCCCTCTGGCGGGGTACGACCGGCGTGTGCGCGAGAATCTGGCAAAGATTCTGCCCGACCTGCCGGAAGCAGAAGTAAGGCGCCTGTCCCGGGCCGTCCCCAACAACGCGGGCCGCACCCTGATCGAGATGTATTCCGGCGAGGAATTGATCGAACGGGCCATGAAACACCCGCTGTCCGGCCCCGGCCTGGCAGAACTGGACAAGGCGATTGCCGCGAGGCGCCCGGTCATCGTCGTTTCAGGCCATATCGGCAACCATGATGCGGGCCGCGCCGCATTGATCAGGCGCGGCTACCCCTTTGGCGGCCTGTACCGCCCGATGATGAACCCCTATTTCAACGAACATTACGTGGCGGCAATCTCCAGACTGGGAACGCCCCTGTTTCCCCGCGACAAGCGCGGCATGGCCGGGATGATCCGGTTTCTGCGCGGCGGCGGCATGCTGGGCCTGCTGATAGACCAGCACATGGGCCATGGCGCGCGGCTGTCCTTTTTCGGGCATGATGCGATGACCGCGCTGTCGGCAGCCGAAATGGCGATCAAGTATGATGCGCTGCTGATCCCGATCTATGCCATCCGCCTTGAAAACGGGCTCGACTTTCGCATCGTGGTCGAATCCCCCATTCCGCGCGGCACGCCCGAGGCGATGACCCAGGCCCTGAACGACAATCTGGAGGCCCTGGTGCGCCAGCATCTGGACCAATGGCTGTGGATTCATCGCCGCTGGAAGACGTGATCAGTCGATCCGCGCCGCCGCAAGAATGGCCGAGGGGCCGGATTCTTGCAAGATCACCACGGCAGGGTCCGCGCCTGGTGCCGGTGTTTGCACGGCAAGCGGGGTCTCGCCCGTCCACTCCCCCAGCGCCTGCCACGATGTGACGATATTGCGGTAGGTCACCGTCCGCCCCGCATTCTCGCCGCGTTCGATCGTCACCGTCTCTTCCGGGCGGAAGCGGACCAGCTGCACCCGCACCGGTTTTGCAAAGGCCCGCTGTGACACGGCGCGGATCACGATCTGGTCCCCCTGGCGTTCCAGTGTCAGCGTCACCGCCCGGGCCGCGTCAAGGTGGCGGCGGATCAGCGCCTTGACCTCGGCCGGCTGATTGCCTTCAACCCGGTCCAGCCCCCCGACGATCAACTGCGGGGTATAGACCATCCGGCTGCCGGCCATACGGGCATAGGCCTTCTGCCGGTCGGTGAATGCCGGATCGGCAAACTTGTCTTCCCAACCGATGTAATCCCAATAGTCGACATGCAGCGCCAGCGGGATCACATCCGGGTCGCTGACCAGTTCCGCAAAGAAATCATCCGCAGGCGGGCAGGATGCGCAGCCCTGCGAGGTGAACAGCTCGACCACCACCGCAGACCGTGACGCCGGCTGCGCCCCGGCCATGCCCGCCACAGCAAGGCACAATCCGAACGTGGCGCTGACGATATGTCGCATGCGGTACATCCTGTCTTGGATTTCAATCTTGTAGCCATCTGCCCGTGCAACAGCCAATCAAGGAATTGCGAGGGTTTTCATGCCAGGCTGTGATCTGTCGGTTCTTCGGGCGCAAAGGGACTGGATTTTCGGCATACAATTGCATACCAATATCGCGACTCTTTTGCACCCTTCCCCGCCCGCGTCACAGCCAGGAGGCCAGAATGACCGTAACCGTCGGACATGACAGCACGAAAACCCGCAAGACCCTGACCGCGGGCGGCCAGACCTTTGCCTATTATTCGATCCCCGCCGCCGAAGCCGCCGGACTGGGGGCCTTTGCCCGCCTGCCTGCCGCGCTGAAGGTGGTGCTGGAAAACATGCTGCGGTTCGAGGATGGCAAGACCGTGACGGTGGACGATATCCGCGCCTTTGCCGAATGGGGCGAAAAGGGCGGCCGCAATCCGCGCGAGATCGCCTATCGCCCGGCCCGTGTCCTGATGCAGGATTTCACCGGTGTTCCGGCCGTGGTCGACCTTGCGGCGATGCGCGACGGCATTCTGGGGCTGGGGGGGGATGCGCAGAAGATCAATCCGCTGAACCCGGTGGATCTGGTGATCGACCATTCGGTCATGATCGACGAATTCGGCACGCCGCGCGCCTTTCAGATGAACGTCGACCGCGAATATGAGCGGAACATGGAACGCTATGCCTTTCTGAAATGGGGCCAGAAGGCGTTCAACAATTTCCGCGTGGTGCCGCCGGGCACCGGCATCTGCCACCAGGTCAACCTCGAATATCTGGCGCAGACCGTCTGGACCGATGCCGATCAGCATGGGCACCAGGTGGCCTATCCCGATACCCTGGTGGGCACCGACAGCCACACGACCATGGTCAACGGCCTGGCCGTTCTGGGCTGGGGCGTGGGCGGGATCGAGGCCGAGGCGGCAATGCTGGGCCAGCCGGTGTCGATGCTGATCCCGGAAGTGGTGGGTTTCCGGCTGACCGGTGCCATGGTGGAAGGCACCACGGCCACCGATCTGGTGCTGAAGGTCGTGCAGATGCTGCGCAAGAAGGGCGTGGTCGGCAAATTCGTGGAATTCTGCGGCGAGGGGCTGGATCACCTGCCGCTGGCAGACCGGGCGACCATCGCCAACATGGCCCCGGAATATGGCGCCACCTGCGGCTTCTTCCCGATCGATGGCGAAACGCTGCGCTATCTGCGCCAGACCGGGCGGGATGAGGGGCGTATCGCGCTGGTCGAAGCCTATGCCAAGGCCAACGGCCTGTGGCGGGATGCGGGTTATGATCCGATCTACACCGACACCCTGCACCTTGACATGGCCGAAATCGTGCCGGCCATATCCGGCCCCAAGCGCCCGCAGGATTTCCTGCCGCTGACCCAGGCCAAGGCGTCTTTCGCGCGGGAAATGGAGACCGGCTTCAAGCGCCCCGCAGGGGTTGAGGTGCCGGTCAAGGGCGAAAGCTACACCCTGTCCTCTGGCAAGGTGGTGATCGCCTCGATCACATCCTGCACGAATACCTCGAACCCCTATGTCATGATCGGGGCCGGTCTGGTTGCCCGCAAGGCCCGCGCGCTGGGGTTGACGCGAAAGCCCTGGGTCAAGACCTCGCTCGCACCGGGAAGCCAGGTGGTCAGCGAATATCTCAAGGCCGCCGGGCTGCAGGACGACCTCGATGCGCTGGGCTTCAATCTGGTGGGCTATGGCTGCACCACCTGCATCGGCAACTCCGGCCCGCTTCAGCCCGAAATTTCTGCGGCGATTGCCGAGGGCGACCTGGTGGCGGCTGCCGTGCTTTCGGGCAACCGCAATTTTGAGGGGCGGATCTCGCCCGATGTGCGCGCCAATTATCTGGCCTCGCCGCCGCTGGTGGTGGCCTATGCGCTGGCCGGCGACATGAACATCGACCTGACGACGGAACCCCTGGGCACATCGAAGGAAGGCAAGCCCGTCTTTCTCAGGGATATCTGGCCCACCAATCAGGAGATTGCCGAACTCGTGGACAGAACCGTCACGCGCGAGGCCTTCCTGAAAAAGTATGCGGATGTCTTCAAGGGCGACGCGAAATGGCAGGCGGTGGAAACAACCGGGCGCGAAACCTATGACTGGCCGGCGGCATCCACCTATATCCAGAACCCGCCCTATTTCCGGGGCATGGCGCGCGCGCCCGGCGTGATCCGCAACATCGAAGGCGCGCGCATTCTGGCGCTTCTGGGCGACATGATCACCACAGACCACATCAGCCCGGCAGGATCGTTCAAGGAAAAGACCCCGGCGGGCCGCTATCTGATCGACCGGCAGGTGCCGGTGCACGAATTCAACTCCTATGGCGCGCGGCGCGGCAACCACGAGGTGATGATGCGCGGCACCTTCGCCAATATCCGCATCCGGAACGAGATGCTGGACGGCGTCGAAGGCGGCTACACGCTGGGGCCGGACGGGCAGCAGACCTCGATCTTCGATGCCTCGATGGCCTGGCAGGCCGCCGGGGTGCCGCTGGTGATCTTTGGCGGCATCGAATATGGCGCAGGCTCCAGCCGCGACTGGGCGGCCAAGGGCACGGCCCTGCTGGGGGTCAAGGCGGTGATCGCCGAATCCTTCGAACGGATCCACCGGTCCAATCTGGTGGGGATGGGGGTGATTCCGTTCGAGTTCACAGGGGGCGACACGCGCAAGACGCTGGGCCTGACGGGGGCGGAAACCGTATCGATCAGGGGGCTGGAGGGCGATCTGAAACCGCTCAGCCTGGTGCCCTGCACCATCACCTTTGCCGATGGCAGGCAGCGGACCATCCAGATCAGATGCCGGATCGATACCGAAATCGAAATCGAGTATGTGGAACATGGCGGGGTGCTGCACTATGTGCTGCGCGATCTGGCGAAGGCGTCTTAAGGCGGGCGATGGAACAGGGTCGGCCGCACGGGCGGCCTGACCGAAAAGCGGCAGGACCTTGGCGTTTGCGCGCCTTGCGCATCCTGGCCGGGGCCATAGCCCCCGCCAAAGCGCCGGGCCCTTTACCCCCCGCAATCCAGCGCCAGCCCCGCCTTAACGCCACTGACGGGCCACAGCGTAAAGCTGGCCCCGTCTTCCGCCCGGCAGGTCAGCAGCGGGCGGTTGTAGCCGTTGTTGTGAAACAGGCATTCTACCGCCGTCTCTTCCATGCTGCCGGTCATCAGGTTTTCCAGCTCGAACGCCGGGCCGAAGTCCATCACGATGTCCGGACCCGAACAGCTTTCGATCACCACGGCCTGCCCCTGCGGCGTAATCGTCACCCGGTCATCCAGCAGGGCCGGTTCCGGGCCGCCCGCGCGCCCGACACGCTCGAAGGTTCCGGCAAAGTAATGCGGCCCCGGCGTGCCGGGCTTGGCCAGCGGGGCCGTGGCCGGCAGGCAGGCAGCAAAGACCAGGACAGCCGCAGAAGCCCGCATCAGCCGCCCGCCGCCTGGGCAAGGGCCGGGCGAATCCGCTCTTGCAGGATGCTGGCCGTGATCGGTCCGGCATGCCGCAGGATGACCTTGCCGTCACCATCGATCACAAAGGTTTCCGGCACGCCATAGAGCCCCCAGTCCAGCCCCATGCGGCCGTTGTCATCGGCCCCGATGGCGGCGTAAGGGTTGCCCAGTTCTTCCAGAAACTGCAGGGCTGCCTCGGGCTTGTCCTTGTAGTTGACGCCCAGGATCGTCACGCCTTCGGCCGACAGGGCCTTCAGCACCGGGTGCTCGGCGCGGCAGGGCGCGCACCAGCTGGCCCAGAAGTTCACCAGCTTCACGCCCCGCTCACGCAGCATGGCATCGGTCAGTTCCGGCCCGGTGCCCAGGGCCGCGACCTGCACGGCAGGCGCCTTGCGCCCCTCCATGGCCGAGGGAAGCTGCTCAGGATCACTGCGCTGCATGCCGACAAAGAACAGCACGGCAAGCCCGGCAAAGATCAGCGGCGGGGCCAGCATCAGCGGCTTAACCATGGGTCGCCCCCTGCCGGGCCTCCACCTCGCGCAGGGCCCGGCGCATCCGGGCGCTGCGCCACAGGCTCAAGGCCACCAGCACGGCCAGAAGGATGATCGTCGCCCCGTAGGAGGCCAGCACCGCCACCGCGTATTTGCCAAGATCGGGCATCAGGCCATCCTTTCCCGCGCCAGAAGCGATTGCAGGCGGCGTGCGCGAATCTCGGTCCCGGTACGCAGCAGCACCAGGGTGACAAACAGCAGCACAAATCCCGCGATGCAGACCAGAAGCGGCAGGTAAAACACGTCCGCGACATTCTTTTCCTTGTCAAGCGACAGGGACGCACCCTGATGCAGCCCCTGACTCCAGAAATTCACCGCATAGCGCGACAGCACCGCAAAGACCGAACCGACGATGCACAGCACGCTTGTCAGGTCCGCCGCCGTGTCGGGGTCTTCCACCGCCGCCCACAGCGCGATGTAGCCCAGATAGAACAGGGTCAGGATCAGGAAAGAGGTCAGCCTTGGGTCCCAGGCCCACCAGGTGCCCCACATCGGCTGCCCCCAAAGCGCACCGGTGACCAGCGCGATCATGGTCATGGTCAGCCCGACAGGGCCTGCCGCCTTTGCAGCCAGCGCCGACACATGATGACGCCGGATCAGCCAGATCAGCGAGGTGACCAGCATCATGATCCAGCCATTGACGGCCATCATGGCCGCAGGCACGTGAAGATAGATGATCTTCACGGTGGACCCCTGGCGGAAGTCATCCGGCGTAAAGAAAAAGCCCCAGATGCCGCCTGTTGCCAGGCACAGGGCGGACAGCCCCGCCAGCCAGGGAAGCAGGCGGGCAGAGGTCTGCAGAAACCGCCTTGGATTTGCATATTCCCATAACGACATGCCGCTCAGCCAGGCCCCCTTCGGTTCACGCTCTGATCTTAACATGGATGCCTCACCGCAGATTGACGCGGATTGCCGCAGCCGCGGCAAAGGGCAGCAGGGCCGCCGCCCCGGCGGTCAGTCCGGCCAGCAACAGCAAAGCCGTCGGTGCGCCCTGCCCGTCCACGCCGCGCCGCACCGCTTCGGCACCATAGATCAGCGTGGGCACGTAAAGCGGCAGCACCAGCAGCGACAAAAGCAGCCCGCCCCGCTTCAAACCCACCGTCAACGCCGCACCAAAGGCCCCGATCATGGACAGGGCAGGCGTTCCCAGCGCCAGCGACAGCACCAGCCAGACATAGCCCGGGCCGGGCAGGTGCAAAAGCACGCCCAGCACCGGCGACAGCAGGGTCAGCGGCAGGCCCGTCACCAGCCAATGCGCCAGCGCCTTGACCGCAACCACCCCTTCCAGCGGAATGGGCGCAATGGCCAGAAGATCCATCGAGCCATCTTCGAAATCCAGCGCGAAGATCCGGTCCAGCGACAGAAGGCAGGCCAGCAGGGCCCCGACCCAAAGGATGCCGGGCGCAATCCGCGCCAGCAGGGCAGGTTCCGGCCCGACCCCAAGCGGCACCAGCACCGCCACCAGCAGAAAAAACGCCAGCCCAAGGCCAAAACCGCCCCCGGCCCGCGTGGCAAGGCGCAAATCGCGCAGCAGAAGGGCGGTCATGCAAAGGCCTCGTCAAAGGCACCGCCATGGCTGCGGCTTTGCGCCCGGAATGCGGTCAGGTCCAGCACGGCGGCCTCGTCCAGCGCCAGATCGACATGGGTGGCGATCAGGGCCGCGCCACCCTGTGCCAGATGCCCGCGCAGCACCTCAGCAAACAGGGCGACCGAAGCGGCGTCAAGCGAAACCGTCGGCTCGTCCAGCAGCCAGACCGGCCGCCCCGTTACCAAAAGGCGCGCCAGGCCCAGACGGCGCTTCTGCCCGGCCGAAAGGTGCTGTGCCGGGCGGTCCTGCAGCGCGGTCAGGTTCAGCGCCGTCAGGGCGGCGTCAACGCCCCCCTGCCCGTGGACTGCGGCCCAGAAGGCCAGGTTTTCCCGCGCCGTAAGGGCCGCCTTCAGACCGTCGGCGTGGGCGGCATAGGTCAGGCTTTCGGGGTCAGCCTGCACGCGGCCCGAAACGGCAGGCTGCAACCCTGCAACCGTGCGCAGCAGCGTGGTCTTGCCGATGCCATTCGGGCCGCGCAGCACCAGGGCACGCCCCGCCGGAAGTGTCAGCCTGACGCCCGCCAGCACCGTGACCCCGCCCCGCGCGCAGGCCAGATCAATGACGGTCAGCCCCACAACGCACCCCGATATGCCAGACCGGCACCGGCAACGGGACCGGGAATGGCGATGCGGCAGGTCATGCGAAACGGATCCTCCCATGGTGTCCGGCCTGCCCCGGCGACAAGCCGGCGCAGGCAGGCGATCAGACCGGCAAAAGCGCCACGGCAATCCGGCGGCCTTCGGACAGAAGCACATTATAGGTGCGGCACGCCGCTGGGGAATTCATCACCTCAACCCCGATCCCGGCCTCTTCCAGAATGTGGCGGAAACCGGGGGGCAGATGGGCAATCTCGGCCCCGGTGCCGACGAACAGCACGTCGATCCTGTCGGCCAGCGCCAGAGGCGTTGCCGTATCGTCAAGTCCGCCCCACCCTTGCGATGACCAGGGCGAAACCAGAACGGCCCCCTGCATCACCCGCCCGCCGACCCGGAAGAACCCCGGCCCATAGCCGTCGATCGGCCTGGCTTCGGAATAGGTGATTTCGGTCAGGCGCATCGGGTTCCCTGCGGTTCAGGCATCGATCCCGGCAAACTGGTTGCCCTTGTCCGACTTTGGCTTGTCGCTGCGATCAAGGCCGATCATCAGGACGATGTTCTTGGCCACATAGACCGACGAATAAGTGCCCAGCAGAACACCCATGAAGATGGCAAAGCTGAAGCCGCGGATCACGTCCCCGCCGAAGACCATCATCGATCCCACCGCGATCAGCGTGGTGATCGAGGTCATCAGCGTGCGGCTCAGCGTTTCGTTCACCGACAGGTTCATCACATCGCGAAGCGGCATGGTCTTGTACTTCACCAGGTTCTCGCGCAGCCGGTCGAACACCACGACCGTGTCGTTGATCGAATATCCCAGAATGGTCAGAAGGGCCGCGATGATGGTCAGGTCGAACTTGAGCTGAAACAGCGCAAAGATGCCGATGGTGATGAAGACGTCATGCAGCAGCGCCAGCACACCACCCAAGGCGAACTGCCATTCAAAGCGCAGCCAGATATACAGCAATATCCCGACACTGGTGATCGCCACCGCAAGGATCGAAGACCAGACCAGCTCGCCCGACACTTTCGGGCCGACGGATTCGACAGAGGTGAAGCTGATCGCCGGATCGACGGCGACAAGGGCATCTTCCACCTGCTGGATCACCTCGGGTGTCACCGACTGGGTATTGTCCAGCGCCGATATCCGGATCATCGCCACATGTTGGTCGGGCGCAAAGCCGGGGTCGAACACCTCGGTAATCGACACATCGCCAAGCGGCAGCGGTGCCAAAGCCCCGCGATACACCCCGATGTCGACGGGCGTCGTGGATTCGGTGCGGATCGTGGTGCCCCCTTTGAAGTCGATGCCATAATTCAACCCCATCACGCCCCAGGCCACAAAGGCCACCAGCATCAGGGCGATGGACCCGCCGAAGGTCAGCCACTGATAGCGGAAGAAATCGATGTTGGTCTTTTCAGGGGCAAGCCGCAAACGCCAGGCCATATCCGTCTTCCTTAAACCGTGATGGTCCTGGGACGGCGCCAGCCGTACCAGAGTGCGATAAGCTGTTTGGTCACAAGCAGCGCCGTGAAGACCGAGGTGATGATGCCAAGGGCCAGGGTCACGGCAAATCCGCGCACCGGCCCCGCCCCGAAGGAGAAGAGGACAGCGGCGGTGATCAATGTGGTCAGGTTTGCATCCACAATGGCGGACATCGCCCGCTCATAACCGATCTCGATGGCGCGCACGGGGTTCTTCTGGCCGCGCAATTCCTCGCGGATGCGTTCGAACACCAGAACGTTGGCATCCACCGCCATGCCGATGGTCAGCACGATGCCGGCAATGCCGGGCAGGGTCAGCGTGCCGCCGATCATCGACAGCACCCCGAACAGCAGGCCCATGTTGATGGCCAGCGCGATATTGGCAAAAAGGCCGAACAGGCCATAGCTTGCAAACATGAACAGCGACACGGCAATCATCGCGATGACGGCGGCGACCCGGCCCGCGTCGATGCTGTCCTGGCCCAGTTCCGGGCCGATGGTGCGTTCCTCCAGAAAGATCAGCTCGGCCGGCAATGCCCCTGCACGCAAGAGCACGGCCAGATCGGTGCTTTCCTCGATGGTGAAATTGCCGGTGATGATGCCCGAGCCGCCCGGAATCGCCGACTGGATCACGGGGGCGGAAATCACCTCGTCATCCAGAACGATGGCGAAGGGTTGCCCGATGTTGGCCGCCGTGTAATCGCCGAATTTCCGCGCGCCCGAAGGATTGAAGCGGAAATTCACGGCAGGCCGGCCGTTCTGGTCAAAGGCGGGCTGGGCATCGACCAGATCTTCGCCCGACACGACAGGCGTCTGTTCGATGATATAGAACATGCCCGGCTCGTCGGCGGCGGGAAGCAGCAGGTTGCGCGCGCCGGGATCGGCGTTTTCATCCGACGTGCGTCCGCGCACCGCATTGAAGGTCAGCCGCGCGGTGGTGCCGATCAGCGCCTTCAGTTCCGCCGCCGATCCGATGCCGGGCACCTGGATCAGGATGCGGTCGGTGCCCTGCCGCTGGATCGTCGGTTCACGGGTGCCCACCTCGTCCACGCGGCGGCGGATGATTTCCAGCGATTGCTGGATGGTGCGGCTGTCGGTCGCCGCGCGTTCCGCCTCCGAAAGCTGGACGGTGATTGTGTCACCCTGTGCCGACACCTCGATATCGGTCTGGCCGACACCGGTCAGCGTCACCACCGGCTGGGCCAGCGCGCGCACCAGTTCAACCGCCCTGGCCATATTGGCCGGATTGCCGATCTTGACCTTCAGCACACCGGGATCGGACGGCTCGCGGCGGACATTGCCGATGGCATCGCGTTCGCTGCGCAGGGCATCGCGCACATCCGGCCACAGGCCATCGATGCGGTCCTTGTAGACATCCGCCACCTGCACTTCCGCCAGAAGATGCGCGCCACCGCGCAGATCAAGGCCCAGATTCACCAGACCCGAGGGCAGCCAGTTGGGCCACTGCGCGATGGCGGCGTCCTGATCCGGGGTTGACACCCCGGCCAGTTCAACCGCGCGCAGCGCGTCATTGTGCTGCTCGACCCTGGTGTAAAACAGGTTCGGCAGCGCATAAAGCAGACCCGCGGCGCAGATGCCCCAGATCAGGATGGTCTTCCACAGCGGCGTTTGCATCGGGCAGGTCCAGGGTCAGCGATCACAAAGGATCAGGCGGTCGGTTCGGTTTTCGACATGACCTGGGCGACGGTATGTCGCGGCATGCGCACCTTCACCCCTTCGGCAATCTCGACTTCCAGAACCCCGTCTTCATGCACCTTCACGACCTTGCCGATGATGCCGCCCTGGCTCAGAATCTGGTCACCACGCCGCAGTGCCTCGACCATAGCCTTGTGTTCTTTCAGTTTTTTCTGCTGCGGACGGATCAGCAGGAAATACATGATCGCAAAGATCAGGATCAGCGGCACAAAGCTGGTAAAGGCACCTGCCGCGCCGCCGGGGGCAGCCTGGGCAAAGGCGGGGGTTATGAACATCGATCGTCCTTTCCTTGGTCGGGGCCGGGGGATGCCCCCGGTCTGAATTGCGCCGCACCCTATCGCCGGGGCCGGGGGATGGCAAGGCAAGGGGTCGGCGGGATATGTGGGGCGGTGCGGTGCGGGTCAACCGCGCCGGCGGCAGTAAATCCCGGCCGCGGCGCCGGGGCGATGCGGTACCGGGCCGGATCGCGTGCCGGTACGGGCCAGGGGCGCAGGGGGCCTGCCTGCGCGTCCCTTGCCCGCCCTTGGCCGTCACCACCCGCGCAGCGCGCCCCTTCCACCCAAAGGCGCAATCGGGCATATGGGGCGACAAAGACCGCAAAGGACCCAGACCCATGCACGACATCCGCGCCATCCGCGGCAACCCTGCCGCATTCGACGCCGCCCTTGCGCGCCGGGGGCTGTCCGGGCTGTCGGCGGAAATCCTGGCACTGGATGAGGCGCGGCGAACGGCCATCCGGCAGGCGGAAGAGGCGAAGGCCGCGATCAACGTCCTGTCGAAAGACGCAGGGGCCGCCAAGGCAAAGGGCGACGGGGCCGCGTTTGAGGCGCTGCGCGGGCGGGTGGCCGACAGCAAGGCGGCGGCGGACGCCTTTGCGGCGCAGGCGGCGGCGCTGGACATGCAGTTGCGCGACATGCTTCTGACCATTCCCAACCTGCCGCATCCCGACGTGCCCGATGGCGCGGACGAGGCGGGTAACGTCGAGGTGCGCCGCTGGGGCAGCCCGCGCGATTTCGCCTTTGCGCCCAGGGAACATTACGAGATTGCAGGCGTCAGGCCGGGGATGGATTTCGAGACCGCCGCCAGGCTTTCCGGCAGCCGCTTTGTGGTGCTCAAAGGGGCCGTGATCCGCCTGCACCGGGCGCTGGCGCAATTCATGCTGGACACGCATATCACCGAACACGGCCTGACCGAGGTCTGGACCCCCGTTCTGGTCAGGGAAGAGGCGATGGTCGGCACCAACCAACTGCCGAAATTCGCCGAAGACAGCTATCAGACCACCAATGGCTGGTGGCTGATCCCCACGTCCGAAGTGACCCTGACCAATACCGTCGCGGGTGAGGTGCTGGAGGCGGCGCAACTGCCGGTCCGGATGACCGCGCATACCCAGTGCTTCCGCTCTGAAGCCGGGTCGGCGGGGCGGGATACCGCCGGAATGCTGCGCCAGCACCAGTTTGAAAAGGTCGAGATGGTCAGCATCACCACGCCCGAAACCAGCCTGGCAGAACATGACCGCATGACGCGCTGCGCGGAAGCGATCCTTGAAAAGCTGGGCCTGCCCTATCGCACCGTGGTGCTGTGCGCCGGTGACATGGGTTTTGGCGCGCAGAAGACGCATGACCTCGAGGTGTGGCTGCCCGGGCAGAACACCTACCGCGAAATCAGTTCCGTATCGGTCTGCGGCGATTTTCAGGCGCGGCGGATGAATGCGCGCTACCGCGCTGCGGGCGGCAAGCCGGAATTTGTGCATACGCTGAACGGGTCCGGACTGGCCGTGGGGCGCACGCTGATTGCGGTGCTGGAAAACGGCCAGCAGGAAGACGGATCGGTCGATCTGCCGCCCGTGCTGGGGCCCTATCTGGGTGGCAAGACACGGATTGCGGCCGACGGGACGCTGCAATGACCGGCCCCGCGCTGCGCCCCAAACCGGTCCTTGTGCTGCTGATGGCGCTGGCCTTTGGCCTGTCGCCGCTGCTGACGCCGGATTTCCGGGGCTATGACGCCACGCAGTTTCCGGTCCGGCTTGACGCCCCGGCGATCCTGCCGGCGGGCTATGCCTTTGGCATCTGGGGGCTGATCTATCTGTGGCTGGTCCTGCATGCCGGGTTCGGGCTGTGGCGGCGCGCGGATGATCCCACCTGGGATGGCGTCCGCGCGCCACTGACCCTGTCGCTGGCGGTGGGGTCCGTCTGGCTGTTTGTCGCGGTGCGCGATCCTGTCTGGGCCAGCGTGCTGATTGCGGTGATGCTGGCGGGTGCGCTGGTGGCGCTGCTGCGCGCGCCCGGCGTTCCTGACCGCTGGCTGCTGCTGGCCCCGCTGGCGATTTATGCGGGCTGGCTCACGGCGGCCACGGGCGTGTCGCTGGGCGTGCTGCTGGCGGGCTTTGGCTGGCTGACCGATACGGGCGCGGCGATGGTCCTGCTGCCTTTCGTGCTGGTGCTGGCGGTATCGGTGCAGCTTTGGTTGGGGCGGGCGCCGGAATACGGGCTGACCGTTGTCTGGGCACTGTTTGGCGTCTCTGTGCGCAACGGGGCGGGAAACCTTGCGGTCACCGCGCTGGCTGCGGCAGGCTGCGTGGTGATGCTGGCGGCAGCCTGGCGGGTGCGGCGGGGCAGATCGCCTTAACATTCCCCCGCAAGGTATTGATTTGCTTGAATTGTTGACGGATTTGACGCGCGACAGTTCCCTCCACGCCTGCCCGTGGCAGGAGCGGACGGATTATCTGCCGTGGTGCAGGCGGCAGGCCCCTTGCCTGCGGGCTTGCGCCCTTGGCAACCGGGCCCGGCAACGCCCACTGGACGTTTGCTTTCGGGTCCCATGAACGCCGCGTCACGCGCCCGTGTTCTTTTCCATATGCTTGCGCAGCCGCGACGGGGTGTGGAACTTGCGGTCCTTGAACGGGTTCTTGTCGCCCTGCCCGCGCAGGGTGATGCGGATCGGCGTGCCGGGCATGTCGAAATGGTCGCGCAGCCCGTTGACCAGGTAGCGGCGGTAGCTTTCGGGCAAAAGATCGGGGTGCGAACACATCGCGACGAAGCCCGGCGGGCGGGTCTTGACCTGGGTCATGTAGCGCAGCCTGATGCGCCGCCCGCCGGGGGCGGGCGGGGGATGCGCCTCGGTCATGGCACCCAGCCAGGTGTTCAGCCGCGCGGTGGGGATACGCCTGTTCCAGATGTCATGCGCCCGCAGGATCGCCGCATGCAGCCGGTCCAGACCGCGCCCCGTCCTGGCCGAAACCGTGACCAGCGGCGCCCCGCGCAGTTGCGGCAGCAGGCGTTCGAACATCTCGCGCAGTTCGGCCAGTTTTTCCTGCTTGCCGCCCTCCAGATCCCATTTGTTCACGGCGATCACCACGGCGCGGCCTTCGGTTTCGGCATAGTCGGCAATGCGCAGATCCTGCTGTTCAAAGGGCGTGCCGACATCCAGAAGAACGACCACCACTTCGGCAAAGCGCACCGCCCGCAGGCCGTCGGCCACGGAAAGTTTTTCCACCTTGTCGCTGATCCGCGCCTTCTTGCGCATCCCGGCGGTGTCGAAGATGCGGATCGGAGTGCCCATCCAGTCGGCCCGGACAGAGATTGCATCGCGGGTGATGCCGGCCTCGGGGCCGGTCAGCATCCGCTCTTCGCCCAGGATGCGGTTGATCAGCGTCGATTTGCCCGCGTTGGGGCGGCCGATGACGGCAATCTGCAGCGGCCGCTTTGCAGTGGGCCTGTGGGCATCCGGATCGGCACCGGCCGCGGCCTCCTCTTCGGACAGGTCCAGATCGACCTGCGGCGCATCCCGGGCGGCGCGTTCGGCAAACTCCTGGCCGATGGGGCGCAGGATATGGTACAGATCGTCGATCCCTTCGCCATGTTCCGCCGAAAGCCGCAGCGGCTCTCCCAGACCCAGCGCATAGGCCTCGAGCACGCCCGAATCGCCCGCCCTTCCTTCGGACTTGTTCACACCGACGATGACGCGGGCATTCTTCTTGCGCAGGATCCCGGCAAAGACCTGATCGGTGGCCGTCACACCGACGCGGCCGTCGATCAGGAACAGGCAGACATCCGCCATGTCCACCGCGCGTTCGGTCAGCCGCCGCATCCGGCCCTGCAGGCTGTCATCGGTCACATCTTCCAGCCCGGCGGTGTCGATCACGGTAAAGCGCAGGTCAAGGATGCGGGCGTCCCCCTCGCGCAGATCGCGGGTGACGCCGGGCTGGTCATCCACCAGTGCCACCTTGCGCCCGACAAGCCGGTTGAACAGGGTGGATTTGCCAACGTTGGGACGCCCGACGATCGCAAGGGTAAAGGTCATCTCGCCCTCCGCAGGCCGGTTCGACAGTCAGGCGGATGGCCCTACACGCAACGCCGCCTAACGGAAAGCGTGAAGTTGCCCTTCCGTCCCGACGACATAAATCACACCACCCGCCGCAACGGGGGATGCCGCCGCACCGCCCGGAATCTCAAGCGATCCGGAAAGGCTGCCGTCCACAGGGCTGAAGAACCGCAAAAGCCCGTCGGACGAGGCGACAACAACACGGCCCCCGGCCAGAATCGGCCCGTAATGGGCGAAAATCGCCTTGCGCCTGTTGGGCCTGTCGTTGACGAAATAGGGCAGCTCAACCTGCCAGATCACATTGCCGGTGGCGGCGTCAAGGCGCAGCAGGCGTGCCTCGTCATTCACCATGAAGACCGACCCGCCGCCGACGGCCACGGCTGCGGTCGCCCCTTCGATGGCAGCCCATCTCTCTTCCCCCGACCGGGTATCCAGCGCAACAAGGCGTCCGCTGGCATTGCCGACATAGGTGACAGGCCCGGCCACGACCGGATCGGCGCTGATTTCGGAAACCATGCCGTAGGCCCGCCCCAGACGCCGGCCCGCTACCGGGGCCCGCCACACTTCGACGCCGCCCTTGCGCAGCGCACCAACGAGCTGGCCGTTCGGGAAGGGAAGAAGAACAAGACCGTCGGCTATGGCCGGCCCCGCACCGCCCAGCCTGCCGGGCGTCGATGGTGCTGCCGGAATCTCCCAGCGCAGGCGCCCGTCTGCGGTGGTCACCGCCCAGGCGGAATTGTCATCGGCGACGACATAGACGATGCCTTCCGCAACGGTCGGCGCGCTGGTGATCGGGGCAAGAAAGCGCTGCCGCCAGACAATCGCACCCGTGGCCGGGTCCAGCGCCGCCATCTCGCCGAACACGGTGGTGACAAAAACCTTGCCATCCCCAAAAGCCAGACCGCCGCCCGACACTTCGGACCCGTCATCGTTCGCGGGTACCAGACTGACCTGCCAAAGGGTCGCGCCCGCCGTTGATGTCGCCGTAACGGTGGCGCGTGCATCCAGCGTGAAGACCCGCCCCCCCGCCACGACCGGCGTCGTGGCAATCCGGTTCCGGCGCGAGTTGCCTTCGCCGATATCGGCCGTCCAGACCCGTGCGGGCTGTGCGGACAGGGTCACATGCGGGGCCAGGTGGCGCACATTGCCGCCCCGGTGGGTCCAATCCGCATTCACAACCGGGGATGGCAGGCTGATCGGGACGCTGCGGTTTTCGGTCACGCTCTCTTTGGGCGCGGGCGCGCCCTGCGCGGGAATGCTCGCCTCCAGGGGGGTGCGGACGTCAAAGCGCTCGCCCGCAAGGATCACTTCCCTTTCGGTGCAGCCTGCCAGCAGGCTGACCATCGCAAGTCCCGCAACCAGAGCATTCCGCATCTTCCTCTCCCCGGTGCCGCGACGGAACGGGCGCGCCGTCAGTTGGTTGCAGGTTTTCCACCCAGCGCGACAATCATCTGCCCGGCCCGGCGGCGCAGGCCCGCAGTCGCTTCCTGATCCTGACGCAGGGCCTCCAGCGCCGTGATCGCGGCAGCGGGATCGCCGGTTTCGACCAGAAGCAGCGCCAGTTGCTCCAGCGCCAGCGTGCGGTAGGGCCGCCCCGGTTGCGCAATGGGTTCCAGCAGCGCGCGGCGTTCCTCTGCGGGCAGGTCCGCCCCGGCCACGATCACGCGGCGCAGAACCGCCAGATCCCGGTAACTGGCGGGAAGTGTCGCATCACCGGCAACCAGGGCCAGCGCCGCAAGTGCCGCGGCCTTGTCGGTTTCGGGGTCACTTGATTGCAGCAGGCCCAGCAGGGCGCGCCGCTGGCCGGGTGCGTCAACAGCGGCCAGGGCCGCGCTGCGGGCCGCAGGATCGTCCTGATCCAGGGCATCGAGCACGGCGTCCCCGAATGCCTCGGAGTCCGCCTGTTTCGCGGCAAGCCGGTATTCGCGGTAGGCCGCCCCGCCCACCAGCAGAAACACAGCCAGAATCCCGATCCAGCCATAGCGGCGCAAATAGCCGAAAAGCTTGTCGCGCCGAACCTCTTCGGTCACTTCATCGATGAAACTGTCCGGGTTGCTCACGCAGGCCTCCGTGGTTTTGCAGTGTCATACTTGCGCGCCGCCCGCCGCGCAACCCCGGCGCCCCGGGGCCGGCCCGGCCTCAGGCGGCCCGGGCGGCCTCTTCCTCGGATGACTGGCGTGCCCACATCGCGGCATAGCGCCCGCCCCGGGCCAGAAGCGCCTCGTGCTGCCCCTCTTCCACGATATGGCCGTCTTCCAGCACGATGATGCGGTCGGCATCCACGATGGTGGACAGACGGTGCGCGATGGTGATCACGCTGCGCCCCTGCCCCATGGCCTTCAGGCTGTCCTGGATGTCGCGCTCGGTCTGGGTGTCCAGCGCGCTCGTCGCCTCGTCCAGCAGCAGGATTGGCGGGTTCTTCAGCAGGGTGCGGGCGATGCCGACGCGCTGTTTTTCACCCCCCGACAGCTTCAGCCCGCGTTCGCCGACCGTGGTCCGGTAGCCGTCCGGCAGGGACAGGATAAAGTCGTGAATCTTTGCGGCCCGTGCGGCTGCCTCGACCGCCTCGGGCCCGGCATCGGGGTTGCCATAGGCGATGTTGTAATAGACCGTGTCGTTGAACAGCACCGTATCCTGCGGCACCACCCCGATCTGCGCGTGCAGGCTGTCCTGCGTCACATCGCGCAGGTCCTGGCCGTCAATCCGGATCGCCCCGGCGGTGACATCGTAAAAGCGAAAGAGAAGCCGGCCGATGGTGGATTTGCCAGAGCCGGACGGGCCAACGAGGGCAATCGTCTCGCCCGGTCCGACGCGCAGCGAGACGCCCTTGAGGATCCTGCGGCTGTCCTCATAGCCGAACCCGACCCCGTCAAACACAATCTCGCCTGCCGTCACCCGCAGGTCCTGGGCCCCCGGCTTGTCGGTCACCTCGGCGGGCTGCGACAGCAGGCCGAACATGTCCCCCATGTCGACCAGAGCCTGCCGGATTTCGCGGTAGACCGTGCCCAGAAAGCCAAGCGGCAGGGTGATCTGGATCATGTAGGCATTGACCATGACAAAATCGCCCACCGTCAGCGCGCCTCTCTGCACCCCCAGTGCGGCCATGACCATGACCAGAACCAGACCGGTCGTGATGATCAAGGCCTGCCCGCCATTGAGAAAGCTGAGAGACAGGCCGGTCTTCACCGCAGCCGATTCATAGCGCTGCATCGCGGCGTCGTACCGCCGCGCCTCGCGCGATTCCGCGCCAAAGTACTTGACCGTTTCAAAGTTCAGCAGGCTGTCGATCGCCTTCTGGTTCGCGTCTGTATCCTGATCGTTCATCTCGCGGCGGATCTTCACGCGCCATTCGGTGACCCGGAAGGTGAACAGGACATAAAGCGTGATCGTGATCAGTACGACCGCCATGTATTGCCAGCCGAACACCTTCCAGAAGATGACCGCCACCAGCACCAGTTCCAGGATCAGCGGCCCGATGGAAAACAGCATGAACCGCAGCAGGAAATCGACCCCCTTCACCCCGCGTTCGATCACGCGGCTCAGCCCGCCGGTCTTGCGGGTGATGTGATAGCGCATCGACAGACGGTGGATATGGGTAAAGGTTTCCAGCGCCAGCGCCCGCAGCGCCCTTTGCCCGACGCGCACGAAGATGGCATCGCGCAATTCGTTGAAGGCCACCGCCCCAAGCCGGGCCACACCATAAGCCACCGTCAGCCCGACCGCGCCGTAAACCAGCAGCCAGGCATCGTCGTGCTGTTCCCTGGCAAGCGCGTCCACCGCAACCTTGTACAGATAGGGCGTGGTGACAGAGATCAGCTTGCCCGCCACCAGCGCCATCAGCGCCAGCACGACACGGCGCTTGACCCAGGCCTGCCCATCCGGCCAAAGATAGGGCAGCACGCGGCGGATGGTCTGCAGCCCGCTTGTGGGCCGGTCTGCCGCATCGGCGCTGGTCGCGGTGGTGGTTACCTTGCGCATCGAAAACCCTTTCCCGGCCCCCCCGCCCGCAGAAGCGCCGTTGATCCGGCCTTGATCCTGGGGTATCCATCGACAGTTCAATGATTTTTGAGTATTTGAAAGATGGAGCGAAGTAAAGTCCTGGCGGCCCTGTCCGCACTTGCCAGTGACAAGCGGTTCGAGCTTGTCTGCCTGCTGATGCCAAGGGGCGAAACCGGGCTTTCAGCCGGAGAGATCGGCCGTCACCTCGGGATGACCTCATCACGGCTGTCATTCCATCTGGCGGCGCTGGAACAGGCCGGGCTGATCCGGTCACGCCGCGTGTCGCGCAAGGTCTTCTATGCGGCCGACCTTGGCGGGCTTGGCCAGACCATCGGTTCCCTGCTGCGCGACTGCTGCATGGACCACCCCGAAGTCCGGGCCTGCTGCCAGCCCCGCAGGCCGGGGGAAATCGCCCCTACGGCACCGGCGTACGGACAGGAACGTTAAAGACCTGGCCCGGATAGATCAGGTCCGGATCGCCGATCATCTGCCTGTTCGCCTCGTAGACCTGCACATAGAGCAGACCGCTGCCGTAGTTCTGCCTGGCAATCCCCCACAGCGTGAAGCCCGGCTGGACCGTGACCTTGACGGCCATCGGCGCATCGGCCCCGTCCGGCGCGGCGGCGGCCAGGACTTCGGGCGATTCACGCTGAAACGGCGTTTCATAGCGCGACAGCACCTTGCCTTGGGCGTCAAGCTGGTCGGCGCGCAGACGGTACTTGCCGGTCGCGACAGCAGGAAGCGTTGCGGCCCAGCTTCCGTCCGGCGCAAGTTCGGCGTCCACCAGCGGCTGATTGTCAAGGTAAAGGCGCACAAATCCCGGCGATTGCCCGCGACCGGAAAGCTGCACATCCCCCCCGGCGGAATAAGAGATGGTGTCGATCGTGACATTGCGGGGGTCAATATCCCCGCCACCGGCGTCCTGCAGCACCCTGACACCGCCTTCATCCAGCAAAAGCGCCGCCCGGGGGGTTGGTTCGGGCGCTGCGGCGGACACCCCTTCGGTGGCGGGCGCAGCCGCAGCGGGCGCGGTGGCGGCGGGTGCGGGGGCGGCGGCTGCAACCGTCCCGGCGGCGGGGTCTGCCGGGGGGGTGGTATCTTGTGCCGCCGCGATGTCCGCTGCGGGGTCCGCAGTTCCGGTGGCCGGGCCTTCGGCGGCGGCCAGCGCGGCGGGGGGCACCGGCAAAGTGGGGGCAAGGATCACGGACTGAGACGAGGTCAGCCTCCGCCCGTCCGCCAGCACCGATTGCAGCGTCAGGATGCGCGGCACCGCACCGGGCGGCAGGGTGAACAGGGACACAAATTTGCCCTGCGCATCCGCCGTGGTGCTGGCCGCCTGCACCCCATCCACCATGACCAGAACCGCAGAGCGCGGATCTGCCTGACCCGCAATCACGGCATCACCTTCGGGCGAGACACGCACGACATCAAAGCCGGGCAAGACGGGGTCTGCAGCGGGCAATTCGGGGTCCGGCGCGCCAGCGGCACTTTCGGCGGCGGCTTCCGCAGCCGCATCGGGTTCCGGGGCCGGGGTTTCGGCGGCGTCCGGTGCGGGGGGTGCCGTTGCGGCGGGGGCCGGGGTGGCGGCTGTCTGCGTGCCCGGCGCGGCGGGGGCCGGGGTTTCGGCAGCGTCCGGCGCGGCGGGGGCCGGCGCGGCGGGGGCCGGGGTGGCGGCCTTCTGCGTGTCCGGCGCGGCGGGGGCCGGGGCTTCGGTGGCGTCCGGTGCCGGGGGTGCTGTTGCGGCGGGGGCCGGGATGGCCGCCGTCTGGGGGTCTGTCACCGCAGGCGCAGGGGCGGGCGCAGGCCCGCTCAGCCCCATCCACAGCGCGGCTGCGGCCGCTGCGGCCGCCACGGCCCCCCCCCCGATCCAAAGGGCGCGCGCGCCGCTGCCCATATCCTTCCACGCCGTCATGCGGGGTCCCCTGCCGCTGTCATCGCCGGGCCTGCCCGTGCCGGCCCGTGCTTGTCCCTGGCACAGAAACCCCGATATCTGGGGGCAACGCAACTGATTTCAGGAAGTCTCCCCGTCATGACCCAGCTTCGATCCGTCTGTGTGTTCTGCGGTTCACGCCCCGGCGCGCACCCCGCCTTTGCGGAAGAGGCGCGCGCCCTTGGGGCGCTGATCGCGGCAGAAGGCTGGCGTCTGGTCTATGGCGCGGGCGACGTCGGCCTGATGGGCGAGGTGGCGCGATCCGCCCAGGGGGCGGGGGCGCGCACGCTGGGCGTGATCCCCACGCATCTGATGGCGCGCGAACGGGGGCGGCGCGACCTGACGACGCTGGTGATCACCGAGGACATGCACGAGCGCAAGAAGGTGATGTTCATGAACTCGGACGCGATCATCGTGCTGCCGGGCGGCGCGGGCACGCTGGACGAGTTTTTCGAGGTGCTGACCTGGCGGCAGATCGGGCTGCACCGCAAGCCGATCTACCTGCTGAACACCAACGGCTACTGGACCCCGCTGATCGCGCTGGTGGATCATGTCATCGGCCACGGCTTTGCCGAGGCACCGATGCGCAGCTATGCCACGGTGGTGGATGATGTGGCCGCGCTGGCCCTGCGGCTGCGCGAGGCGCTGGCCCCGCCCGCCTGATCCTTGCGCGAAAATGCCATGGCCAGGCTGAGGGATGCCGCCTGCTGTAACCGGGCGGCATCCGTCCCGAAAGGGGATTACATCCGTGCCGCGACCGCGTCCCAGTTGACCAGTTTTTCAAGGAAATTGGTCAGATAGGCCGGGCGCCTGTTGCGGAAGTCGATGTAGTAGCTGTGCTCCCACACATCGCAGCCCAGAAGGGCGGTCTGGCCGAAGCACAGCGGATTTACGCCGTTCTCGGTCTTGGTGACCTTCAGCGACCCGTCCTTGTCCCTGACCAGCCAGGCCCAGCCGGATCCGAACTGACCGGCCCCGGCGGCGGCGAAATCATCCTTGAACTTCTGCACCGAACCGAAAGCCTCGGTCAGGGCCTTGTCCAGCACACCGGGCATCTTCTTGCCCTCGCCCGGCCCCATGATCTGCCAGAACAGGGCGTGGTTCCAGTGCTGGCTGGCATTGTTGAAAATGCCGTTCTGCGCCACGGCACCGGCCTGATAGGTGCCGGTCACGATGTCTTCCAGCGATTTGTTTTCCCACTCGGTTCCGGCAATCAGCTTGTTGCCGTTGTCGACATAGGCCTTGTGGTGCAGGTCGTGGTGGTATTCCAGCGTTTCCTTGGACATGCCAAGGGCTGCAAGCGCGTCATGGGCATAGGGAAGATCGGGAAGCGTGAAGGCCATGGAACTCTCCTCTCGGTTCGGTGAAGCTCTTGGGGCTGTATAAGCGGCCCGGCAACGGCAAGGTCAAGGGCCGCCCTGAGATTGACGGTGAAAAGGCACGGCAACGGACAGGCCCGGCCCTGACAGGCAGGCGGAAACCCGCCGCGTCAGGCCGGAAAGATTTCGCTTCCGGGCTGCGCGGACCGGGTCAGCAGACCCATGACATAACCCGCGACCGACCGGAAGCAGACCAGCGTGTATCCCTCGCCCTCGCGCCACAGGGCACAGGCGACCTGGGCGGCACGGGTCCGGCGCACCTCGTCCGGCTCCAGCCGCGCCAGATCGACCGGCGACAGCTTCATCAGCACGTCGCCGGCCCTTGCCCCTTCGATGCGCAACACCGCCCGCGCGTCCGAAACGTCGACAGCAAGATGATGCTGGCCCCGCAACGCCTCTGCCAGCCCGGCCAGCGTCTGCGCGACCTGCGGACAGGGCAGCACGATCAGCCATTCATCGGGGGACATCCAGGCGATGGACCGGTCCCCTGCCGTCACGATGCGCCGCACCGCCGGCATGCCAAGGCCGGTGGCTGCCATCACGGCGGCAGGCAATGCCGGAAGATCGGCCCTGGCGCGCAGGGTGATCATCCCGAGCGGGCCGGTTTCCCGGACCCTGACGAATCCGTCGAAGGTGGCATGGCCCAGGGCGCTGACCGGATCAGACATGCTGCTTCTCCCCGTCCTTGTCGTAAACCGCCGGATCCACGATGCGCGCCATGACGGACCCGCCCCCGACCTTCGGAAATTCAAGCACCTCGCCCATCCGCTCGGGCCCGCGGCGCACCAGCCCCATGGCAATGCCGCGCCCCAGCGTCGGCGAGAAATAGGTCGAGGTGACGCGCCCCTGCACGTTGCGCTGCCCGTTCGGGTTCGTCCCTTCGGCCACCGCATAGGCACCATCGGGGATGACAGAGCCATCCAGCGTTTCAAGGCCCACCAGCCGCCAGCGGTCAGCCGAGGCCAGGAACGGCCGTTCCTGCCCGCGCTTGCCCAGATAATCGGGTTTCGTCTTCGAGATCGCCCAGCCAAGGCCAAGGTCCTGCGGAATGACGGTGCCGTCGGTTTCATCCCCGATCATGATAAAGCCCTTCTCGGCCCGCAGGACATGCAGCGCCTCGGTGCCGTAGGGCATCAGGCCCAGCCCCTCACCCGCCGCGACGCAGGCCTTCCAGAAGGCCAGACCGTGACTGGCAGGCACGGCGATTTCATAGCTGAGCTCGCCCGAGAAGCTGATGCGATAGGCGCGCACCGCAAACCCGCCCAGCGTGCCATCGGCCCAGGTCATGAAGGGCAATGCCTCTTTCGACACATCCATGCCGCCCAGCTTTTCCAGCAGCTTGCGCGCGTTGGGGCCGGCAACGGCCACTTGCGCAAACTGTTCGGTGACATTCGCGGTGAAGACCTGCCAGTCCCACCATTCGCATTGCAGCCAGTCTTCCATATGGCCATGGATGCGATCCGCCCCGCCCGAGGTGGTGTGGCACAGCCATGTCTCCTGATCGATGCGCGCCACAACACCGTCATCCATCAGAAAGCCGGATTCGCCGCACATCAGCCCGTAGCGGCATTTGCCGACAGGCAGGGTAGACATCACGCCCGTATACAGCATGTCGAGGAACCGGCCCGCATCAGGACCCTTGACGATGATCTTGCCCAGGGTCGAGGCATCCAGCAGCCCCACCGCCTTGCGGACGTTCAGAACCTCGCGGTGGACGGCCTGCTCATGCGTCTCGCCCGGCCGCACAAAACAATAGGGGCGGCGCCACAGGCCGACGGGCTCAAAATATGCCCCGGCGCTTTCGTGCCAGCCGTGGATCGGGGTGCGGCGCAGCGGCTGGAAAATCTCGCCCCGCGCCTCGCCCGCCAGCGCCCCCAGGGGGACGGGCGTGTAGGGCGGGCGGAAGGTGGTGGTGCCCACCTGCGGGATATCTTCATTCAGCGACTGAGAAAGAACAGCCAGACCGTTGATGTTGCTCAGTTTACCCTGATCTGTCGCCATGCCCAGCGTGGTATAGCGCTTGGTATGCTCCACACTCTCGTAGCCCTCGCGCGCCGCAAGCTGCACGTCCGAAACCTTGACATCGTTCTGATAGTCAAGCCACATCTTGGCGCGCAGATCGGGGCCAGCCCCCTGCGGCATCACCCAGACCGGTTCCACCGCCGGGGCGACGGGGTCGGCAACCACCGGGGCCGCCGGTTTCTTCGCCTTGGCCCCTGCGGCCTTGACGGCGGCAATACCGGCGGCATGGGCATCGGCCAGCACTGCCGCATCGTCCAGCGCGCCACTGGCGGCACCGGCGGCGATGACCATGGCGCTGCCGTCATGGTTCAGCGGCGGCCGGTCCGGATCGGGGCGGAAACAGACCTGCGCGGCATCCCAGATCAGCTTGCCGCCGCAATGGCTCCACAGATGCACCACGGGCGACCAGCCGCCCGACATGGCGACGGCGTCGCAGGCGATGTCTTCCAGCACCGATCCCTCGCCCGCCTGCAGGCACAGCGACACGCCCGTCACCCGCTTGCCGCCCCTGACCTTTGCAATGGCCCGGCCCGCCTCGATGCGGATGCCCAGCGCGCGGGCACGGTCGGCCAGCGGGCCGGAGGCGGTGCTGCGGGCATCGATGATGCAGGGCACGGAAAGGCCCGCCTCCACCAGCGCGATGGCGGTGCGGAAGGCATCGTCATTGTTGGTGACAACCACGGTGCGGTCCCCGGGCGAAACCGCCTGGTTGACGACATAGTCGCGCACCGCCGAGGCAAGCATGACGCCGGGAATGTCATTGCCGGCAAAGGACAGCGGGCGTTCGATGGCCCCGGTCGCGGTGATGATGCGCCCGGCGCGGATGCGCCACAGCCGGTGCCGGGGGCGCCCGTCGCCGGGGGTATGGTCGGCCACACGCTCGTCCGCCAGGACATAGCCGTGGTCATAAACCCCGGCCCCGGTGCAGCGCAGCCGCAGGGTGACCCTGTCCATCGCGGCAAGGGTGGCCACGGCGGCATCCACCCAGTCCTGCGCCGGCTTGCCGTCGATCCGAAGCCCGTCCACGGGCGCGCGCCCGCCCCAATGGGCGGCCTGTTCCAGCAGCATGACGCGCAGGCCCGCACGGGCCGCTACAAGGGCCGCTTCCAGCCCGGCAATCCCGCCGCCGATCACCAGCACGTCGCAAAAGGCATAGGCCTGTTCATAGCGGTCCGCATCGCGGTCCTTCGGTGCCTTGCCAAGGCCGGCCGCCTTGCGGATGACCGGCTCGAACACATGTTTCCAGAAGGCGCGCGGGTGGATAAAGGTCTTGTAATAGAACCCGGCGGGCAGAAAGCGCGCCAGGGCGTTGTTCACCACCCCAAGGTCAAACTCCAGGCTGGGCCAGTGGTTCTGGCTGGCGCAGACCAGCCCGTCGAACAGTTCGGTCGTGGTGGCGCGCTGATTGGGTTCCAGCCGGCCGCCCTGCCCCAGGTTCAGCAGCGCATTGGGTTCTTCCGGACCGGACCCGATGATGCCGCGCGGGCGATGGTACTTGAAGCTGCGCCCGACCAGCATCTGGTCATTGGCCAAAAGCGCCGAGGCCAGCGTATCGCCCCGGTAGCCGCGCAACCGCTTGCCGTTGAAGGTGAATTCGGCGGCGGCGGACCTGTCGATCAGGCGGCCGCCCTGGGCCAGACGGGTGCTCATGCTCGTATTCCTGCGGCTTGGCGGACGACCCCCCACCCCATCCCTCCCCCACAAGGGGGGAGGGAGGCGCGGGTAGGCAGCGTCGTGAGGGTGTGTGGGCCGACGGCGCAGGGCGGCGCAACCGGCCCCTCCCCCCTTGTGGGGGAGGATGGGAGGGGGGGATGGCAGCGGGTCATCCGGGGGACCAGCCGGGGCGGCGGGCCTTGATCCGGGCGATGATTTCGGGCGGCGGGCCGGGCACTTGCGCGGGATAGGTGCCGAACACCTCCAGCGTGGCGGTGCAGCGCGCGGCCATGAACCACTTGCCGCAGCCATAGGCATGCCGCCAGCGTTCGAAATGCACGCCCTTGGGGTTCTTGCGCGCGAACATGTAGGCCTCGAAATCGTCATCCGACGATCCGGGGCCAAAGCGCTTGAGATGCGCCTCACCGCCGGGGGCAAGTTCGGTTTCCTCGGCGGCAATGCCGCAGTAGGGGCAGGTCAGGAGAAGCATGACAAAGCCTTGCGTATGGGGTCAGGCCGGGCGGCTGTCTGCCCCCGCAGCCAATTGATTGTTGCGCCGATGGCGAACAATTGGCAGCCCCCGAGGATATCTGTGCGGATGAGATTGAACACTGCGGGAGGAGGCAAGCGGGCGGGGCACTTGACGAAAGCTGTTTCCATTCCGACATCCGGCGTATGGGAAATATCGGAACCTTGGCTGATTTCGCTCTGCCCTGGCCGCTTTGGCTTGGGTTGGCCGTGGTGTTGGTCATTCTTTGGCTTACGCGCCATGCCGATCCGTTCCGGTCTGGCCGCATCCGGCGTCCCGTTCAGACCCATGCAGACAGGGTCAAAACGAATATCCGGCAAGAGATGGAATTGCGGACAACAGCCGCGCAAAGCCAAGCGCGGCAGGATTTCACTGACCGGTAAAGCCTGCGCAGACGCAGCCATCAATGCGCCCCCCCTGCCCTGACCCGTACCTGACCATGCTTCGGGAACCGCAACCGAACGACAAACGACAGGCCTGCTGTCTGGCAGCGCCCCGACCCGCGAAAGCGACCCTCCGGTGGAGGGTCGCGCGGGGCGGTTGGCTGACGGCGCAAGCCGGAAGCCAAGGGGCCCGCAGCCCGCACGAAGGCCGGGATCGGGGCGCGGCTGCCCCGGCGGCGCGGAACGCGCCAGCCCGCGGGGGGCAGGCGCGTCCCGATTTTGCCGACGGTCAAAATCGGGAAGAAAGGCGGCACGTATCGTCAATGCGCCACCCCCGCCGCCACTGACTCATCAATGAACCGCCCCTCGCGGAACCGCTCCATCCCGAAATCCGCCGCCAGCGGCCCCGGCTCGCCCTTTGCCATCAGCTCTGCCATGGCCCAGCCGGAGCCGGGAATCGCCTTGAACCCGCCGGTGCCCCAGCCGCAGTTGATGAAGCAGTTGCCCAGCGGGGTCTTGGAGATGATGGGGGACCGGTCGCCGGTCATGTCCACGATGCCGCCCCACTGGCGCAGCATCTTGAGGCGCGAGATCATCGGAAAGGTCTCGATCAGGGCGCGCAACGTTTCCTCGATATGGTGAAAGCTGCCGCGCTGGGTGAAGTTGTTGAACCCGTCGGTGCCGCCGCCGATCACCATTTCGCCCTTGTCGGACTGGCTCATATAGCCGTGCACGGTATTGGCCATCACGACCACATCCATGCAGGGCTTGATCGGCTCTGACACCAGCGCCTGCAGCGCCACCGCCTCGACCGGCAGGCGGAAGCCCGCCATTCCGGCGACCTGGCCGGAATGGCCCGCCACGACGATGCCCAGTTTCGGGGTGGCGATAAAACCCTTGGTCGTCTCTACCCCGGTCACCTTGCCATGTTCGGCGCGTACGCCCGTCACCTCGCACTGCTGGATGATGTCCATGCCCATCGCCGAACAGGCCCGGGCATAGCCCCAGGCCACGGCATCATGCCGCGCCGTGCCGCCGCGCGCCTGATAAAGCGCCCCCAGAACCGGATAGCGCGGCCCGTCGATATTGATGATCGGCACCAGGTCCTTCACCCGGTCCGGCCCGATCCATTCGGTCTGCACCCCCTGCAGCATGTTGGCATGCACGGTGCGCAGATAGCCGCGCACCTCGTGATGGGTCTGGGCCAGCATCAACAACCCGCGCGGGCTGAACATGACGTTGTAGTTCAGCTCCTGGCTCAGCGTCTCATACAGGCTGCGCGCCTTTTCATACAGCGCCGCCGACGGGTCCTGCAGATAGTTCGACCGGATGATCGTGGTGTTGCGCCCGGTGTTTCCGCCGCCCAGCCAGCCCTTTTCGATCACGGCGACATTGGTGATGCCGTGATTCCGGCCAAGGTAATAGGCCGTGGCCAGGCCATGGCCCCCGGCCCCGATGATCACCGCATCATAGCGCGCCTTCGGTGTGGCCCTGGCCCAGGCGCGCTGCCAGCCCTGATGGTTGCGCAGCGCCTCGCGGGCGATGGCGAAAGCGGAATAGCGTGTCATGGGCGGCCCGGTCGCTGTGCCTGTGTGATCGGCTGTGGAACAGGATACAGTCTTATCCGCCGCCACAAGCGGCGCAATCGGGAAAAATGCGACACGCGGCCACGCCCGGACAAAAGATTGCACCTTTTGCCCATGGCGGCCAGCGATTACATCAAGCCCTGTTAAAGGGGGCACCATGGCATTCTGGCTTGCGGCGGCAGGGATCGGTCTTGCGGTAACGGCGCTTCTGCTGCTGGCACTGCTGCACGGGCGCGCGGGGGACGGGCCGCCGGCGGCCTATGACCTGCGGGTCTACCGTGATCAGCTGCGCGAGGTGGACCGCGACCTGGCCCGCGGCGTCATCGCCCCCGCCGAGGCCGGGCGGCTGCGCACCGAAGTGGCGCGCCGGGTGCTGGAGGCGGACCGCGCCCTGAGCGGCGGGGCCGGGGCCGGGGCTGACGCGCCCCCCCGCCGGGTCACGCTTGCCATGGCGGGTCTCATGGCGGCGGTGATGCTGGGCGGGGTCTGGACCTATGCCCGCCTCGGCGCGCCCGGCTATCCCGACCTGCCGATCGCCGCGCGGCTTGCGGCCTCGGAGGAGGTCTATCGCACCCGCCCGTCGCAGGCTGCGGCAGAGGCCGCCGCAGCCGCCCGCGCGCCGGCCCCCGGCCCTGTTGACCCTGCCTTTTCGGCACTGATGGACCAGTTGCGCAGCGCGCTGAAGGACCGCCCCGACGATCTGGAAGGGCACCGCCTGCTGGCGCGCAACGAATCCGGCCTTGGCAATTACGCGGCGGCGGCGGCGGCACAAAGACGGGTCATCGCCATCCTGGGCGATGCCGTCAGCGCCGACGATCACGCCATGCTGGCCGAGATGATGATTCTGGGTGCGGGGGGCTATGTCTCGCCCGAGGCCGAGCAAGAGATCAACCGCGCCCTTGAGCGCGATCCCCTGAACGGGACTGCCACCTATTACGCGGGCCTGATGTTTGCCCAGGTGGGCAGGCCCGACCGGACCTTTTCACTGTGGGCGCCGCTGCTGGACCGGTCGCTTCCCGGCGACCCCTGGGTCGCCCCGCTGCGCGCGCAGCTGATGAAGGTGGCCAGCGAAGCGGGCGAAGACAATTACGCGCTGCCCGATGCGGCAGACACGGCCCCCGGCCCGGATGCCGATGCCGTTGCGGCCGCCGCCGCGATGACGCCGGAACAGCGGCAGGAGATGGTGCGCGGCATGGTGGCAGGGCTCAGCGACCGTCTGGCGACGCAGGGCGGCAGCGCCGGGGAATGGGCCCGCCTGATCAGGGCCTATGGCGTGCTGGGGGAAACCGGCCGCGCCCGCGCGATCTGGGCCGAGGCGCAGCAGCTCTTTGGCGGCCGTGCGGCAGACCTTGAGGTGCTCCGCGCCGCCGCCACGCAGGCCGGGGTGGCCGAATGACCGTCGAGGATGATTTCAACGCCTTTCTGCGCGCCCTGCCCGCCGCCGGGGCGCTGGCCGGGCTTGATTTGGGCGACAGGACCATTGGCATCGCGGTGTCGGACCTGCGCCGCCAGGTGGCAACGCCGCTGTCCACCCTTCGCCGCGTGAAGTTCACCGAAGATGCCGCGGCCCTGCTGGCGCTGGTCACCGCACGGGGCATCGCCGGGCTGATCCTTGGCCTGCCGCGCAACATGGACGGCAGCGAAGGCCCCCGCGCCCAGGCGACGCGCGCATTCGCCCGCAATCTGGGCCGCCTGACCCCCTTGCCCATCGGCTTTTGGGATGAAAGACTGAGCACCCTGGCGGCAGAACGCGCCCTGCTGGAGGCGGATACGTCGCGAAAGCGTCGGTCTGAGGTGATCGACCATGTCGCGGCAGGGTTTATCCTGCAAGGGGCGCTGGACCGTCTGGGGTATCTGATGCGGGAGCAGAAGGCGTGACGGACGAGGTCTGGAAACGCGACGGGATCCCGTCGCCCTGCGTCAAGCTCTGCGTGGTGCATCCCGAAGAAAGGATCTGCGTCGGCTGCCTGCGCACGATCGAGGAAATCACCGCCTGGTCACGCCTGACGCCCGAGGCACGCGCAACCGTGATGGCCGACCTGCCCGCGCGGGCACCGCGTCTGGCCAGGCGGCGCGGTGGCCGTATGGGCCGTGCGGGCCGCTGACCGTCAGGCGGCTTCCAGCCAATCTGCCATGCGGTCAAACCCGGGCCGGAAATAGGCGATGATCCGCCCCTCGGGCGCGGCGGTGGCCCCTTCGGCCCAGGGGGCCATGCCATGCAGGATCATCCGGTGCAGCAGCAGGGCTTCGCCCGGCCGGGCGGGCAGCAGGACGCGCGGGCAGGTCGCAAAACTCTGACGCCGGGCCGCGTGATACGGCTCTGTCAGGTCGATGTCGCCCCAGGTTTCGGGCGGATGCGGTGCCAGCGCCGCCGTGAAGGCACGGCGGATGATGTCCTGGCTGCCTTCCCACACCACCAGCGGGGCCGCCGCAGGATCGGCTTCGGTCAGGGGCAGGCCCAGGATGAAGGCATGCGCCTCGCGCAGCATCCGCCGCCGGTCCGGCCCGACGGGCAGAAGGCCGTCGACATGGGCGGCATCACGGTCCCGGCGGAAGCGGAAGGCGGCCTCGCTTTCGCCGTCCCAGGGCTGCGGATAGCCCGGGCGCAGCGTGGACAGTTGCGCCCGGTGCCATGTTGCGGGCTGCCAGGGCAGGCCTGACAGCAGCGCCGGGGGCAGTTCTGCCCCCGCGATCCCACCGCTTTCCCCGTTGGGCAGGGCATCAACCCCGGCAAGCCAGGTGCCGCCGCAGCGCCAGGCTTCGGTGCCTGCGGCGATGTGGCCACGCGCTGCCGGCAGTGCCGCTTCGGCCCAGGCCCGCAGGCCGGGCAACGGGCCAAGGCGGGCCCAGCCGCGCGCCCCGGTCACCACCCTGCCGCCTTGCGCAGCATGTTCAGCGCGATGATCGTCAGGAACAGGGCAAAGACGCGTTTCAGCGGTTTCGGGTCCATCGCATGGGCCAGCCTGACCCCCCAGGGGGTGGTCGTCACCGTCGTGGCCATGACGATCAGAAAGGCCGGCAGGTTGACAGCCCCCACAGTATAGGGCGGGCCGTCGGCCACCGGCAACAGCAGAAAGCCGATGACTGACGGCAGCGCAATCAGGATGCCGAACCCCGAAGCGGTGGCAACGGCGCGGTGGATCGGCACGGCGTAAAGCGACATCAGCGGCACGCCAAAGGTGCCGCCGCCGATCCCCATCAGCACCGACACAAAGCCGACGGAACCGGCCAGCACGACGCGCGCCGCCCCGCCCGGCATCGCCTGCCCCAGCCGCCAGTCTGCGCGCCCGAAAGCCATGTAAAGCCCGACACCCAGCCCCAGCGCCCCGAAGATGGCCTGCAGGGCGGCGGATTTCAGCGATGACGCGGCCAGCACGCCAAGGATGGCTCCGGCCACGATAAAGGGGGCCCAGCCGCGCAGGATCGCCCAGTCAACCGCGCCCTTGCGGTTGTGCGCCAGAACCGAACGCACCGAGGTAAAGACAATGGTGGCCAGCGAGGTGGCGACACAGACCTGCATCAGCTGCCCACCGCCATAGCCCAGATGCCCGAAGGCGTAAAAGAAGGCGGGCACCAGAACAATCCCGCCGCCGACGCCCAGGAGGCCGGCGATAACGCCGGCGAAGGCCCCGATCACCAGAAGCAGGGCCACCATCGGCAGAAGGGCTGCAAGTTCAGGCACGGCCCGCGACCTTTCCCATGTGCCGTTCCGGCATATCCCGCCCGCGCCGCCAAGACCAGAGCGGGCCGCAGGCCGCGTCAGACGCCTGCGGGATGCACCGCCAGTTCGGCCAATGCGGCATCGATCAGGGCCAGTCCCGCCCCGGGGCGGCCGGCACCTTCGGACAGCACCCGCCGCCAGCCACGCGCGCCGGGTCGCCCGGCAAACAGGCCCAGCATGTGGCGGGTGACCTGGTGCAGCCGCCCGCCCGCCGCCAGATGCCGCGCGATATAGGGCCGCATCGCCGCGACGGTCTGAAGGGCGTCGCGCCCCGGCCCGTCGCCCCACAGGGCATCGGCCCCGATCAGCGTGCCCGCCGGGTCATGATAGGCCGCCCGGCCCAGCATCACCCCGTCCAGCCCCTGTTCCAGAAAGCCGCGCGCCTGCTGCAACGAGGTGATGCCGCCATTGATGCAGATCGTCAGGTGGGGAAAGGCCCGCTTCATTGCCAGAACCAGCGGGTAATCCAGAGGGGGGATTTCCCGGTTTTCCTTTGGGCTGAGGCCCTGCAGCCAGGCCTTGCGGGCATGGATGATGAAATGGGTGACCCCGGCGGCGCTGACCTGTTCCAGAAATCCGGGCAGCGCGCGCGCAGGCTGCTGGTCATCAACGCCGATGCGGCATTTCACCGTCACCGGCACCGGGCTTTCGGCGCGCATCGCCGCCACGCAATCGGCCACCAGCGCGGGGCGTTCCATCAGAACCGCCCCGAAGCAGCCCGACTGCACCCGGTCCGACGGGCATCCGACGTTCAGGTTGATCTCGTCATAACCCCAGTCCCGCGCCCGGCGCACGGCCTGCGCCAGATCATGCGGGTCGGACCCGCCCAGTTGCAGGGCGACCGGATGCTCTTCGGGGCTGTAGTCCAGAAGGCGGGGGCCCGGCCCATGGATCACCGCCGCAGCCGTCACCATTTCGGTATAAAGCATGGCGCGCCGCGTCATCAGCCGGTGAAAGTACCGGCAATGCCTGTCGGTCCAATCCATCATGGGCGCCACGGACAGTCTATACGATTGATTTCTCAAATTCTGTCCTTTGTCGCCGATCCTTTGAAACAAGCGGCCCCTGCGCCGGTCCGCGCACCGGAATCTCCGACCGCCTGCGGCGACCGCAGCCGGCCGGAACATACCTGTCCGGGTCCGCATCCTGCGGCTGATCGTCCAAAGACATCGCCTTCGGTGTCAAGACAAGGGCGTCAAGCAAGAAAAGCGGGGTAATACTCTAAAGATCAGGCGACGAACCCGGCAACGGGCGCGCAGACGCAAGGCCACGGTTCCTCTGACATCCACAATGCCCAGCGTTGGCACGGCTGGTTCAATCTGCTGTCAGTTGCTGGAAAACTCAAAAAACTGTTCCACATTGGTTCTGCCGTCGTTGTTTGTATCTCCTGTTCTGCAGGCGGCCGCAGCGGTATCCAATGATATGGGAGCGCTGACCAAACCGACGACGTTCGGGTGGGCATCACCAATGCCTGCACTGCTGAACCCCCCCGAATAGATGGTCCGTCCCGTGTCACTTACGGCCGCAAGGCGCGAACATACCTGAAGGGGCAAGTTGTTCAACGTCACCACGACCTCATATCCTCCCGGTGTGGTCGCGGAGAAATAGAATTCAAACAATATGTATCCGCCCCAAGGGTGCCGGATTTGCTGCCAGACCGGTCTTGTTCTGTCCAGCCAGGCCTCGGGGATGGACCCTCTGGCGATGAGTAACGCGGAATAGTTAACCACTTGAACGGCAGACGTGCTCTCCTGCCCGAAGGCGCGTGTTTCCGCCATGATCGATGTCAGCATGGTTGTAAGGGTATTCATCCGGGACGCCGTCGACGCCTGCTGGTAGAAAACCAGACCCCCTACGATCAGCGCCAATGACACCGCGATATAAAGCACAGCTTCGATCAGGGTAACGCCACGCCGCCGGGAAGCCGACAGCGCCCCGGCGACCGACCCGGTCATGTCACGCATCCCGTACATTTTTTCCTTTTCCGCAGGAGATGCGACTGTGACAGCCACCAAACCGATCCCGAACTATCCCAACCGCGCAACGTCATAACCGCCCACAGTTAATAACATCAAAATCATCCGGAGCAAATGGTCTTCCGTCGCGACATCAGCAAGATTGTGGCCCGATTGTGGACAGGGTCGGCGGATGAAGAACCCGGTGACACGCCCGAACATGGCCAACCTGCAGTGGTCCACCGGATGAGCGACAGGGGTGCGCGACGCCCCATGCCGCCGGGCGACCCGCAGACGCGACCACCGGTTTCGCGATCCTGATGCCCAAGGCCCGCGGCGTCGCAGAAAAGCCCGGGGCAGGGTTTCCGTGCGCGGTGGCCGGGGCAATGGCCGCTGCCGGGATACGCCAGGCGCGCACAGGCCGGCATGTTTCCCGCTGCGCAGTCAGCCAGCCCCCGCGCGTTCCACATCTGCTGCATTCTGCCGGGAGGCATGGCGCCGCTGCACGAGCGGGGATGGGCCAGAAGCCTGCCGCCTGCCATTGTCCCGCCCCCGGCCCGCCTGCACACTTTCGGTGGTCTGGTTGACCTTCATACAGCCGATATGTGCGCCGCAGGGAAACCACCCCGGCGCCGCAAGGCGGCACCGCGCGCCGTTGACCCGTGTTGTGGTGGTTCACGGCGACCCAGTCGAGCTTTGTGCCGAGGTCGGCTTCGACGCTGCGCATGAGGTCGCGGGTGTGCCCGGTCAGATCGGAAAGCTCGGCGGCATCCTCGGGCGCGATGATGAAACGGAACTGATGGTGATCGTCGCGTCCCCGCGCGAGGAAGGCCTCGCCGTCGGCCTGGTCCTCGGTCGCGGAATAAAGCCGTCCCGGCGCGCCGTCGCGGGATGTGCCGTCGCGCTGGATGTAGCGCAGATGGGCGGCCCCCTTCCCGCTCTGGCCCGCCTGCCGGACAAAGCGGGTCTTGATCACGACCCGGCGCATGCCCGGTGCGCTGTGCCGCCAGCCCCCCGAGAGGCCGCGGGCGCGGACGAAGGCCGCGCCCCGCCCGCGCCGGACGCCCGCCCCTTCCACACGCCGTCCCGCCGCCTTCACTCCCTTCCCGGCCGGATTGGCAGGGTCAGGGGAAGCGCCCGAGGGCGCGCGCGCCGCGCCGCGCGCGGGTCGGTTGCTGTGCTGGCGGGCGAGCTTCTTGGCGCGGGTCAGAAAGCTCTTGGCCTTGCCCGCTTTCGGACTGTCTGATCGGATGGCCCCCGGCCGCAGCTCGAACCGGTTCTCGTCATCGCCGCTCATGGAGCCGTCCGGGGATCAAGGGACGCTTGCGGGCGAAAGACGGGGCACAGTGCCGCAAATAGTAGCGCGAATTCAGGGACTTGCCGCAGAGCGCGGCACCAAGGCCCGGAAAACAGGGTGCTACATCCGCGCCCCGAAAACAGTGTGCAGACAAGGGCTTGCCCGGAAACCGGCGCCCCGGGGTGCCGGTTTCCTTTATCTTGCCCTCCGCCTTCCCTGCCCTTTCCGCTTCTGCCGCCGGGATCGCAGCCAGGCGTGCCTTCCCCGAACCTGTCGGCTCCCGGTAGCATTCCGATGCCGGGCATGTGGTCATGGTCCGCCCGACCCTTCGCCAAGCGTTACGAAAATCCCGTCCGCCGGGGCTGCGGATCCCGGCGCGCTCCCCGGCAGGCCAGACCCGATTTGCTGATCGCGCCGCGCCACGAACAGCGCCGCATCGCGCCAGTCCGGCGGCAGAGTTTGCGCAACCATCTGCGCCTCCGATGCTCTCCCGCCGCCGAGAAGAGGGGCGAGTGCCGCCACATAGGCGCGCGTCTCGCCCGGCAAGGCACGCCCCGTTTCGAGATAGGCGTCGTAGCGACCGGGACCGGCATTGTAGGCGGCGAGCATGGCAGCGATAGTGCCGTAGCGGTCCCACATCTCGCGCAGATAGGCGGTCCCGGCGAGGATGTTGTCGCGCGGGTCATGGGGGTCGTGCCCAAGTCCGTGGCGCGCGCGCAAGGCGGCCCAGGTGCCAGGCATGACCTGCATCAGCCCCATAGCTCCAGCGTGGCTGACGGCGCCGGGATCATTGGCGCTTTCGGCGCGCATCACCGCGACGATCCAGGGTGCCGGGATCCCGAAACGCTGTGCAGCCTCGGCAATGAAAGTGCCGTGGGGATGCTCCGCGATCTGCGCCGGAACGGGCTCCGCATGCGCCATGGCGGGGCCATGGTTGAACGAAGACAGGGCGCAAACGAGCGCCGCGATATGACTGTGCCGCATGGCCGTCAGTCCCGGTCTTCGCGGGGTTTCGGACGATTCCAGTGCAGCGACCAGGCGGCACCGGCGTCATCGTCGCGGAAAAGATTGGCGCGGATCGGCTGCGGCAGGGCGGGATCGTCGAGCAGGACCGAGAGATACTCGCCGGCCTTCTCGCCGCTGCGCTTCCAGGCGGCCCCGACCTCCGGTCCGTCCGCATCACCGGCATGCACGCGATAGGCCGGTGCGTTCTCGGCCTCGCTGTTTTCCACCGGAACGAGGGCAAGCGAGAGGTCGAGTGTGAGCGTCCGGAGCTGACCGGTGAAGCCCGTTTCTTCGCGGGTGAACTGTCCGATCTGTGACATGTCAGGTCTCCTGTGTTTTGGGTTGGATGGGCTGTCAGGGGTGGATGAAGCGCCCGTCACGGGGCTCGGCTGGCTCGGAAGCCACCCAGACTGGGCGCGCCATACCGATGACGGCGTCAGCCGGGAGCGGCCCGAAATAGCGGCCATCGAGGCTGTCCCGGACCTCGCGATTCATGAGGAAGATTTCGCCGTCCCAAAGCAGGCTGCAGCCCTGCCAGACGGGCAGATCGCGACCGAGCCGATCCCGCGGCAGCGCCTCGCCGAGGACGACGTCATCGACGGTAATGGTCGCGCCGCTGCGGCAAATGCGCTGTCCCGGCAGGCCCGCGACATGCTTCAACAGCGGGACATCCGCGCCGATGTAGCCCCGCGTGACCATGAACGCGGCAAGAGGCGCAGGCGGCATGACCGCGACGAGGTCGCCGATGACGAGCCCGGTCGGGCGCTCGACCCGGTAGAGTCCGAGCGACACGCTGGCAGACGCGTTCCAGATGAGCCACGCGGGCAGAACCGCGATTGACGGAGCTGCAAGACCTGCGAGACCCATCGCGGCCAAGAGGAGGATCACAGGGCGCTTCATGGCCAGATCCTGCGCCGCGCAAGCCAGGCCGCATGCCGCGCCGAGGAATAGACCGACGGGGACTGCCCGGCCGCGAGGCGATTGTGGACATGACGCCAATGATCCGGCGCGACGGCGGTCGGATCGATCCCGAGGGCTTCGATGGCGTCGATGATTTCCAGGGTGCGCTTGACCCTCGGCCAGCCATCCAGCTGCAGCAGGATTTCGGCACCGGGATGCACGAAACCGAGCGTCTGGAAGGGCTCGGTGCGGAAGACAGCGCGCAGGATGACGAGCCGCACGGCGACGGTTCCATGCTCGTTTCCGGCCCAGCGGACGCAGGCAAAGACTGCACCGGAGGCGAAACCAACCCGTCGTCTTTGCCGATCGATCACCTGTTCCCGGCACGGGTGGCCGAAGCGGATCCACTGCTCGACGCGGCGTCGCTGGAACGTCAGATCAACCCAGGTGATCGACGCAGTGGGTCGGTCGTGCGTCGTGTGTGCGTCTCGTTGCGGCGGGAGCTTGCCAGTCATGACAGGGCTCTCTCTGCAGCGGAAAGACCCCGACCGAGCAAGCTGCGCGGCATTGTGCCGACGGTCTTGCTGGTCTGCCCGGCCGAACCCTCGACGCGTCCCGGAAACCCGAGGGCGAGATCGAAGGCGAAGGTGGGCTTCCTGACCCCGCCTTTCGGGCTGTGGAGCGCGCGGATCACGGGGGTGCCCCCGGCTTGCCGAGCGGGAGTTCGGGCTCTTTCGCCGAGGCTGCATCGCCTCCGCTTCCCCTGTGGCGATGCCGTGCCTTCAACGCGGCACCGGTCCGCGAGATGAGGGTTTCGACAGCGGTCCTGCGCTCTTCAAGGTTAGAATCTTTGTTAGACTCTGAGTTAAGGGCGCGATTTTCTGTTGTGGTGCATGTGGTTGAGCGCGGTTTCGGTTCCCGATAGCACGAGCTTGGGGTTCCCGATGGCACGATAGTCCGGGTTCCCGATGGCACGAGGCCATTCACAGCTTGTCCACAGGGCGCGGCAGGCTCGAAGGCCAGCAGCATGCGGCCACCGGTTTCGACCTCGGCGAAGAGGACATAGCCGGGCAGCGGCTGGCGGCGGATGATGTCGCGCAGCTCGAAGGCGAAGCGCTTGAAGGGTGACAGGCTTCCGGATTTCTGATGCAGGTGACGGAAATCGAAGCGCCAGCCGCCCGCCTGCCGCCCGCCATGCTTGCGCACCAGGCGATAGAGCCAACGGTCAAGGCCGCCTGTCAGATCAAAATAGGCACGATCGATAGTCAGGATCAGCGCGTCGTCGAGGACGGCGCGATAGAACCAGTCCGGGACGATCAGCTCGATCCCGTCGGGTCGCCCCCTCGCGTCGCTGCGTTCGTGCCATGCGTTGATCCATGAGAAGGGCTCTGTTGCGCAAATCACCTGACGACCGAGGTACCCCTTTCCCCGGACAGACTTATCCCACGGCCTCTGTGACGGGGATGCCGAGCGCGGTGTAGCCGTTGAGGACGCCTATGCGGACCTGGAGTTCGGCAACCT